>NCEH01000009.1 GCA_002304505.1 Rhizobiales bacterium 32-66-11 | reverse complement strand
AAGGTGGGCGACCATGTGGTGCTCTCCTGGAATCCCCATTGCGGCACCTGCTTTTATTGCGACCGCGCGCTGCCCATCCTGTGCGAGGGCTATCTGGCGGAAGGGCCGAAGGCGCGCGCGCTGGACGGCAGCGCCAAGGCGCATCTCGCCGACGGGCGGGAACTGGGCGCGCTGATGTTCCTCGGCGCGTTCGGTGACTATTGCATCGTGCCGGACCAGCAGGCGATCCCGGTGCCGCGCGACCTGCCGTTCGATGAGGCGTGCCTGATCGGCTGCGGGGTGATGACCGGGGTGGGCGCGGCGCTCAACGTCGCGCGGATTTCGCCCCGCGATACGGTGCTGGTGCTCGGCTGCGGGGCGGTGGGGCTCGCCGCCGTGCAGGGCGCGCGGCTTGCCGGGGCCGAGCAGATCCTCGCCGCCGACCTCAGCGAGGAGAAGCTCGCGCTCGCCAAAAGCATGGGCGCGACCCACACGGTGAACGCGCGCACCGGCGACGTGGTGGAGGCCGCGCGCACGCTCACGAACGGGCGCGGCGCGGACGTGGTGCTGGAATCCGCCGGCGCGCCCATCGCCTTCCGCACCACGCTGGAGGCGGTACGCCCGGGCGGCGAGGTGATCTGGCTGGGCAAGATCGACGTGGCGCACGACGTGTCGTTCCGCTGGGGGTCGCTGATGGGGGAAAAGCGCATCCGCCGCTCCTCCTATGGCGGCGCGCGCCCGCACAGCGATTTCCCCTTCCTCGCCCGCGCGGCGCTGGCGGGGCGGCTGGATCTCAAGGGCCTGATCTCGCGCCGCATCGCGCTCGGCGACATCAACGAAGGCTTCGCCGCATTGAAGCGCGGCGAGACCATCCGCAGCGTGATCGAGATGTAGCAGGAGCCTCCCGCGTCCCAGCCAAGCGCAGCGCCGCAGGCGCGGAGCACATCCCGGCCAAGCGCAGCGCCGAAGGCGCGGAGCGCGAGCCGGGACCCAGCGCAAAAAACCGCCGCAGGCGCTTCAATCCGGATACGCGGCGCCACCCGAAAAGCGCGTGGCGCGTTCGCCGGCTGCGCCGCGTTTCCCCTGGATCCCGGCTCGGCGCTCCGGCACGCCGCCGCTGGGCCGGGAAACGCATCTCAGCCTGCGGGCGCGTCGGGATAATATTGCGGCGCCTCGCGGCGGTCGAACATGCCGTAATCGCGGATGATGCGCACCCGCAAGGCACGGCGCTCCTCGCCCTCTGCCGGCGCCCAGGCGGGAAGCGGCGCGGTCTCTTCCAGCGGGAACAGAAGCAGGCTTTTGCCGGGCGCGTAGATGCTGTCGTAGATCTCGCAATCCGCAAGGCCGATGCCGGACCCGGCGAGCACTGCGGACAGCGCCTCCTCCCCGAGGAATGCCCCGGCGGAGGCGGTGCGCGCCACCTCCAGGATGCCGACGCCCTTGGCGCTGCCCACCTGCGTGGCGTCGAAGCGCTGCTGCGTCGGCGGCGTGTCGTGCGCGCTGTCGCTCACCGCCTCGCCGATGCGCAGGTGATAATCCTCGAAAGTCTTGGTGCGGCCCAGTTCCTGCACCGCGTGGTGACGTCCCTCGGTGCGCCAGCGCACCAGCGCCTTTTCATCCCGCCACAGGGAGAAGGAGAGCAGCAGGCCGGGGGTGCGGCGCGCGGAAAAACGCTCCACCGACAAAAACCCGTCCATCTCGATGAGGCGCGGCCGCAGCTCCTGCGCCAGGGCGAGATAGGCCTCCCATTGGTCGGGGCGGGGCCGGACTTCGAAAATCACCGCGAACATGCTGTTTGCCCCGTGCGCAAGAGCGCCATTGCTGGGTTCGACAAGGGGTCCGCACCTTGCGGGCGCCCTGAGGAGTCTATAACATATCAGTTCGATATCAATTGCATCCAGGGGGATCCGCCAATGAAAACATACCGGGGAGATCGCACCATCGACGGCGTCCAGGTTACCGTGGACGACGCACCCCTGCCAGTGCGCGAGGACATCGCGGTGCTGAGCCGCGACGGCTTCGAATGGAGCTATGAAGGCGAGGCGCCGGCCCAGCTCGCGCTCGCGCTTCTGGCCGATCATCTGGGCGATCCCAAGCGGGCGCTCGCCCTGCATCGCGGCTTCATGCGCGAGGTGGTGGCCAATTTCGCCAATGAATGGGAGATGACCTCCGCCGACATCGACGCGGCGCTGATGGCGGTCGCCGCCTGAGGCGCCCGCACGGCGGGCGAAACCCAAGCGCGCCAGCGGCTCAACACGCCTCTTGCGCCTGATATGTTAGTCATATATTAGTTAATCAAACAGCCAAGATGCGGCGGTCCCGCCAGGGATGATCCCGCAGCCGAGAGAAGGAAGATTCCGATGGAACTGACGCAAAGCGTTATGTCGGACCGGCAGCGCAAATATCGCGCAACCTATCGCGAGCGGGTCACCGGCTGGTACAATGGCTGGCTGCATATGCTGATCATCTACACCATCGGCTTCACCGCGCTTTATGTGTATGCGGCCAATATTCATGCGGTGAAATGGTGGGAATGGTTCACCGTTCCGGTGGTGTTCCTGTTCTGCAATTTCTTCGAATGGGCGCTGCATCGCTACATCATGCACCGGCCCTCGCGCATTCCGTTGTTTCGCGCGGTCTATAACCGCCACACGCTGATGCATCACCAATTCTTCACCGAGGAGGAAATGCGCTTCGCCGATCATCACGACTGGCGCGTCACCTTCTTCCCGCCCTATGCCCTCGTCACCTTCACCTTGATGTCCATTCCGGGCGCGGTGATCCTGTCGTGGCTGATCTCGCCGAACGTGGGCTGGCTGTTCATCACCACCACCACCTCGGTTTATCTGGTCTATGAATTTATGCACTTCTGCTGCCATGTGGAAGAAAGCTGGTTCGTACGCAACATGCCGTTCGTGAATACGATCCGCCGCCACCACACCGCCCATCACGACCAGTCGATCATGATGGAGCGCAACATGAACCTTACCTTCCCCATCATGGACTGGCTGTTCGGCACCTCCGACCTCGACCGCGGGCTGATCGGCCACATCTTCAACGGCTATGACACCAGCCGCGTGAAGACCAACATGCGCCGCACCGCGCGCACCCCGCGCCCGCAGGCCACCCCCTCCCGCTCGGTCGCCGCCGAATGAGCGCCATCGAGCCCAATGTCGCCGCGCTCGTGTGGTTCGCCTTGCTGTGGACCACCACCTGCCTCGGCTTCCTGATCCTGTGCGGCATGTATCCCATGCACACCCGCCCGCAGGCCGCCCGCACGTCGGGCGCCCTCCCGCTCATCGTGCTCAACAGCGCCCTGTGGCTGGCGCTCGCCGCCGGCACGCTGGCGTTCGGCTATGGCGAATTGCGCCTCACGACGCTGATCGTGGTGGGCGGGCTGGTGATGCTGTTCGCCCCTGCCCCGTTCGAGGCCATGCCGGCCCTATGGCGTGACGGCCGGCGCGGCCTTGCCGCCCTGCTCGTCGTGCAGGCGGCGGGGCTCGCGGTGTGGCTCGCGGTCAGCCAAATCGGCGCACAATTGGTCTGAAGAACCGATGTGCGCGCCGCAAAACCAAGAGCTTTCTTCGAAGGACCAAGGCCATGCCCTTTCACATCAAGTTCGGCCTCTCGATCATCGTGCTGCTTGTGACGGCTGCGGGCTATGCCTTGCAAGCCCATCTCGGGCAGACCACGCCGAAATACGCGGTCGCGTTCCTGGGCCTCTTCATGGTGGTCGCCATGTGGGTGTTCCCGGAGGTGGAGCGCAAGAAGATCGATCGCCGCTGACCGCGCCCGGCGCGGCGGGCGCCGTTCTGCCCTGATCGCCGCACGCCGCATCCCCCTTCGCCTCCGGCCGCGCCCGCTGCCGGAGGCGCTTTTGTTCGCGTCCCGAATCGCACGCACGGCCTGCACCTTGAGAAAATCACACCCGCACGGCGGGCCGGCGAGGCCGTTTTTCGACGCAAAAACAGAGCGTGGCCGCAAAAAAGGGGATGGCGCCCGCCGCCCGGGCCGCCCATAAATCCCCCACCGGGAAACAGCCAAGAGAGCGTCATGACCGACACCTTCACCGCCCTTGTGATCGAGGATGAGGCGGGCAAGCCCAAGGCCAGTTTCAAGCAGCTCACCTTTTCCGACCTGCCGGATCATGACGTGCTGGTGGAAATCGCCTTCTCCACGCTCAATTACAAGGACGGCCTCGCGGTCTCCGGCAAGAGCCGCATCGCCCGCAAGCCGCCTCTGGTCGGTGGCATCGACCTTGCCGGCACGGTGGTGGAATCGCGCTCCCCCGAATGGCGCACCGGCGACAAGGTGGTGGTGAACGGCTGGGGCCTCTCGGAAACCGAATGGGGCGGCTATTCCCAATTCCAGCGCGTGAAGAGCCAATGGCTGGTGCGCCTGCCGGACGCCTTCAGCCTCCAGGATGCCATGGCCATCGGCACCGCCGGCTATACCGCCGCGCTGTGCGTGGATTCGCTCGTGGCCTGGGGCGCCATCCAGCCCGGCGGCAAGGAAGTGCTGGTCACCGGGGCCGCCGGCGGCGTCGGCTCCACCGCCATTTCGCTGCTGGCGAAGGCGGGCTACAGCGTCACCGCCTCCACCGGCCGGCCCGAGACCCATGACTATCTCGCCGGCCTCGGCGCCAGCGCCTTCATCGACCGGGCGAGCCTCGCCGAGAAGGGCGCGCCGCTGCAGAAGGAGCGCTGGGCGGGGGCGGTGGATTCGGTCGGCTCCACGACCCTGGTGAACGTGATCGCGCAGACCGTCTATGGCGGCGCGGTGGCGGCCTGCGGCCTTGCCGGCGGGGCCGACCTGCCGGGCACGGTGCTGCCCCACATCCTGCGCAGCGTCGCGCTGCTGGGCGTCGACAGTGTCATGGCACCCGCCGCCCGGCGCGCGAACGCCTGGGCGCGCCTTGCCCGCGACCTCGACCGGGACAAACTCGCCGCCATGACGCGGGTCGAACCCATGTCGCGCCTGCCCGAGCTGGCGCAGGAGATCCTGGCCGGACAGGTGCGCGGACGCATCGTCATCGACGTCGCCCGCTGATCGCCGCCCGGCCATGGACGCGGCCGCTCCTCCCTTCGACCTCGCCATCATCGGCGGCGGGGTCAATGGCTGCGGCATCGCCCGCGACGCGGCGGGGCGCGGCGCATCGGTGGTGCTGTTCGAACAGGGCGATCTTGCCTGCGGCACCTCCTGCGCCTCCACCAAGCTGATCCATGGCGGGCTGCGCTATCTGGAGCAGTACGAATTCCGCCTGGTGCGCGAGGCGCTGAGGGAGCGCGAGATCCTGTGGGGCCTCGCCCCCCATATCATCTGGCCGCTGCGCTTCGTTTTGCCTTATCTGCCCGGCCTGCGCCCGGCCTGGATGCTGCGGCTCGGCCTGTTCCTCTACGACCATCTCGGCGGCCGCAAGCTGCTGCTGCCCTCGCGCATGCTGAACCTGAAGCGCGACCCGGCCGGCGCGCCGCTGCGGGCCGATCTCACCCGCGGGTTCGAATATTCCGACTGCTGGGTGGAGGATTCCCGCCTCGTGGTGCTGAACGCCCGCGATGCGCAGGAGCGCGGCGCCGACATCCGGCCGGGCACGCGGGTCATCGGCGCGGTGCGCGCCGACGGGCTCTGGGTGATCGAGACTGAGCGTGATGGCATGCGGGAGACCGTGCGCGCGCGGGCGCTGGTGAATGCCGGCGGGCCGTGGGTGTCCCGTGTGCTCGACACGCTGAACCTGCACGAGCGCGCCCATGTGCGGCTGGTGCAAGGCAGCCACATCGTGGTGCCGCGCCTGTTCGACCATGACCGCTGCTACATCTTCCAGAATGCCGACGGCCGCATCATCTTCGCCATCCCCTACGAAGGCGATTTCACTTTGATCGGCACCACGGACCAGGATTATGCCGGCTTGCCCGAGGATGTGCGCGCGAGCCCGGCCGAGATCGCCTATCTGTGCGCGGCGGCGAGCGAGTATTTCGCCACGCCCGTCGCGCCCGGCGACGTGGTGTGGAGCTATAGCGGCGTGCGCCCGCTCTATGACGACGGCGCGAGCAAGGCGCAGGAGGCCACCCGCGACTATGTGCTGGTGCTCGATGCCCCGCACGACGCCGCGCCGGTGCTGAGCGTGTTCGGCGGCAAGATCACCACCTATCGCCGGCTCGCGGAAAGCGCGCTGGAAAAGCTGCACGCCCATCTGCCCGCCCCCCTGCGCGACGCGCGCCCTTGGACCGCAACCGCGCCTTTGCCCGGCGGCGATTTCGAGAAGACGCGGTTCGATGCCCTGGTGGGGGCGTTCGCGCGGCGCCATCCCGCCCTGGACCCCGCCCTGCTGCGCCGCCTCGCCCGCGCCTATGGCACCCGTGTTGATCGCCTGCTGGAGGGGGTCGCCACGCCAGCCGACCTCGGCCGATGCTTCGGCGCGAACCTCTACGCCCGCGAGGTGGATTATCTCATGGACGCGGAATGGGCGCGCTGCGCCGCCGACATCCTCTGGCGCCGCTCCAAGCTCGGCCTGCACCTGTCGCCCGAGCAGGCGTCGGCCTTGGAGCATTATATGATCGCGCGGCGGGGTGCGTGAGTTTCTGCTGCACGGCAGGGGCGGCGCCTCTCCCGCTGAAGACATCCACCACGCGCCGCGCCCCTCCCCCCTTGCGGGGGAGGTTAGGGATGGGGGGTATCACTCCACCTGTCCAGGCGATGGTGGTGTTCGCGGCACCAGACCCCCCTCCCCACCCCTCCCCCGCAAGGGGGAAGGGAGAAGGCCCGTCGCGTTCCGACGACAGACAGCGGCGGCGCCTCGCCTCTGAAAGACTCCTACGACGGCAGGGGCGGCGCCTCTCCCGCTGAAGACATCCACCAGGTGCCGCGTCCCCTCCCCCCTTGCGGGGGAGGTCAGGGAGGGGGTCTCTCTCCGCCTGACCGGGCGATGGCGGGCTTGCCGCACCTCACCCCCGCCCACCCATCCCCCGCAAAGGGGGGAGGGAGCGCACCCCCGCGCGTTCCCACCCATGCAGCGGCGGCGCGCCTCGCAGGGCGGTGGCTCCATCGCCCCGAGTCGCCTAGTTTCGCGGGAACCAGAAGACCCCGGGGGAGCGCACATGGCCACCTACATCCTCGCCATCGACCAGGGCACCACCTCCTCGCGGGCGATCCTGTTCCGTCCCGACACCTCCATCGCCGCCATGGCGCAGGAGGAAGTGCCGCAGCATTATCCTGCCTCCGGCTGGGTGGAGCAGGAGGCGCAGGACATCTGGAACACCACGCTCAAGGTGTGCCGCGCGGCCCTGGCGCAGGCTGGCGCGGGGGCGGGCGATATCGCCGCCATCGGCATCACCAACCAGCGCGAGACCACGCTGATCTGGGATCGCGCGACCGGGGAGGCCATCCACCGCGCCATCGTCTGGCAGGACCGCCGCACCGCCCCGCTGTGCGCCCGCCTGGAGGCGGAAGGCGCTGGGCCGATGGTGAGCGCGAAGACCGGCCTGCTGATCGATCCGTATTTCTCCGCCACCAAGATCGCCTGGATGCTCGATGAGGTGCCCGGCGCGCGGGCGCGGGCGGAACGGGGCGAACTCGCCTTCGGCACGGTGGACGCCTTCCTGCTCCACCGCCTCACGGGCGGCCGCGTGCATGCCACCGACGCCACAAATGCCGCCCGCACCCTTTTGTTCGATATCCATACCGGCGCCTGGGACGAAGACCTCCTCGCCCTGTTCGGCGTGCCCGCCGCTTTGCTCCCTCAAGTGCGCGACAGTTCCGGCCTGTTCGGCACCACGGACCCCGCTGTGTTCGGCGGCGCCATCCCCATCTGCGGCGTGGCGGGAGACCAGCAGGCGGCCATGGTGGGGCAGGCGTGCTTTTCGCCGGGCATGGTGAAATCCACCTATGGCACCGGCTGCTTTGCCCTGCTCAATACCGGGGACACGCCGGTCGCCTCGCGCAACCGCCTGCTCACCACCATCGCCTATCAATTGGACGGGCACCGCACCTATGCGCTGGAGGGCGCGATCTTCGTCGCCGGGGCGGCCGTGCAATGGCTGCGCGACGGACTCGGCGTGATCGCGGATGCGCGCGAGAGCGGTGCGCTCGCCGCCGCCGCCGATCCCGAGCAGGACGTGATCCTGGTGCCGGCCTTCGTCGGCCTCGGCGCGCCCCATTGGCGGCCCGACGTGCGCGGCGCTTTGTTCGGCCTCACCCGCGCCACGGGCCCGAAGGAACTCGCCCGCGCGGCGCTGGAGAGCGTGTGCTTCCAGACCGTGGACCTCCTCACCGCCATGCGCGCCGACTGGACCGGGCAAGGCGAGGCGACCGTGTTGCGGGTGGACGGCGGCATGAGCGCCTCGGACTACACCATGCAGCGGCTCGCCGATCTGCTGGGCGCGCCGGTGGACCGGCCGGTGGTGCAGGAGACCACGGCGCTGGGCGCGGCCTATCTCGCCGGCCTCGGCTGCGGCCTCTTCCCCGCCCCGGAGGCGTTCGCCGCGCGCTGGCGGCTGGACCGGCGCTTTACCCCGCAGATGAGCGAAGCGGCCCGCGGCGCCCGCCTCGCGGCCTGGGACGCGGCGATCGCGTGCCTCGCGCCGAAATCGGCAACATGACCGCGGATTTCCGTAAACTTCGGCTTGCCGAAATCTTGTGCGCCGAATATTGGGCGAAATCGCACGTTGAAGAGGCTTAATGCGTCGGAAATTCAAGTGAGAAGCGGTGAAGCAACGTCATTATGTTGCATTTTTATGACGTGACATGGCGCAAAGACATCGGGGCGGAGCGCGGGGTATTCTTTGCGCCAGAACCCGTGATGGTATTGAAATCATGTCTTCACACGCCCGTCCCCCGGTTTTCCCGACAGCGGTCCCCGGACCCCTGTCCTCGCTCGATGCCATAGTGAAGTCGATGCCTCCGGCGCCCGAACCGAGCGCCGAATTGGAGTCAAAGCTTCAGATCAGCCATGTCAACTTCCATTATGGGAAGGAGTTGGCGTTGAAGGACATCAGCATTCCCATATATAAGCACAAGGGCACGGCCTTCATCGGCCCGTCGGGTTGTGGAAAATCCACGCTGCTGCGCGTCCTTAATCGCATGTATGATTTATATCATGACCAGCATGTCACCGGCTCCGTCTTCATGGACGGCGAGGATATCTTGTCCCATGCGGTCGATCCCATTGCGTTGCGGGCAAAGATCGGCATGGTGTTCCAGAAGCCGACCCCGTTTCCCATGTCGATCTATGACAATGTCGCCCTGGGCATGCGGCTGAACGAAGAACTCTCGCCATCTCAATTAGATGGCCGGGTCGAGGACGCTTTGCGGCGGGCCGCTTTGTGGGAAGAGGTCAAGGACATCCTCCCTCAAAGCGGGCTCAGCCTTTCCGGCGGCCAACAACAACGCCTGTGCATCGCGCGGACCATCGCGGTAAAACCGGAGGTAATCCTTCTGGATGAACCCTGTTCCGCGCTCGATCCGCTGACAACGGCGAAGATCGAGGAGACCATCGACGAATTGAAGACTGATTATACGATCGTCATCGTCACCCACAACATGCAGCAGGCGGCGCGCGTGTCCGAATACGTGGCCTTCATGTATCTCGGCGAGATCATCGAATTTGGTCCGGCGCAACAGATCTTCACAAACCCGGAGGACGAGCGCACCCGGCGCTACATCACCGGCCGCTTCGGCTAGGCCGCTTCGCGAAAACGCGAACCGCGCGGTTCGCCTAAAAGCAAACACAGGCAATGGCTTAACTAAATCTTTGGCGCCGAATGGCGCCGTGCAATGTCCACGCAAGCCCACCCCTGAACAATCCGGGCGATCATCGTCGGCGATCCCGTGAGCCAGCCCGCTCCCTGGTCCCGGCGTTTCCTGGCGCAGAAGGGGCATGCGATGTTTGGGGCCTTGCTCCGCAAGCTTTCACCGGACGCGGACGCACCCGTCCGCCCGCTCGACATCGCGCCCCCTCCCCCTGAAACCGCCCCTGCGCCCGTGACCTCCGATCCGCTCATCTGCTTGGTCGAGGCTGATATTCATCGCGCCCGCACGCGCCTTGCCGAGACCGCCGCGCAGATGGCCGGCGCCTGTGCCGACGGCGTGCGCGGCACCGAGGCCATCCGCCACGACAGCGACCGTCTCGCCGGAAAGACCGAACAGGCCAGGACCAGCGCGGCGGAGCTCACCGGCGCCCTGACCGCCCTCGCCGCAACCAATGACGAGATCGGCCGGCAGGCGCACACCTCGGACACACTCGCCACCCGCGCCGGCGAGGCGGCATCCCAAGCCTCTGGCGCGATTGTCGAATTGCGCTCCGCCATCGGCGAGATCAAGGCCGTGGTGTCGCTGATCGCCGACATCGCCGGGCAAACCAACCTGCTCGCCCTCAACGCCTCCATCGAGGCCGCCCGGGCCGGAGCGGCAGGCGCCGGCTTCGCCGTGGTGGCGAGCGAGGTCAAGGGCCTCGCCTCCGCCACCCACCGCGCCACCGGCGAGATCGGCGCCAAGATCGACCGCCTCATGCGGGCCGCTGAAACCAGCACGGGCGCAGTGAGCCAAGTTATTGAAGCGGTGGGAGAAATCCGCCCCGTCGCCTCGGCGGTCGCCGACGCGGTCGCGGGACAGGCCGACAGCATCGCCGATATCGGCCGCGCCGCCGCCCTGGCGCGCAGCTTCGCCGACGACGTCGATGCGGGCGCCCGCTCCATCCGCGCCGCCACAACCGAAGCCGCTGCCATCGGCGCGACCATCGAGGCCGCGAGCGACGCCATGGGCCATGGCGCCGAGGACATGGCGCGCCACCTCCTCACGGTGCTGCGCCAGACTCCCATGGGCAACCGCCGCCGGCATCCGCGCTGGCCGGTGGAGATCCCCGGCCGCATCATCGCCGGCGCCACGAATTTGCGCATGAAGACCGTGGACCTCTCCCTCGGCGGAGCCCTGGTGGCGTTGCAGGACGGCACCTTGCGTCCGGGGCAGGCGTGTACGCTGGAACTGACCGGGCTCTCGCCCCTCGCCTGCCGTGTGGCGGGCCTCAGCCCACTCGGCTGCCATCTGGCGTTCGATGAGGTCGGCGCGCCCGCCGTCACGGCCCAGCTGGCCCTGGTGGCGAAATCCTATGAAACCATCATCGCCCGCGCCCAGCGCGGCGCGGCGGCAATCTCGGCCGCGCTGGAAGAGAGCGTGAAGACGGGCCGGTTGACGCTGGACGCGCTGTTCGACACCGATTACCGCCCAATTGAAGGCAGCGATCCCGTGCAATACGAGGTGCGCGCCCTACGGGTGCTCGACCAGATCCTGCCGGCGATCCAGGAACCGATCCTCAAGGAGGACGCAAGCCTCTCGTTCGCGGCGGCGGTGGATATCAACGGCTATCTGCCGGTGCACAATGCCCAATATGCCCAGCCGCAGCGGCGCGGTGACCGGGTCTGGAACATGGCGCACGCCCGAAACCGCCGCATCTTCGACGATCGCGCGGGCCTGCTCGCGGCCCGCAACACCGACCCGCAACTGATCCAGGTGTATGCCCGCGACCTCGGCCACGCGGTGGTGGTGATGCGGGAAGTGGATGTGCCGATCCATGTGGCGGGACGCCATTGGGGCGGATTGCGGACCGCCTACAGGCTCTGAGCGCCGCCAAGGCGACGCTCAGATTTTGACGTCTCAGGCGGGAATGGGGCCGAGATAGTCCAGCTTACCCACAGCCACGCCGGTATGCCGCAGCAGGGCATGGGCGGTGGCGAGGTGGAAGAAGAAGTTCGGCAGGGCAAAATCCAGCAGATAGCGGTCGCCGCCGGCAAAGGTGGTGGTGCGCACCGTGATCGGCTTCGCCTCGCTGCCGGCGAACGCGGCCGGATCGAGGCTTTCCAGATAGGCGATGGTGTTGCGGGTGCGCTCCAGCAATTCCGGAATGGTGGTCTCCGTGTCGTCGAACTTCGGCGCGGGCGTGCCGGACAGCCGCTCGCCGGAGGCTTTCGAGGTATCGCTCGCGCGCTGGACCTGACCGGCGAGGGTGAGCATGTCGGGATAGAGGCGGGTGCCTGCCAGGGCGTCGGGCTTGAAACCGCGCTCTTCGGCGAAGGCGGCGCCCTTCTCCAGCTCGGCCAGCAGGGCATTGAGCCCGCGCAGGAACACCGGAACCGAAGCCTGGTACATGGAAAGTGCTGTCATGGCGGATGCCTGATCGTGTGGGGACTGATGTGCGGACTTGTAGACCGCTTCGTGCGACGCCCCCAACACAAAGCCGTCAGGCCGGCCCCGCCTCCTGCCGCGTAAGGCGGGTGGAATAGCTGTAGCGGTCGGCGGGATGAACGCTGATCGAGATTTCCACCATATCCTGCGGGCTCAGGATATATTGCCTGCGGATTTCGAGCGCAGGGGCGCCGGCCTGCGCCTTCAGGGGACCGGCGACCGGCTCGGGAATGCCCCGGGCCTTGATGTCCTGCCGGATCTCGCGGATCCGCCGGCCGGAAATCTCTTCCACCAGCGTGCTGTAGATGCCTGAGTGACCCGCCATCTTGGCCCGGACCTCAGCCGAAAAGGCGCCGTCGATATAGACGTCGGTCCAGCAGATCGGCAACACTTCCCCCGGCATGATGCGCAGGCTGGAGATGCGCAGCCAGCGCTGGCCCGGCTTGCAGCCGAGCTTCTGGGCCAGTTCCGCGTCCGCCACCACATCCGCCACGTCCTGGGTGTGACGCTCCGTCTCCACGCCGAATTGCTGCACCGCCTCGACCGTCGCCAGGGCTTGCACGAAGCCGCCGCTGCGGCTGACCGGAACCGCCGCCTCAACGCGCGTGCCGGCGCTCTTGCGGCGGCTGACGAGACCGGAGGCCTCCAGTTCACGCATGGCGGCGCGCACGGTGGAGCGGCTGACCGAGAATTGGTCCGCAAGTTCGAATTCGTTCGGCAGGAAGGACCCCACGGGATGGCGACCGCTGGATATCGCTTCCGCAAGCGCACGGGCGACGTAGGCGTATCGCGTCTCCAAGGTGGAAAATCTCCTTATTGCTCCGGGACCTCATGAAAGCCCGACCGGCGCCGCCTTCGTCAAGCCAGACGATTGACACCGCTTTTATGTTGGTACAATAAATTATGTACGAACATAAGTCCTTCGGAGGATGCCCCTTGGCCAGCACGGTCTTCGATTCCGCCTTGTTCCGCGACATGTTCGGCACGGCCGAAATGCGGGCGGTCTTTACCGACGAAGCCCTGGTGGGCCGCTATCTGGAGGCGGAAGCCGCGCTCGCCCGCGCCCAGGCGCGCACCGGCACCATCCCCAAGGACGCCGCCCAGGCCATCGACATCGCCTGCCGGACCATTCAGATCGACTTCGAGAAGCTGCGGGAAGAGACCGAGATCGTCGGCTATCCCATCCTGCCGCTGGTGCACCAGCTCGCGGCGGCGTCGGGCTCGGCGGGCGGGTTCGTCCATTGGGGCGCCACCACCCAGGACATCATGGACACCGCCAATGTCCTGCAAATCCGCGCCGCACTCGACATCGTCGACCGCGACCTGAAGGCGGTCCGCGAGATCCTGGCCGACATGGCGAAGAAATACCGCGACACGCCTATGGCCGGCCGCACCCATCTCCAGCAGGCCCTGCCGGTGACGTTCGGCTACAAGGCGGCGGTGTGGCTTTCCTCGATCGACCGGCACATCGAGCGCGTCGCCCAGGCGCGCCCCCGCATCCTGCTCGGCGAATTCTCCGGCGCCGCCGGGACCCTGGCCTCGATCGGCGAGGGTGGGCTTGAAATGCAGCGCCTGTATTGCGAGGAACTGGGCCTCGCCCAGCCCGCCATCACCTGGCACGTGGCACGCGACGGCATCGCCGAGGCGGTGAGCCTGCTCGGCCTCATCACCGGTACGCTGGGCAAGATCGCCACCGACGTCATGCTCATGGCGGCGACCGAGTTCGGCGAGGTTTCCGAACCCTTCGTGCCGGGACGTGGCGCTTCCTCCACCATGCCGCAGAAGCGCAATCCCATCTCCAGCGAGCTGATGCTTGCCGCCGCCAAGGCGGTGCGCCAGCACGTGGCGACCATGCTCGACGGCATGATCCACGATTTCGAGCGCGCCACCGGCCCCTGGCACCTGGAATGGGTGTCGCTGCCGGAAAGCTTCCTGCTGACCGCTTCCGCTTTGTCGAACGCGAAATTCATGCTCGCCGGCCTCGTGGTGCATGAAGACCGCATGCGGCACAATCTCGGCCTGACCCACGGCCTCATCGTCGCCGAGGCGGTGATGATGGCGGCGGCGCCCAAGCTCGGCCGCCAGCACGCCCACGACGTGGTCTATGACGCGTGCCGAAAAGCCATCGAGGGGGGACAGGACCTCGCCGATCTGCTGGCGCAGGTGCCCGAGATCGTCGAGGCGCTGGGCGGCGTGGATGCGATCCGGGTGCATTGCGACCCGACCAATTATCTCGGCCTGTCCGGCGCCATGGTGGACCGGGTTCTCGCCGGCCCCGCCCCCGCACCCGCGAAGCGCGACGCCGCCTGAGGCGATGCGCGCAGATTTCGCCAAGGCATCGCAAGAACGCCACGGGCCACGATGGCAACCACTGACGGCACGGTTTCACCACCTCCGGGAACCGCAGCGAAGACGAAGAAATCGATCTGGGGCAACCTCGGCTTCCAGGTTGCCGTCTCCATGGTACTTGGCATCGGGGTCGGCCTCATCTGGCCGGAATTCGGCGCCTCGCTGAAGGTTCTGGGCGACATCTTCCTGCGCCTCATCAAGACCGCCGTCGCCCCGCTGGTGTTCCTCACCGTGGTGGTCGGCATCGTCGCCGCCGGCGACATCAAGCGGGTCGGCAAGGTGGGATTTCTGGCGATGATCTATTTCGAGATCGTCTCCACCATCGCCCTGGCCGCCGGGCTGATCTTCGGCAACCTTTCCGGCGTTGGAAAAAACCTCGGCCACATCACGGCGCCGGCCGCGGCGGCCAAGGGCGCGGCGGCGGCGGCAAAGGCGGCGGAAGGCTCGCATACCACCTTCAACACCTTCCTGCTGAACATCTTTCCCGACAATTTCTTCGGCGCCTTCGCCCGCGGCGAACTGCTTCAGGTGCTGGTGATCGCGCTGATCTTCGGCTTCGGCCTGATGGCGTTGAAGCCGGAGAAGCGGGCGCCCATCGAGGCCGGGCTGAACACCATCTCCACCGCCTTCTTCGAGTTCATCCACATCATCATGCGGCTCGCCCCCATCGGCACGTTCGGTGCGGTGGCCTATGCGGTGGGCGCGAACGGCACGGCGGTGCTGATCTCGCTCGCCTATTTCGTGGCGGCCTTCTACGCCCTGATCATCGGCTTCATCATCGTCGTGTTCGGCGCGGTGTGCGCGCTGTTCCGCATCAATCTGTTCCATCTGCTGCGCTTTATCCGCGATGAAATTATCATCATGCTCGGCACCGCGTCGTCGGAAAGCGTGCTGCCGCGCCTGCTGGAAAAGCTACCGCTCTATGGCGCCTCCAAGCAGACGGTCGGCCTCGTCTTGCCCACCGGCTATGCCTTTAACCTGGACGGCACGTCGCTGTTCATGTCCATGGGCATCGTATTTCTCGCCAATGCCTACAATGTGCCGTTGAGCTGGGAGCAGGAGCTGGGCATTCTCGCCATCATGCTGCTGACCTCCAAGGGCGCGGCGACGGTTTCCGGCGGCTCGTTTGTGGTGTTCGCGGCAACCGTGACAGCGACCGGGATCCTGCCGGTGGACGGGCTCGCCTTGATCTTCGGCGTCTATCGCTTCCTTTCCATCGCGCTCGCCACCTGCAATGTGATCGGCAATGCGGTCGCGACCGTGGTGGTGGCCAAGCTCGCCGGCGAGTTCGACGAGACGGCGCGCAGCCGCCTTGATGCCGCCGAAGCAACTCTGTGAACATTACTCCCGGGGAGGCCGCGCGCCTCCCCGCCCCTTGCGGAACCCTTGCGACATGTCCCAGCCTCCCCGTATCGAGAACGACGCCTTCGGCCCGGTGGAGATTCCCGCCGACCGCTATTGGGGGGCGCAGACCCAGCGCGCCAGCGCCGTGTTCGACGTGGGCGAGGAACGCTTTCCGGCCGGCCTCATCCACGCCTTCGGCCTTCAGAAGATCGCCGCCGCCCGCGCCAATCGCCAGCTGGGCGTGCTGGACCCGGCGCTCGCGGACGCGATCGAGGCGGCGGCAGGCGAGGTGCTGGCGGGCCGCTTCGACGATCACTTCCCGCTGCGCATCTGGCAGACCGGCTCCGGCACCCAGACCAACATGAATGCCAACGAAGTGATCGCCAACCGCGCCAACGAGCTGCTGGGCCAGCCGCTCGGCACCAAGGCGCCGGTGCACCCGAACGACCATGTGAACCGCTCGCAATCCTCCAACGACAGCTTTCCGACCGTGATGCACATCCCCACGGTGCAGGAATTGCGTGCCCGCCTGCTGCCAGCGCTCGCCGAATTGCACGGCCAACTCGCCATCAAGGCGGCAGAGTTCGCCGACGTGCTCAAGATCGGCCGCACCCATCTGATGGATGCCGTGCCCATGACCATGGGCCAGGCGTTCGATGCCTTCGCGCGCCAGATCGCCAACGGCATGGCCCGCATCGAAAGCGCCCTGCCCCGCCTGTGCGTGCTGGCCCAGGGCGGAACGGCGGTGGGCACCGGGCTCAATGCGCCGGTCGGCTTCGATGCCGCCTTCTGCGCGGAAGCCGGCGTGCTCGCCGGCGTGACCTTCTCCCCCAATCCCAGCAAGTTCGAGGGCATGGCCGCCCATGACGCGCTGGTCGAAGCCTCGGGCGCGCTGAACGTGGTCGCGGTCTCCATGATGAAAATCGCCAACGACATCCGCCTGCTGGGATCGGGGCCGCGCTGCGGGCTCGGCGAACTCATCATCCCCGATGACGGGCTGACCTCGTCCATCATGCCCGGCAAGCGCAACCCGACCATCGGCGAAGTGGTGGTGCAGGCGGCGTTCCAGGTGATGGGAAACCACGCGACGGTCACCGCCGCCGGCGCCTCGGGCAATTTCGAGCTGAACGTCGCCAAGCCGGTGCTGATCTACAATGTGCTTCAGTCGATCCGGATCCTGGCCGACAGCGCGCACATCTTCGCGTCCCGCCTGATCGCCGATCTCGACGTTGACCGCGCACGGCTTGCGGAGAATGTGGCGAACGCCTTGCTGGTCGTCACCGCGCTCAATCCGGTGATCGGCTACGACAAGGTGGCCCAGATCACCACCAAGGCCCTGGATGCGGGCCTGACGCCGCGCGAAGCCGCCATCTCCCTCGGCTATCTCTCGGCTGAGGACTACGACCGGCTCGTGAACCCCGCCCTCATGACGCGGCCGCAGGCCGGCTGAAACCCCGGCCGCGGAAATCCCACTTCGTGCGGGCCCGGGCAGGCGGCTCCAAAGAAGGAGCCGCCCGGACCCTTTCACCACAGCGCGCGGCTGTGGACGACGGGCGCTATTGCAGACGCTCGTCCGCCGGATGCGGCGGCAGGACGATGTCAGCTCCGGCTTCTGCGGCCGGCGGGGCGGCCTGGGTGAATTCCACCGGCGTCAGGGCGCGCCGGTTCACCGTCAGCTGGAACACGTCGAAGCGGTTGTAATAGCCCACCACGTCCTGGAACTGCTTGGGCACCACGCAGCGCTCCAGATCGATGTCGCCATAGACGATGCCCTCTTCGTCCTTGAGCGTCGCGCCCATGGGCTGACCGTCCGGGCCGATGATCATGGACACGCTCTTGGACGCCTCCTCCAGAAGCTGGCGGACGCGGGCATTGTCGCGGCTGACGAGGTCGATGGCCTCGGGCGGCAGGAAGCCGGAGGCGACTATGTTGAACAGCTTGCCCTCGAACGCATGGGCGCCGGCGCGCAGGCGGATGGCGGCTTCCAGATCATAGGCCGCCTCGCCCGGCGGATGGGTCGGCCAGCGCGGAGAGAAGGACGAGATGTGGACGTTTTCGCCCTGCGCCAGCAAGGTGAAGCGGGCAAGGCCATTGGTATTCTCGCCGCAGACCAGGGCGCCGATGCGGCCGATGCGCGTATTCGCCACCCGCAGGCCGCTGCCGTCGCCATTGGCCCAGGTGAGCTTTTCCCAATAGGTCGGCACCAGCTTGCGATGCACGTTCAGCAGCGCGCCATCATCGCCGATGAGGACGTTGGTGTCCCACACGCAGCCGTCGGAGATGGGGGAGGCTTCGTTGATGCCCATGGAGACGAACACCCCGAGGCGCCTGGCGACGCCCCGCAGGCGGGCGATTTCCGGCCCGTCGATCTCCACCGCCGAGCCGACGAGGCCCTTGAAGAATTCATGGGTATCCACCGGCGCCCAAACGCCGGACCAGACCGGGAAGGAGGCGATGAAGGCTTCCGGAAAAGCAATCAGCTCGGCGCCGTTGCGCGCCGCCTCCTCGATCCAGGCGCAGGCTTTGTCCAGCGTCGCCTGGGTATCGAAATAGACCGGTGCGGCGTGGCACGCGGCGGCTTTGAAGCGCGGATAGGTTTTCATCTCGGGACCTTTCTGGAAGACGTCTCTTGAGCGGGAAGTCGCGCGGGTCTCAGACCGCGTAGCGGGCGATCGCCTCTTCGTTCCAGGCGAGGCCGAGGCCCGGCTCATCGCTGGCGCGCACCTTGCCGTCCCGGAGCCTCAGCGGCGTGCGCAGGACCGGCCCGGCGAGGTCGAAATATTCGACGAAGTGGGCGGTGGGCGTCACCGCCATGAGGTGGACGCTCGCCTCCTGGAAGAAATGGTTGCTCACCGGAATGCGCGCCGCCTGACACACGGCGGAGGCCGCCAGCCAGCCGCTGACACCGCCCACCTTGATCAGGTCCGGCATCATCAGGTCGGAAGCGCCGGCGGCGAGGCTTTCGGCGATCGCAGAGGGGCCCCAGAGGTTTTCCCCGAGCTGGAGCGCGGTCTTCGTCTCGGCGGCGATCCGGGCGTGGCCGACGGTGTCGTCGTAGCGCGTCGGCTCCTCGATCCAGCCGAGCCCCTCGCCATCCAGCAGGCCGCAACGATGGACCGCGTCCGGCACGGAGAGGCTCTGATTATAGTCGATCAACAGCGCCACATCGGTGCCGATCGCGCGCTTCACTGCCCGCACCACCGCGAGATCTTCCGCGACCGTCGGATAACCGATCTTGATCTTCACCGCGCCGAATCCCTGCTGCACCGCCATGGCGCAGGCGCGGGAGAGATCGTCCGCGCCATCCATTCCGAAGCTGGCGTAGGCGGGCAGGTCGATGGCCTGCCCGCCCAGCAATCGCACCAGCGGCAGGCCGGCGCTTTTGGCATGGGCATCCCAGGCGGCGATATCGAGCGCACCAAGCGCCATGTCCAGCAGGCCCGGCGTGCCGGCGAGACGAAAGCGCGCGCGGAGCGCCTGGGTCAGCGCATGGGGCAACAGCTCCTGCCCCTCCAGCAGGTGCCCGACGTCCCGCGTCGCCTGCGTCAGGGCTCCCAGAAGCACTGGCGTATAGGCAAATGCATAGGCGTGGCCGGTGAGGCCGGTGTCGGTCTCAAGATCGACCAGCACCAGCGGCGCGCTTTCCATCACCCCGCTCGCCGTGCGCAGCGGGCGCGAGAGGGGCGCGTTCACGGGACGGGCCGAGACACGAACGATGCGGGCGGCGGAGGTCGACATGCTCTGGGGCATCCTCTTGGGCATCTTCTTGAACATCCTCTGAAATGACGCTTCAGGAACCGGCAGGTCGCAGAGCCGCGGCGAGCACGCAGTCGACATGGAGGGCGTCCACCCGCGCCACGTCGAAAATCCGGTGACGGCAGCCCGTCGGTGGGGCAATCGCGCTTGCAGCCCTTGCAGGAGACGCAGAGGTCCAGCACCCCCTTCACCTCGACGCTGGCGAGGCTGCCGCGGCCGATCTGCCCGGAAAGCGCGAGGCGCAGCGTGTTGGCGCGGCCGCGCGTGACGTGGCGCTCATCCTTCGTCACGCGATAGGAGTCGAACAGGGCCTTGATCTGCTGGAATGCCCGGTTGATCTTCGGCCCATATTACCAGGCCACCCATTCGCCCCGGCACAGGGCTTGATGCCTTCGAGAATCTTGAGCCCGAGTGCGCCGAACTGCGGCCCGCGATGATCAATGGTGGGATAGCTCATGGCCCGCAGCAGACGATCCGGCACCGGGCTCGGGCCGGGAATCTGAAGGAAATGGCGGCCCGAGGGATGGAAATCGAGAGTGAGCATGGTTCCTCCATTCGCCCGTGGGGCGCCGTGGCACGCCTGTCGCCGGCCGTTCGGCCCTGGGTGCGATCCGTTCGGCGAACCTTGAAGGAACTATCCCATTGCAGTTTTTTACTGTGAATTGAAAATAACGCGCAAAATAATTGCCCTGCGCCTAATTCAAACCGGCTTTCCCTTCGCCGCCAGGGTGCGCGCGACGCTGCGGATCTGCGCGATGAATGCCTGGGTGGCCGGCGCCCATTCACTGCGCCGAAAGGCAACTGCGATCTCGGAGAGAATCTGCGGCGGCGCCAGCGGGCGATAGGTGACGCGCTCGATGGTCACCGCGCGCAACAGCGAATTGGGAATGACCGCGACGCCAACCTCGAGCGACACCAGCACCACCACGGCGGTGAGGCTTCCGGGCCGCGGACCGAGCTTTGGTTCAAAGCTGCCGCGCCGCGCCACTTCCCGTGTTCCGGCATCCTGCTCCGGCAGGATGAAGGTCTCCCCCCGCAATGCCTCCGGCGCGATCTGGTCATGGGCGGCCAGCGGGTTCGCCTCGGGAAGCGCAACCACGAAAGGGTCGCGCAGAAGCGTCACCGAGAGGATTCCCGGCGGATAGGCGATGGGCGGACGCAGGAACGCCACGTCGATGCGCCCGTCGTCCAGCATTTCCGGCAGCAGGTCCATGGCGACCTCGCGGCAATTCACCTCCACGCTCGGATGGGCGGCGCGGAAGCTCGCCACCTGCTGCTGCAAAACCCCGGCATAGGCGGTGGACGCCACATAGCCCAGTTCGATGCGGCCGAGCTCTCCGCGCCCGGCGCGCCGGGCCATCTCTTCCGCCCGCTCCGCCTGCTGGATGACCCGGCGCGCATCGTCGAGGAAGATTTCGCCCGCGCTCGTCAGGTGCACCGAGCGCTTGGTGCGCTGGAACAATCGTACCCCCAGCTCGCGCTCGATCTCCTGGATCTGCTTGGTCATGGAGGGCGGACTGATGCCGAGTTGCTCGGCCGCCCGGCTGAAATGGAGGTGCTCCGCCACGGCGACGAAGTAACGGAATTGGCGGATCTCCATACGCGCCTCTATTAGTCTGAGCGCAATTAAGTGGCGCGTGGGCGACAATACACAACGACGCGAGTCGGCCGCAGGATGAATGACCGTGGTGGCGGCAACGAAGGCAAGATCCTGCGCTGCGGAATGCGGCTCCGGCGCGTCTCCCGCCGCCACTTGGACGGGGATGAGCCATGTCACGGCCGCGGTCAGGAGCGCGACCAGGAAGACGCCCCAGAAGGTCGCATGCAAGGCCCGCTCGAACACCGCCATGACCGCGGCATCGTCATGCACCGCCAGCAATCCGGTGGTCTGGCTGAGCACCTCGTGGACCCGCTGCGCCAGTTCGGTGCTGGAGAAATGCAGCAGGCCGAGATTGACCATGGCGCCCACCACGGTGGCGCCAAGCACGCTGCCAAGGCTGCGCGCGAAGATGTTCGAGGCGGTGGCGCTGCCGCGCATGGACCATTCCACGCTCTCCTGGATCAGCACGATGCAGGTGAAGCTCGTGGTGCCCATGCCGATGCCGACCACGAAGGAACCGATGCCAGCCAGCACCGGGTGGCTCGTGGGCGTCAAAAACAGCAGGATCGCGCACCCGGCGGGCAGCATCAGGCTCACCCCCCGCAGCGCCCGGCGCAGGCCGAACACGCGGTATAGGCGCATCGACTGGCTCACCGCCAGCGGCCAGCCGAGGATCAGCATGGTCAGCGCCATCCCCGCGACGATCGGCGAATAGCCGAGCACGCCCTGGACATAGAGCGGCAGGATGGTGGTGAGGCCGATCAGCAGGATGCCCACCAGCAGCGCGGTAATGTTGCAGGTGGCGATCAGCCGCCGCTTCCACAGATCAAAGGAGATGATCGGCTCGGCCGCGCGCCGCTCCTGCCACAGGAACAGCAGGCCGAACACGACGAACAGCGCTCCGAAGCCCGCCATGATCGAGAGCGCACCATCGGTCTCGCTCAGGACGATCAGCAGGGAAGCGATGGACACGCTGAACAGGCCGGCGCCGAGATAATCGATCTTCGTTGTCCGGGCCTCGACCTTCTCGTGCAGGAAGAAGGCGAAGCCCGCCACCGAGAGAAGGCCGATGGGCAGGTTCATCCAGAAGATCCAGGCCCAGGAGACATAATCCACCAGCAGGCCGCCGACGAGCGGACCCACCACCGCCGAGCCGGCCCATACGCTGGCAAGCATTCCCTGCACCCGGCCCCGCTCTTCCAGGCGATAGAGATCGCCCACCAAGGTGATGGTCAGCGGCTGGATCGCTCCCGCGCCGATGCCTTGCAGGAGGCGGAACACCACCAGCGAAAACATGGACCAGGCAAAGCCGCACAACAGCGAACCGACAAGGAACAGCAGCGTCCCGCCGATCAGCACCGGCTTGCGGCCGAAAATGTCGGCAAGCTTCCCGTAAATCACCGTCGTCGTGGTCTGCGCCAGCAGGAAGGCGGAAAACACCCAGCTGTAATGGCCAAACCCGCCGAACTGCCCGACGATGCTCGGCATGGCGGTGGCGATGATGGTCGATTCGATGGCCACCATGAACGTGCTGAGCAGGATGGACGCGACAAGATAGACGCGGTGGCTCTGGGGAACTTGGACGGACATCGGCGATCTGGGCTCGCGAAATCGGGGCGCCCGAACCCGGTTCGAAAACGGGGGTATGTCGCCGGCACCCAAAGGCTCGGACGCGACCATCGAACGCAGGAACGGGCGCTTCAATTCAAAGGCTTATGGATATGGCGCCGGCGCGGAGCCTGCGGCTGACGCAAAAGAGCCCTTGCGTCCCGTTGCGCACAAGGCACAATTTTGCATGGCTTGCGCGGGACGCAATGTCCTGGCTTCTGCCCGGCGGCCCATGCCGCCGCAACCCTTGCGTCGGCTGGCGGCGGCGGGTCCGTGGGTGCCATTTGGGAGACAAACCCGGCCGGGCGATCACACAGAGGTGATCATTTATCCCTCCCGTGGGGCGGGTCGAACGGCCGTCGGCGACCGTCGCCTGCGCCTATTGGGCGGTCCAGCCGCCATCCACCGCCAGCAGGGTGCCGGTGCAGAAGCTGGATTCGTCGCTGGCGAGGAACAGCATCGCGTTGGCGATCTCGTCCGGCCGCCCGAGCCGCTTCATGGCCTGGCGCCCTTCAAGGCCGGCCCGCAGCGCCGCGGCGTCCGGGCTGGTGCGGAACATCTCGTCGAAGAACGGCGATTCGATCGTGCCGGGCGCCACCGCATTGATGCGCAGGCCCTGGTCCACATGGTCGAGCGCCATGGCCCGTGTCATCGCCGCGACGGCCCCTTTGGAGGTGACATAGGCCGCCCGGTCGCGGATGCCGACGGTGGAGACCGCCGACGCGGTATTCACGATCACCCCGCCGCCCTGCCGCACCATATGGGGAATGGCGTATTTGCAGCCGAGGAACACCCCGCGCACGTTCACCGCCATGAGCGCGTCGAAATCCTCCACCTCGGTCTCGACCACGCTGCCGGGAATGCCGTAGCCCGCATTGTTCACCAGGATGTCGATGCGACCGCGCGC
Organism: Rhizobiales bacterium 32-66-11; assembly: GCA_002304505.1. Taxonomy (GTDB): domain Bacteria; phylum Pseudomonadota; class Alphaproteobacteria; order Rhizobiales; family Xanthobacteraceae; genus NCEH01. The sequence continues at coordinate 47,883 of NCEH01000009.1, read as the reverse complement.
GCTCACGATACCGTCGATGGCGGCGCGCATGTCGGCCGCATTCGAGACATCGGCCCGCACCGCATGGGCCGCGCCACCGTCCTGCATGATCCGCGTTGCGGTGGCGAAGGCCGCGGCCTCGTCGCGATCCACCACCGTCACATGGGCGCCTTCCTGCGCGAACAGCAGGCACGCCCGCGCCCCGATGCCGGACCCGCCGCCGGTGATGACCGCATACTTGTTGCTCAACCGACCCATGGTTTCCTCGCCTGAAAAAAGTCTTGCCGGCCAAGGCGCGGGAGAGCGCCTTGGCCGGCAAGGTCGCATGCGCTCACGCAGCTCTGTCAAGGGCACCTTCGCGGGTGACACCCGCCTCGGTGAGCGCCCGGCGCAGGCGATCGAGTTCGGCTTGCGGCAGCTTCATCAGCGGCGGGCGCACCACCGCGCGCTCCTGCCGGCCGAGCATGACGAGGCATTCCTTCATGCGGTTGTGCATGTCGAGGAACGGCGGCGCATAGAAGGCCTGGGCGAGCGGATAGATGCGGTCGTTGATCTGCTGCGCGAGCGCGAGATCATCGTCCTGCACCGCCCGCCACAGGGCCACCTGAAGATCCGGGATCACGCTGCCGGCGCCGGAGAGCAGGCCGTTGCAGCCCATGGTCAGCGAGGCCATCAGCCAGGAGGAGTGCGTGGTCAGCACATTCACCGGCCGCGCCAGCGCCTGGAAGGTGCGGATGTGGCGTTCGTGGAGCATGGGATTGTTGGACCAATCCTTGATGGCGCGGATGCTCGGCACCTTTTCGAACAGCTTCAGCAAGGTGTCGAACGGGTAGTGAACCCCGGAGGCTTCCGGATAGGCGAAGCAGATGATCGGCAGGTCGGGTGCGGCGTCGGCGATGGCGCTGTAGTGGGCGATCGCCATTTCCGGCCGCAGGTGGCCGCCCATGGAGAGCGTGTTCGGCGGGAACACCAGCAGGGCGGAGGCGCCTTCCTGCGCCGCCATGCGGGCCAGGCGCGCGGCTTCCGCCGTGCCGTCCGCATAGACGCCGGAAATCAGCGGCAGGCGCGCGCCGATCTCGTCCAGCGAAACGGCGAGGATGCGCTTCTGCTCCTCGAACGTGCAGGCATGCACCTCGGAGGCATGGCCGTTCACCGTGATGGCGGACAGCCCGTCCACGACCGCGACATCGCGCAGGTGGCGGCGGGTCTCGCCCTCATTGATGGAAAAATCCTCGTTCACCGCCAGAAGCGTGGCGGGAATGACGCCGTGGGGCACGTAATCCTTGAAACGGGGCATGTTCAGCACTCCTGTGGAGGTTCGAGCGAAATTCAGTGGCGCCAGAGGCCGCCGGCGACGGTGAGGGCTTGCCCGGTCATGTAGGCGGCCGCGTCGGAGGCCAGGAAGGCGGCGACGCCCGCCACATCCTGCGGCACGCCGAGCCGGCCAAGAGGGATTGCCGCGACGCGCTTGTCGGACCCTTCAAGGCCGAGCTGGAGTGCGTCTTCCTCGCCGCGCGCCCGCATGGCGGTGTCGGTGATGATGCCGGGACAGATGGCATTGACCGTGATGCGGCGCGGCGCCAGCTCCAGCGCCAGGCTCTCGGTGAGGCCGAGGATGGCGAACTTGGTGGCGCAATAGCCGCCGTAGAACGCCTTTCCGGATTTTCCGAGCCAGGACGACATGTTGATGATGCGCCCGGTTCCCGCCTGCGCGAGCAGCGGCACCGCCGCCTGGCAGGCGTGGAAGATGCCGTCCACATTGATGCGGAACATGGCCTCCCATTCGGCCTTGGGCAGGTCCGCGATGGCGCCGAGGCGCATGATGCCGGCATTGTTCACCAGCACGTCGAGCCCGCCCAGGCTATCGCGCAGGGCATGGATGGCATCGCCGATGCTCTGCGCTTCGGCGACATCGCCGCGCGCGGATGCCGCCTCGCCGCCGGCGCCGAGGATCAGATCCCGGGTCTGCGCCGCCGCCTGCGGATCGAGATCGATTACGCCGATGCGTGCCCCGTCCGCCGCCAGGCGCAGCGCGATGGCGCGCCCGATGCCCGCCCCGCCGCCGGTGATGATGGCTGCGCGACCCTTTAGCGGCCTTGCCTGTTCACCCTCGGCCATCACGCGGCCCGCTCTGCGGTCTGCGCGTTCTGCGTCCATTTCATGTGGTGCTTGCCGACCGCGACGGTCTCGCCGCGCTGGTTGGTGACATCCACCTGGGCGAGCGTGCGCCGGCGCTCGGCATCCACTTCGGCGATGGTGTAGGTGACGAGGATCGTATCGCCGAAGAACACCGGCTTCACGAAGCGAATGCCGTCATAGCCGAGCGAAACCGGGGTCGAATCGATGCCCTGCTCCAGGCTCTTCTCGATCATGCGCGTGGAGGCGGTGGACATGTAGCCCACCAGCAGCGCGCCATGGGCGATGCGCTGGCCGAACATCGAATTCTTCATGAATTCGCTGTCCACGTGATTGCCGGAAAGATCTCCTGTGAGACCGGCGAACAGATAGACGTCGCTTTCGCCGACGGTCTTGGAGAACTTCACCTTGTCGCCAACCTTGGCGTGCATCACAGTCATGTCTTGGTCCTCGGTCAGAAGAAATGCGGCGGGACGCGGTCGCTCGGAACTGCCCGTCAGTTGATGGCTTCCTCGCTCTCGCGATCGAAGAAATGCAGTCCGCGCGGGTCGAGCCAGAGCGGCACATGGTCGTGCACGGCGATGGGCGCCTCGGGCGCGATGCGCGAGGCCATCATCAGCGTGTCGCCGGCGCGCACGCCGATCACCATTTCCGCGCCGAGCTGCTCGGTGACTTCCACGGGAGCGGAGAAGGCGGTCTCATGCCCGGCCGGGCACGGGCCGAAGCACACCTGCTCCGGCCGCACCCCGAGCGTCACCGGGCGGCGGTTGGTTCGGGCGAAGATCGCGGCGCGCTGCGGCGGCAGGCGGATCGAGAAGTCTTGCGCCTCGGCGTGGAAGAAATCGCCCTTCTGGACGATATCCACCGGCAGGAAGTTCATGGCGGGCGCGCCGATGAAACTCGCGACGAACCGGTTCTTCGGCCGGTTGTAGATGTCGAGCGGCGTGCCCACCTGCTGGATGCAGCCGTCCTTCATCACCACCACCCGGTCGCCGAGCGTCATGGCCTCCACCTGGTCGTGGGTGACATAGATGGAGGTGGTCTCCACCCGCTCGCGCAGGCGCTTCAGCTCCACCCGCATCTGCGCCCGCAGCTTGGCGTCGAGGTTGGACAGCGGCTCGTCGAACAGGAACACTTGCGGGTGACGCACGATGCAGCGCCCGAGCGCGACGCGCTGCTGCTGGCCGCCGGACAATTGCTGCGGCTTGCGCCCCAGCAGCGGGCCGAGGCCGAGGATTTCGGTGGCCCGCATCACCTCCTGCTTGATCTTGTCTTCGGAAACCTTGCGGTTGCGCAGGCCGAAGGCGAGATTGTCGTAGACCGTCATGTGCTGGTAGAGCGCGTAATTCTGGAACACCATGGCGATGTCCCGGTCCTTCGGCGGCAGGTCGTTCACCACCGTGCTGCCGATCTGGATCGTGCCGGTGCTGATGCCCTCCAGCCCCGCGACCATGCGCAGCGTGGTGGACTTGCCGCAGCCCGAGGGGCCCACCAGCACCAGGAATTCGCGATCCTGGATGTGCAGGCTGACGTCCTTCACCACATGCAGCGAGCCGTAGGTCTTGCAGACATCTTTCAGTATGACTTCGGCCATTGGAAAAATCCTCCCTGATGCGTCCGTTCGGCTACATGCGCAGGCCGCGGACGACGTATTTCTGTCCGAAGATCGTGATGAGCAGCGCCGGCAGCATGGCGAGCACGGCGGTCGCGCTCATGAGGTGCCATTCGGTGCCGGTCTCGGTGACGAACTGCGCCATGGTGACGGTGATCACCGGCGTGCGCTGCGCCGTGAGGATGAGGCCGAACAGGAACTCGTTCCAGGTCCACAGCCAGGACAGGATGGCGAGCGCGGCGATGCCCGGCATGGCCGAGGGCAGCGCCACCCGGCGGAACGCCCCCCAGCGGGTGCAGCCGTCGATCAGCGCCGCATGCTCCATGGAGGGGCTGATGCTGTCGAAGAAGCCCTTCATGATCCAGGAGAAGAAGCACACATGCACCGCCACGTGCGGCAGCAGCAGGCCGAGATAGGTGTCGTAGATGCCGAGATTGGTCGTCACCAAATAGAGCGGCAGCACCCAGGAGATGTAGGGCACGGTGCGGAAGACATAGATGATGCCGAACCAGCTGCGTTGAATGGGCCCGGTGAAGCGCGACAGCATGTAGCCGCTGCCCACGGTCACGCCGAGCGAGGCGACGGTGGCGATGGAGGACAGCACGAAGCTGTTCCACATGGAATGCAGCACGACCGGCTGCGCCAGCACCTCGGCGAAATTGTCGAGCGTGAATTCCCAGCCGCGCCAGATGTAATACACGCCCGAGGGCGGGCGCACCGAGGTGAGCAGCAGGATCGCGACCGGCCCGATGAAGATCAGCAGGATGGCGACCACCGCCAGCGCGAAGAACACCCGCCGGCCGGCGACGCCGAGCAGGCCCAGAAAGCCGCCCGCCTGGGCGCGGGGGCCGGTGGAGGAGACGGCGAGCGACAGGCTCATCGGGAAACCTCCATGGCGCGGTTGACGATGGCATAGAGGCCGAGACCAACCGCCAGCATGATGATGGCGCCTGCGCCCGCCGCCGCGGCGCCGCGGCCGAGATCGAGATTCACGAACGCCTCCACATAGGCATAGACGGAGAACACCTCGGTGCTGCGCGCCGGCCCGCCGCCGGTGAGCACCCACACCTGGTCGAAGGTGCGGAACGCATCGATGGCGCGGATCAGCACGCACACGGCGATCACCGGGCGCAGCAGGGGCAAGGTGACATGGGTGAAGATGCCCCACTTGCTGGCGGCATCGATCTGCGCCGCCTCATAGGGCTCCTTGGGCAGGCCCTGGAGCGCCGCCAGCAGGATGATGGTGAACCAGGGGGTCCAGATCCACACATCGGTGAGAATGATGATGATGAAGCTCGGCCAGCGCTCGGAGAGCCAACCCACCTGCGGCACGCCGATCACCGCCAGCAGATTGGTAAGGATGCCGAACTGATCGTTGAACGACCAGCGCATCATGGTCGCCGTGATCACCGGCGCGATGGTCAGCGGCAGCAGCACCACGGTCTGGATCAGGATGCGGCCGAAGAACTGGCGCTTCAAAAGGTGCGCGAGCGCGAGCCCGAACACCAGCGACAGGGTGACCGACGACACCATGAGGATGAAAGTGTTCGGCAACACGATCTTCAGGAACACGGGGTCGGTGAAGACCTCGACATAATGGCGCAGACCCACCCAGGTCTTCTGCGGATTGACCAGCGACCAGTCGCGGAACGAAGCATTCATGCCGATGAGGATCGGCACCACCTCGAACGACAGCAGCACCAGAGCGGCAGGCGCGATGAGAAGGAGCATGAAGCGCTCCTTCTCCCCGAGCAGGCGCGGCCGGTGGGCCGCGCTGACCGGCGCCATGCTCATCGCATGGCCCCTTGGTGGATCGCCGGCGCGCCTTCCGTCAGCACCTTGGGAATGTCTTCCCGCGCGCCGGTGACCGCCTTGATCAGAATATCCGAATAGGTCTTATGCACCACCGCCCAGTTTCGGAAGTAATAGGCATCATGCACATGGGCGGAGTCGAACAGAATGCCCTTGACCTGCCGCCACACGGGGTCGGATTTGTCGAGCATGGCCCACACCTTGCTGTTGGGCGGGGGACCGCCGGTCTGCTCCCATTGGGCGATCTGGCCCTCGTAATCGGTCATCATGGCGCCGAGCAGGGCCTTCGCGGCCTTCTGCTTCTCCGGCGTCACGCTTTTGGGGATCGACCAGCCCCAGATGTCGATCCAGGAGCGGTGCTCCTTCGACATGGGCCCCTGCGGGAAGCGCGCCATGCCCACATGGCCGGCGGCCTTCGATTTCTTCGGGTCGTTGTAAGTACCAAGCAAGGTGGAATCCGCCACCGTGAAGGCGGCGTCGCCCGCCTGGAAGATGGCGTTGGCCTCATCGCGCGAATAGGTCGACATGCCGGGCGGGCTGATATTGTTCTTGTGCAGGGCATCCCACCAGAATTCGGCGGTCTGCACCTGGCAGGCGTCGGCCGTCATGGGCTTCCAGCCGTTCTTGGAGAGCACGGCATTGTCGCGCTCATAGGCGGGGGCATAGACGTCGCAATTGTTGTTCCACAGCGACCACCAAAAGCTGAAGAAGGTGTTTGTGAACGTCATGCCGCCCACATACCCCCATTTCACCTTGCCCTCTTTCTGGAGTTTCTGGGAAACCTTCACCAGATCATCCCAGGTCTTGGGCACTTCCGCCTCGGAAACAAGATCCGTGCGGTAGAAGAAAATGCCGGCGGTGGTGGCCATCGGCACGGTGGTCGGCTGGCCCTTCTCGTTGAAGAAGGGTTCGAGCTGGCCTTCGGCTACGTTCTTGATTTCGGGAATATCGTCGGTGGAGACGAGGTATTGCGCCCAGTCCTGGCCCCAGTCGTCATTGTGCCAGATGATGTCGCACTGGCCAGTGGAGTTGTTTGCCAACATCTGCGTGATCTTGGGCAGATAGATGGAATAGGACATGGGTGTCTTGGTCAGGTTGATATCCTGCTTCTTGGCCCATTTTTCCAGGATCGCCAGGTTTGCTGCCTGAACCGGATGGTTCATGTAGCAGATGGTCAGATCCGTCGCGGCCGAGGCCGCACCGGGAGCGAGGGCTGAGAGGCCCGCCGCCAGCCCGAGTCCGGCCAACAGGCGCAATGATTTGCATATACTCATGTTTGCTCCTCCCCGAAGCCAAGGTGTCTCGCCGGATTCCCGGTCGTGTGACGTCGTTATTGTGAAACGATGCGCAGCGGCTCAGGCGCAGGCCGGCTCCGCCGCTTCGGCTTTCGCCGGCGCGCCGACGATGCCTTGCGCCAGCAGATCCTCGATTGCCGCGGCGTCGTATCCGATCTCTTCCAGGATATCGGCGGTCTGCGCGCCCAGCGGCTGCGGCGGAAGCTTGATCTGCGGCGCCTGCCCGTTGTAGCGCACCGGGTGTGTGACCAGCGTGATGGGATCGCCGGTGGCGCCGATGATGGTCTGGAAGCTCTGGTTGTGGCGCACCTGGGGGTCGTCCACCACCGCCGGATAATCGTTCACCGGGGAATGCCAGATGCCCGCGGCATCGAAGGCGGCCACAAGCTCCGCCAAGGTGCGGGCGGCGACCGCCGCTGCAATCGCGGGCGTCGCCTCGTCGCGATGCGTGTAGCATTGGGCATCGGCGACCCGCTGGTCGGCGGGAATGTCCAGCGCCGCGCTGAGGGCCTCGAGCGATCCGAGCGAGATGGCGATATGGCCGTCCCGGGCCGGATAAATGCCGTAGGGCGCGCCGTAATACCAGCCGGAGATATTGCCCGGCTGGCGCACATCGTCCGGCCGCACGCCATTGAGATAGCAGGTGAAGGATTCAAGCTGGAGGTCGATGGCGGCGGAGAGCAGGCTGACATCCACCTTGCAACCCTTTCCTGTGCGCATGCGGCCCAGCAGGGCGGCCATGATGCCGCTGGCGAACAGGGCCGCGCCATGATGGTCCACCGCCGAGACGCCCACCGCGCGCGGGCCGTGCTCACGAGTGCCGGTGATGGTGGCGAGGCCCGACATGGCCTGGATGATGAGATCTTGCCCCGGCTTATTCACATAAGGCCCATCCGCGCCATAGCCGGAGGCGGAGGCATAGATGATATCGGGCTTGATCTGCTTGGCCGCCTCATAGCCGAGACCGAGCTTCTCCATCACGCCGGGGCGGAAATTCTCCGCCACCACATCGGCGGTGGCGATCAGCTCGCGGGCAATGGCAAGGCCCCTTTTGTCCTTCAGGTTCAAGGCGAGGCTGCGCTTGTTCCGATTACCGGCGAGCAGCAGCATGGTCTGCCCGGCCACATCCTTGTTGGCGCCGCCCCATTTGCGCTGGAAAGCGCCCTCGGTGGATTCCACCGCGATCACGTCGGCGCCGAGGTCGGCGAGTTGCTGGATGCCCACAGGGCCCATCAGGAAATGGTTGAAGCTAAGGATTCGTATGCCTTTGAGGTGGTCCAACGCCTCGCTCCCATTTGATTTTCTTGAGCCCTCGCGGCGGGGCTGTTTCTGAAAACGATTTCAGGATAGAAATGGGTTGAGGGGCTGTCAACCCTTATGGACCTTGAGACGAAGACTCCGGCATAATCGAATCTCGAAAGGTTTTGAAACTTCGGCGAAAACTGCGGTTTTAAGGGGCGTATTCCTTGATTAAACACAAGACGAAGCTGGAAGATGTCGCGAAGCTCGCCGGCGTTTCGCTCGCAACCGTCTCGCGGGTGCTCAACCACCCGAACATCGTCCGCCCCGAACTGCGCGATAAGGTATCGCAAGCGGTGGCGAGCCTGTCCTATACGCGTGATGCCGCCGCACGGGCTCTCAAGTCCGGTCGCACCCACACCATCGGCGCGGTCGTCCCCACGCTCGGCATAAGCATCTTCGCCGAGGGGGTCGAGGCTCTGCAAAATCGCCTCAGCGAACATGGCTATACTTTGCTTCTCGCCAATTCACAGTATGATGTTAATAAAGAACTGCAAGAGGTCCGCGCGCTTATCGAGCGCGGTGTGGACGCCATTGTCCTCGTCGGCGATTCATCTTCGAACGAGGTGCATGCCCTCATCAAGAAACATGGCATTCCGGTCGTCATTACCTATGTCGCCCATTCCAAACGCGGCACCCCGGCCATCGGCATCGACAATGAGGCGGCGACGCGGGAGATGACGCGCTACCTCATCGGCCTCGGGCATCGCGAGGTGGGGGTCATCGCCAATGTTCCGGCCGCCAACGACCGTTCCCGCGCCCGCCTCTCCGGCATCCTGAAGACCCTGGAGGAAGCCGGCGCTACGCTGCCGAAAAGCCGCCTCATCAAGGCCGAGCATTCTCTCGTCCAGGGTCGCATGGGCTTGCAGCAATTGATGAAATCGCATCCGCAGATCACCGCGGTCATCTGCACCACCGACACCCTTGCGGTCGGCGCGATGACCGAGGCGCGGGCCATGGGCATCCCCGTCCCCTCCGCCTTGTCCATCACCGGCTTCGACGATATCGAACTCTCCTCCCAGCTCGATCCACCACTGACAACGGTCAGCATTCCGGCCGCGGAGATCGGGCGGGGAGCCGCCGATCACCTCATCAATGCCATCGCCGGCTTGCCCATACCCTTGGTCACCGATCTGCCGTTCCGCATCGTGATCCGCGGCACCACCGCCAAGGCCCGCACCACCAATCCGAGACGCCTCACCCGCGCATGACGAGGCTGTACCTCGGCCCGGCTCTTCTGATATAGCGATTCGGAAAACGTTTTCATGAAATCGATTCCGGAGGCCGGCCATGCCCCAGGCGCTTACCCGACCGTCTACGCAATCCGACCCGCTGGTGCTGACAGAGCCGCCGCGCGACGGGGTGATGGTGGTCACGCTCAACCGCCCGCACAAGCGCAACGCCCTCAGCCGCGCGCTGCTGATCGAACTCGCCGGCCTCTGCGCGGAGGCCGCCAGCGACCCGCAGGTCCGCTGCGTGGTGCTGACCGGCGGGCCGACATTCTTCTGCGCCGGGGCCGACATCACCGAAATGCAGGCCTGGGGCTTTGCCGCGCTGGAACACGCCGGCCGCCAGGCGGCGTGGGATGCGATCGCGGCCTTCCCGAAGCCCCTGATTGCAGCGGTGGAGGGGATCTGCTTCGGCGGCGGCCATGAACTCGCGATGTTGGCTGACATGGTCATTGCCTCGCAGACCGCCCGCTTCGGCCAGCCCGAAATCAACATCGGTATCCTGCCCGGCGACGGCGCGACCCAGCGCGTGACGCGGGTGGCGGGCAAGTCGCTCGCCATGAAGATGATGTTGACCGGCGAACCCATCGACGCGGCGATCGCGCTTGCGGCCGGGCTCGTGGCGGAGCTCGTTCCGACAGGCCAAGCCCTTGAGCGGGCGTGCGAACTTGCCCGCATCATCGCGACCAAGCCGCCGATTGCCGCGCGCCTAGTGAAGGAAGCCGTTCTTGCGGCCTACGACACGCCGCTCGCGGCCGGCCTGCAGGTCGAGCGCCGAGCGATCCGCCACGCATTCACGACGCACGATCAGAAGGAAGGCATGGCCGCCTTCGCGGATAAGCGGCCGCCACGCTTTCAGGGGAGCTGACCCAAGACCGCCGATTGCCCCCCTCAGCGTCTCCCACCGAGGAACGTATCCACGAACCAGCGGTCCAGCGTCATGGGCTCGTCCTGCTGCGGCGGCGGGGCCTGTTGGGGGATCTGGCCGACGACGGCGGGCGGCGCCTCGTCCGGCACCACGCCGGGGGGCAGCGGCAGGCCGAAGCCGGGCGAACGCGCCCCACCGGGCAGTTCGGCTATGGGCACGCCCTGGTGCGCCACCTTCATATAGCGGCTCCAGATCTCCGCCGGCAGATTGGCGCCCGACGCCTTCTTGGTGGGCGAGGAATCGTCGTTTCCCATCCACACGGCAGTGACGAAGCGGGCGGTATAGCCGACGAACCAGGCGTCGCGATAATCCTGGGAGGTGCCGGTCTTGCCGGCCGCGTCCCAGCCGGGAAGCTCCGCGCGCCGGCCGGTGCCGGAGATCAGCGTCTCCTCCATCATGTGGTTCATCATGGAGACGTATTCCGGCGCGATCACCCGGCCCGGCCCCGATGTGGTCCGGGCATAGAGCACCTTGCCGTCAGCGCCCTTCACGCTGTCAATCACGTACGGGATGACGCCGATGCCGCCATTGGCGAACGGGGTATAGGCCGCAGCCAGTTCCAGCACCGAGACTTCGGACGTCCCGAGCGCGATCGAGGGGTTGGGATCGAGCGGGGACGCGATGCCGAGCCGCTTGGCGGTGGCGACAATGGCTTTGGGTCCCACCTCCAGCGCGAGCCGCACTGACACCGTGTTCAGCGACAAGGCCAGAGCGGTCTGGAGCGTCACCGGCCCGCGATATTCGTGGCTCGCATTCTCCGGCCGCCAGCCCTTGAGCTGGATCGGCGCATCCTCGCGCACCGTGTCCGGGGTGAGCCCGCGCTCCAGGGCGGTGAGATAGACGAACGGCTTGAAGGAGGAGCCCGGCTGGCGGCGCGCGGTCACCGCGCGATTGTACTGGCTATCCTCATAGGAGCGCCCGCCCACCAGCGCCTTCACGGCCCCGTCGGTATCGAGCGAGACCAAAGCCCCCTGCCCCACGCCGTATTTGGTGCCCGACTTCGCGAGCGTGTCGCTCACAGCCGCCTGGGCGACGGATTGCAGGTTCGCGTCGATGGTGGTGCGCACCGTCACGTCGCCGGACAATTCGCCCACGTAGGAATCCATCTGCTCCATCACCCAATCGGCCACATAGCCGATGGATTCCGGGCCCGTGGGCTTTGCCACCGTGGCGGGGCGCGCGAGCGCGATCTTGGCCATGTCGGGGCTGATCAGCCCCTGCTCGCGCATGGAAACGAGCACCAGCGCGGCGCGATCCTGCGCGGCCTTCAGGTTGCGCGTGGGTGCAAGGCGCGAGGGGGCGTTGACGATGCCGGCGAGCATGGCGGCTTCCGATAGCGTCACATTGCGCGCCGACTTGCCGAAATAACGCTGCGCCGCCGCCTCCACCCCATAGGCGCCGGAGCCGAAATAGACCCGGTTCATATAGAGGTCGAGGATCTCGGCCTTGGAGAATTTCTTCTCCAGCCACAAGGCCAGCACCACTTCCTGGATCTTGCGGGAGAAGGTGCGCTCCTGCGTCAGGAACAGGTTCTTGGCGAGTTGCTGGGTCAGTGTGGAGCCGCCCTGGCGCACCCGTCCGGAGGTGAGATTGGTGAACATCGCGCGGGCCAGGCCCATCACGTCGATGCCCCAATGGTCGTAGAAGCGCCGATCCTCGATGGCGATGAAGGCCTTGGGGAGATAAGCGGGCAATTCCTTCAAGGGCACGGCGGCGCCGCCCATGTCGCCGCGCGTGGCCAGCGGCTTGCCGTCCGCCGCCTGGATCATCACGGTGGGCGGACGCTTCGGCACCATGAGGGTCTGCATGGAAGGCAGCTTGGACGCCTCATAGGCGACCACGCCGGCCACCGCGAGCAGCGCCCACAGGCCGAGAATCAGGCCCCATTTGATCAGGCCAAACAGCGAGAAAAACCCGCGCCGCCGCTTGCGCGACTTGCCACGCCCGTCGGCGCGGCGGGCGGGCTCGGCGGCACGTTCATGGCGGCTTTCGCCGCGCACGGCTGCGGCTCGGGACGGGCGACGGGTGACGGCGCTGTCCTCCTCAAGCTCCTCGCCAGGGGCAAAGCCAGGCTCGGCCCGCCGGCGGCTCTTCGCGTTTCCCGGCGCGCCGCGCGGCTTTTCCTCGTAAGGGATGCCGCCGGGCCGGTCGGTCGCATCGAGGCGAATGTCGAACAGGCTCTCCGGGCGCTCCAACAGAGGCTCCCGCCGTTCCCCTTCGCCTTTGCCTCTCCACGCCATGAATGTTCCGTCCGCCGCTCGCTGAGCAGACCTAAACGACCTTCGATTGCGGCCATTTAAGGGGCGGTTAATGGCGGGGGCGAAAAACCACCGCGCTTATCCCCGCAGCGCGCCGTGACGGCGCCGCGCGATTGCGATAAAGCGGAAAGCTCGGCTCGCTTTTGGGCCGCAAGAATTCAGGCCATCCGGTATCTGGCATGAGCACACTCCGCATTCCCAAGGGTCATCGCACCATCGGCGAACCGTTCCTGGGCCGCCTCATGAAGGCCGAGGTCCTCGACATCGCCAAGGCCCATGCGGGACGCGAGGTAGAGCTTCGCCGCGCGGTGGTGGCCCGGTTGAAACAGGCCCTCTCCGAAGGGAATGTGGAGGCCGAGCGCCTGCTGATGGAGGACGGCTGCGGGCGCTGCTGCTCGGTGCGCCTGTCCTCCCTCCAGGATGCGATCATCGCCGCTGTTCACGAAGTGGCGACCACGGTGCTCTATCCCATCGAGAACCCCTCCCGCGCGGAGCGCATGGCGGTGGTGGCGGTGGGCGGATATGGCCGTGGCATGCTGGCGCCGGGCTCGGATACCGACATCCTGTTCGTGCTGCCCTACAAACAGACCGCCTGGGGCGAGAGCGTTGCGGAAGCGATGCTCTACATGCTGTGGGATCTCGGCCTGAAGGTGGGCCACGCCACGCGCTCTGTGGAGGAATGCCTGCGCCAGGCGCGCGCCGACATCACCATCCGCACCTCGATCCTGGAAGCGCGCTTCCTGGTGGGCGACAAGGCCCTGTTCGAGGATCTCGAAACCCGCTTCGACAAGGAAGTGGTGGAAGGCACCGCCACCGAATTCGTCACCGCCAAGATGGCCGAGCGCGAGGAACGCCTGCGCAAGGCAGGCCAGTCGCGCTATCTCGTCGAGCCCAATGTGAAGGACGGCAAGGGCGGCCTGCGCGACCTGCACACGCTGTTCTGGATCGCCAAATACGTCTATCGCGTGCGCTCCACCGGCGAACTGGTCTCCAAGGGCGTGTTCACCCGCGAGGAAGCCCGCCTGTTCACGCGCTGCGAGGATTTCCTCTGGTCGGTGCGCTGCCACCTGCATTTCCTCACCGGACGGCCGGAGGAGCGGCTCTCCTTCGACCTCCAGCGCGAGATGGCCCAGCGCCTCGGCTATACCGAGCATCCCGGCCAGCGCGACGTCGAGCGCTTCATGAAGCATTATTTCCTGGTGGCGAAGGATGTGGGTGATCTCACCGCCATCCTCTCCGCCGGGCTTGAGGCGCGCCACGAGAAGCCGGTGCCGGGCCTCAAGGGCATGGTCGACCGGCTGCGCAGCGGCACCAAGCGCACCAAGCTGAAGGAAAGCGCCGACTTCGTCATCGATACCGAGCGCCTCAACGTCGCCGACGATCTGGTGTTCGTGCGCGACGGTGTGAACTTCTTGCGCATGTTCCACATCGCGGACAAGCGCAACCTCGCGCTCCATCCCGATGCCATGCGGCTTGCCGCAAGCTCGCTATCCCTGATCGACCAGAAGCTGCGCGAAAATCCGGAGGCGAACCGCCTGTTTTTGGAGATCATCTGCTCCAAGAACACGCCGGAAACCGTGCTGCGGCGGATGAATGAGGTGGGTGTACTGGGCCGCTTCCTGCCGGAATTCGGCAAGGTCGTCGCCATGATGCAGTTCAACATGTACCACCATTATACGGTGGACGAACATCTGCTGCGTTGCATCGGCATCCTCTCGGAGATCGAGCGCAACACCAATCCCGAGAACGCGCTCGCCAACGAACTGATGGCGACGCTCAAGCCCCAGCGCCACCTGCTCTATGTGGCGCTGCTGCTGCACGATATCGCCAAGGGCCGGCCGGAAGACCATTCCATCGCCGGCGCCCGGGTGGCGCGCCGCGTGTGCCCGCGCCTCGGCCTCAGCGCCGCCGAAACGGAAACCGTGGCGTGGCTGGTGGAGCAGCATCTGGTGATGTCCACCGTCGCCCAGTCGCGCGACCTCTCGGACCGGCGGACCATCGAGAATTTCGCCGCCGTGGTGCAGAATCTCGACCGCATGAAGCTGCTGACCATCCTCACCACGGCGGATATCCGCGCCGTGGGGCCGGGCACCTGGAACGGCTGGAAGGCGCAGCTTCTGCGCACGCTCTATTACGAAACCGAGCCCATGCTGACCGGCGGCTTCTCGGAGGTGGATCGCGGCAAGCGGGTGAAGGTGGCGCAGGCCCAGTTGCGCCACGCCCTGAGCGACTGGAGCGAGGAGAATGTGAACGCCTATTCGGCGCGCCATTACCCCTCCTATTGGCTGCGCACGGATCTCGAGACCAAGGTGCGGCACGCGCGCTTCATCACCGAGATGGAAGCCGCCGGGCAGACGCTGACCACCCATGCCGACGTCGAGCCGGCACGCGGCATCACCGAACTGACCGTGCTCGCCCCCGATCATCCCAAGCTTTTGTCGGTGATCGCCGGGGCCTGCGCTGCGGCGGGCGCGAACATCGTCGATGCGCAGATTTCCACCACCACCGACGGATTGGCGCTGGACACGATCGCCATCCGCCGCGCCTTCGATCGCAACGAGGATGAGGAGCGCCGCGCCCAGCGCATTCGCGTCTCCATTGAGAAAGCCCTGACCGGGGAAGTCCGCCTGCCGGAAGTCATGGCCCGCAAGCTGCCCAAGGCGCGGCGCACCTTCTCGGTGGAGCCGGAGGTGACGGTGAACAATGCCTGGTCGAACCGCCACACGGTGGTGGAGGTGTCCGGCCTCGATCGGCCCGGCCTGCTGTTCGAGCTGACGAACACCTTGTCGCGGCTGAACCTGAACATCGCGTCGGCCCATGTGGCGACGTTCGGCGAGCGGGCGGTGGACGTGTTCTACGTCACCGACCTGATGGGCGCGAAAATTACTGGAGCCGCCCGCCAGTCGGCGATCCGCCGCGCGCTGATCACGGTTTTCGAAGGCTCGTTCGACGAAGAAGAACCGCCGCGCCGTGCCATCCCGGCCTGAGGCGGCGGATTAGCGCGGATTTGGCTTTATGGCCTGACCCGATGGCGGGCGACATGGCGTGTCCGGGTTCGCACCATGCATCCACGCCGCAGTTCAAGCCAAGGCGCACAAACCGGTGGCGTGCACTCAGCCCCCTCCCCCGGCTCTGGCGGCCCAAACGGCCAACCCCAGAATCGGCCAGCCCCAGAATCAAATCGGCCGGGACAGGCCCGGCCGACAGAACGCATTTTCGAGGAGGATGGGGCCGATCAGCCGCCGGCGATGGGCAGCGGGATCGGCGCGGCGCCCGCCATGGCCCGCAAGGGACGCTCGGTGGCGGCGGTGTTGACCCGGGGCAGATCGAGGCGGGACCACACGTCGTTCAAGGCTTCCGCCAGCTGGGCGATCAGCTTGTCGTCGTGGTGGGGCGTCGCGGTGATGCGCAACCGCTCCGTGCCGCGCGGCACGGTGGGATAATTGATGGGCTGGATATAGATGCCGTGTTCGGCCAGGAGCACGTCGCTTGCCGCCTTGCAGGCCTTCGCGTCGCCGACCATCAGCGGGATGATATGGGTGGGCGTGTCCATCTGCGGCAGTCCCGCGGCAGCGAGCGCGGCCTTCACCTTCGCCACCTGGGCGCGCTGGCCGTCACGCTCGGCCTGGGAATTCTTCAGATGCCGCACGGATGCCGTCGCGGCGGCAGCGACAGCTGGCGGCAGGGCGGTGGTGAAGATGAAGCCGGGCGCATAAGAACGCACCGCATCCATCACCACGCGCTTGCCGGTGAGATAACCGCCGATGACGCCGAACGCCTTGCCCAGCGTGCCCTCGATCACGTCCACCCGGTGCATGACGCCATCGCGCTCGGCGACGCCGCCGCCACGCGGGCCATACATGCCGACCGCATGCACTTCGTCGAGATAGGTCATGGCGCCGTAGCGTTCCGCCAGATCGCAGATGGCCGCGATGGGGGCGATGTCACCGTCCATGGAATAGACGCTCTCGAACACGATCAGCTTCGGCCGATCGCCCGCCGCCTGGAGCAGTTCTTCGAGGTGGGCGAGGTCGTTATGGCGGAAGATGGCCTTCTGCCGGCCGCCGCGCCGCACGCCCTCGATCATGGAATTGTGGTTCAACTCGTCCGAGATCACCACGCAATCGGGGATCAGCTTGACGATGGTGGAGATGCCGGTCTCATTCGAGATATAGCCGGAGGTGAACACGAGGCCCGCGTCCTTGCCGTGCAGGTCGGCAAGTTCGCGCTCAAGCTGGACGATCTCGTGGCTGTTGCCGGAGATGTTGCGCGTACCGCCGGCACCGGCGCCGCGCTTCGAAACCGACTCGCGCATCGCCTCGATGACCACCGGGTGGCAGCCCATTCCGAGATAATCGTTGGAGCACCACACCACGATTTCGCGCGGACCGCCGGCGGAATGCCAGGTGGCACGTGGGAATCGATCCGCCTTGCGCTCGATCTCGGCGAAGGTCCGATAGCGGCGCTCGCGACGCAGGGCGTCGACAGCGACGCTAAAGAATTGATCGTAGTCCATGGAAAACCCAGTCAAGGGGTGCAACACAGGGCGAAGCTCACCCGCGAACGCGAATTCGTCTAATCTTAGATGGACACATTGCTCCCTCCCTTGACCTCGATCAAGGGGTGTGTCCGACGCGCGGCGATCCAACGCATTTATGCATTCATTCTGGCAATTTCGCTCGCGATCCCGTGAACGCAGGCGTCGCCTGCCCGGATGATGCAAACCGTTGGCGCGCAAACATTCAGTCGCCTAAGAATTGCGGCTCAAATTGGATCAAAAAATCATCAAATTGCCGCTTGCGAAGGCGGACGAATTCTCATAAATCCACCCCTGCCCAATTTCGCACGTGCCTGTGGTTGCGTGCCGATCGGCGGAAGTCCGGACAAGAGGCCGGAAAGCTGCCAGGACGATCGGTAGCCGGAGGGAACCGGCCCACCCTGCTCTCAGCAGGGGACGTGACTTGAAGCAACGACGTAAGGGCTTTTTTGGTCTCGGTCGGCCCTCCAAAGGTCGGCGTTACTAAAGAGGCACTACATCTTGCCGGCCGTACGGAGTGGGACTTCCCTCTCCAAGCGCGCGCATTTCTAAACGCACCCTTGTCGTGGCTCACGCCATGGCCGGGAAGGAAATGCCGTTCGGTTCGATGATGCGGCCGGTTTGTGACCGGCGAAGCGGGTACGGCCCGTTGGGAGAATGGCGCGTCCAAACCGCCTTTGTCCCGCGTGTGCGTGCCCCGGGCAGGCCCCGACAGCGGCGATGGCGCCGCAGAAGAGGCCGTCCCGTCCTGTCGTCGCGCGGGCAACCGCGCTTCACGAGGCTTCAGGTCACGGAGGACACCATGACCGATCGCATCCGCGAATTTCTCAAGACCCGACGCGAAGACGGACCCTGCGTCGTTGTCGATCTCGATGTCGTGCGCGCGAATTACGCGGCGTTCAGCCGGGCGCTGCCGGACACCCGCGTCTTCTACGCCGTGAAGGCCAATCCCGACGCCGCGATTCTCAAGACGCTGGCCGACCTCGGCTCCTGCTTCGATTGCGCCTCGGTGGGCGAGATTGAAATGGTGATGGCCGCCGGCGCAGGCGCCGAGCGCATCTCGTTCGGCAACACCATCAAGAAGGAACGCGACGTCGAGCGCGCCCATAAGCTGGGCGTGCGGCTGTTCGCGGTGGATTCCTACGAGGAAGTCGAGAAGGTCGCCCGCGTCGCCCCCGGCGCCAAGGTGTTCTGCCGCATCCTGTGCGACGGCGCCGGCGCCGAATGGCCGCTGTCGCGCAAATTCGGCTGCGAACCGGAAATGGCCGCAGATGTGCTGGAGCATGCCCATCGCCTCGGCCTCACCGCCCACGGCGTTTCCTTCCACGTGGGCTCGCAGCAGAAGAATGTGAACGCCTGGGACCAGGCGCTCGCCTCCGCCGCCGGCATCTTCCGCGAATGCGCCCTGCGCGGCATCTCGCTCTCCATGGTCAATCTCGGTGGCGGCTTCCCCACCAAATATCTCCAGGACGTGCCGGCCGCTGCCGCCTATGGCGAAGCGATCTTCTCCTCGCTGCGCAAGCATTTCGGCAATGAAATTCCGCAGACCATCATGGAGCCGGGTCGCGGCATGGTCGGCAATGCCGGCCTGATCGAGACCGAGGTGGTGCTGATTTCCAAGAAGGGCGAAAGCGACACGCTGCGCTGGGTCTATCTCGACATCGGCAAGTTCGGCGGGCTGGCCGAGACCATGGACGAGGCGATCCGCTACCCGCTGCGCACCCCGCGCGACGGCGACGATACCACCGCCTGCGTGCTGGCCGGACCGACCTGCGATTCGGCCGACGTGATGTATGAGAAGACCCCGGTGCACCTGCCGGTGTCCCTCGCCATCGGCGACAAGATCCTCATCGAGGCGTGCGGCGCCTATACCACCACCTATTCGGCGGTGTCCTTCAACGGTTTCCCCCCGCTGAAGTCCTACGTGATCTGATCCTCACGCGTCCGTACCGACCCGCTGCCCTCGCTTGCGAGGGTGGCCTGTGCCGCGCCGTGCCCTGCCGAGGGGAAGCGATTGCGCGCGGGTCGGCATGTTTCGGCTTTCCGGTTGTGGCACGGGAGGTGCTGATGACTGAGATCGTTGCTGAAAAATGGGAAGAGGTCGCCGCACGCGAGGCGCTTCTGGACCTGTGCATGGGTCCGGCCCGATTCGAGAAATCCTCGGAGCGGCTGCGGGAAGGCCGTCTCCCGGCTGAAGGCTTGTCGCTGGCCGCCCACGGGCCGGACGGGCGCCTCGCCGCGACCGTGCGCCTGTGGCACATCAGTGCCGGCCCCGGCAAGCCGGCCCTTCTGCTCGGTCCGCTGGCGGTCCATCCCTGGTTCCGCGCGCGCGGGCTCGGCGGCGACATGATGCGCGCGGCCCTGGCCGAGGCCGACGCGCGCGGCCATGGCGCGGTGCTGCTGGTGGGTGATGCGCCTTATTACCAGCGCTTCGGCTTCTCCGCCCGCATGACCGGCGATTTGTGGATGCCCGGCCGCTATGATCCCAAGCGCCTGCTGGCGCTGGAATTGAAGCCCGGCGCGCTCAACGGCGCCCGTGGCCTCATCAGCCCCACCGGCACGCTGGAGGCAAAGCCCTCCCTCGCCGATCTCATCGCCCGTGCGGACGCGATGAAGCGCAGCGCCTGACGCGCCGTATCGTCTGCGCGGTCCACGATCCCTTGGTCTTGCTTCGCCGTCTCCGGGACACCCCCGGAGATTCGCGCAACGCCCCCGGCCGCGCTCCCCCCGCAGCGGCTAGGGATGGTGCGCGGGTGGCCGGGCCCTCTCGCCCGGCCACGGCGTCAATACACAAAATGCTCTGCCGATCACGGCAGACCGCGTGCCAACGCCCGCGGGTCCGCCATCGCGGTCCTGGCGAATCGCGGAGCCACCACTTCCACCAGGAAATCCAGATAGGCTCGCACCCGCGCCGGCAAATGGCCGCCTTGTCCCACATAGACCGCATGGGTCGGATCGGTGTCGCCGGGATTGAAATCCTCCAACACCGGCAACAACCGCCCGGCGGCGATATCGTGCGCCACGTGGAACATGGAGAGGCGGGCAAGCCCGACACCCGTCAGGGTCAGATGGCGCAGGGTCTCGCCATCGCTGACCAGGGCATTGCCCACGGGCGCGAGCCGCATCTCGCCCGCCTCGGTCCTGAGCGGCCAACCCTCGATCTGGCGCAGATAGCAGAAGCCGCTGCGGTTGTGCCGTTCCAGATCCTCTGGAACCTGAGGCGTGCCGTTGCGGGCCAGATATTCAGGCGATCCGACGATCACCATGCGGGATTCACCGAGCTTGCGCGCCATCAGCAACGAGCTTTTCAGCGGGCCGGCGCGCACCGCCACGTCCATCCGCTCCTCCAGCAAATCCACGACCTTGTCGGTGAGCACGATTTCCAGCGAGACGGCGGGATGTCGCGCCAGGAATTCCGGCAAGGCGGGAATGAGATAATGGGTGCCGAACGGCACGTTGGCGTTCACCCGCAGGCGGCCGCTGGCGATCTCGCTGGTGGAGGCGCTGCGCTCCGCCTCCTCCAGGTCGGCGAGGATGCGCACCGCGCGCTCGTAGAAATCCACGCCCTCGGCGGTGAGCTGCAAGTGCCGTGTGGACCTATTGATGAGCCGGGCGCCGAGCCGCGCTTCCAAACGCGCGATGAGTTTGCTCACCGCGGACGGGGTCATCTGGCAAACGCGGCCGGCGGCGGAAAAGCCGCCCTGCTCCACCACCCGCACGAACACTTCCATCTCGCCGGAGCGATTGACGTCCAAACGGGCCATGATGAATTCAATTCATAGATGCTTTGCTTTAGAGCAATCTAGCTCACGCTGGGCAAAACGTCCATTTTTGCTGCAACGCAATACCCTGCTGCTGGACGTGCCATGCCCCTTGCCCTCTATGCCTTGACCGCCGGCGCCTTCGGCATCGGCGTGACCGAATTCGTCATCATGGGCCTGCTGCTGGATGTCAGCGCCGACCTTGGCGTGACGCTCTCCTCCGCCGGCCTGCTGATTTCCGGCTATGCGCTCGGCGTCGTGGTCGGAGCGCCTGTGCTCAC
Organism: Rhizobiales bacterium 32-66-11; assembly: GCA_002304505.1. Taxonomy (GTDB): domain Bacteria; phylum Pseudomonadota; class Alphaproteobacteria; order Rhizobiales; family Xanthobacteraceae; genus NCEH01. The sequence goes on along the minus strand of NCEH01000009.1, from coordinate 26,756 downwards.
GGTGCTGACCGCGCGATGGCCGCGCAAGGCCGTTCTGCTCGGCCTCATGGGGGTATTTACCCTCGGCAATGCCGCCTGCGCACTGGCGCCGGATTACGCGACCCTGATGGCGGCGCGGGTGCTGACCGCCTTCGCCCACGCGACTTTCTTCGGCGTCGGCTCGGTGGTGGCCACGGGGCTGGTGGCACCCAACAAGAAGGCGTCGGCCATCGCCCTCATGTTCACCGGCCTGACGGTCGCGAACATTCTCGGCGTGCCGTTCGGCACCTGGCTCGGCCAGCATTACGGCTGGCGCTCCACCTTCTGGGCGGTGACGGTGGTGGGTGTCCTGGCATTCGCGGTCATCGCGCTGCTGGTCCCCAACACCAAGGCGGACGGCGCGCAGTCCAGCCTGAGGAATGACATCGCGGTCCTCACCCGCGCACCGCTGCTGCTGGGCCTGGCCACCACCGTGCTGAGCTGGGTCGGCGTGTTCGCCGCCTTCACCTATATCGCGCCCATGCTGACGCGAATCACCGGCTTTTCGGAAGGAGCGGTCTCGCCCATCCTGCTGGTGTTCGGCGCCGGGCTGGTGGTGGGCAATCTGCTCGGAGGCCGGCTCGCCGATTGGCGCCTGGTGCCAACCGTGTTCGCCACTTTGCTGGCACTCTCGGTGGTGCTCCTGCTGCTCACCTTCGCGCTGCACAGCCAGATCGCCGCCGTCGCCTTCGTCGGCCTGCTGGGGGCGGTGGCGTTCGCGACCGTTGCGCCGTTGCAGATGTGGGTCCTGGAAAAGGCGCAGGGCGCAGGGCAGAGCCTTGCCTCCAGCTTCAACATCGCCGCCTTCAACCTCGGCAATGCCATCGGCGCCTGGCTTGGGGGCCTCGTGATCGACCACGGGCCGGGGCTCGGCGCCATCCCCTGGGTGGCGGCGCTGGTTCCCCTCGGCGCCATGGCCACCGCCTTCTGGGCGGTGCGGCTGGAGGGCGCGAAGGGCCGCAGAGCGGAGCCGGCGGCGGCGGAATAACGGGACCGAGGAAGCGACCGCCTCGGCTCCTGCCGGGGCGGTCTCGCCTCAGGCCTTCGGCCTCATTTCAGCACCGGCTTGTCGAACCGCACGCGCCGCATCTCGGTGGTATCGCCCTTGATGCCGAAATCACTGTCGCTCACCAGCACCAGCTCGCGATCATTCAACACCGCGACCCCCTCGATCTTGGCGGGCAGATCCTTCAGCCGATCGCTGTCCAGAATCAGCGTCTTGGCGAGCGGCGTGACGCCATTGCGGGCGAAATCCTCCGGCGCCAATTGCTCCAGGGTGGGAGAGGTACTTGCGGTGTCGATGCCGCGCGGCAGCGGGGTGGCGCCGTCAAGATCCACCAGGAACAGCTTGGTGGTTTTGTCGATGCGCTCCAGCACCAGCAGGCGGTCTTGGCCCACCGCAACCATCTCACTCATCTTCACATCCGATTGCTCACGGGCCTTGCCGGTCTCATCCGCCTTGAACTCGACGGGCGCGCTGGCGCGATAGGCATAGGACCCGACCACCGCGCCGGTCTTGCGATCAAGCTTGATCAGGCGGACCAGCGGCGAGCTGTCGGCGGCCTTCTTGTCGGGATTGGCGAGCGCGCCTTGCATCAGGACGTAGAGAAAGGCGCCATCGGGAGACAATGCGAGGCTTTCGATCCCGTGATTGAGGTCGCGCGAAGCGAGGATCGCCGGCAGCACCGGGGCGATCTCATAGTCCGCGCCCTTCAATCGGTCCGCCAGCCCCTGCGGCACCAGACGGCGGCGGATCGCACCATCGGGAGCCACCTCCACCAGCGAGGGCCCATATTCCTCGCCAACCCAGAAGCTGCCGTCCGGCAGGCGGACCAGCGCCTCGGTGTCGAGGCCGGACGGATCCTTGTCAATGGACTTGCCAGCGACGCTGAAGGCCGCCTCGGAGGATTTGAGATCATTGGGCAGGCCGGTGATGGGCTTGCCGGACCGACCTTTCAGCGGCAGCGTCTCCAGCACGCGCACCGCTCCGGCAGGGTCTATTTTCAGCTTGTAGATCGAGGGCGTGAAGGCCGGCAGGGGGAAGATCTTACCGTCCTTGTCGCCGTCGCAGATCTCCTTGGTGCCGAGGCCGGTGATGTCCTTCGGTTTCTTGCAATCCACGTTCGGCCCGCGGTCGGTAATGGCCCAGAACACGCCCTCCGGGTCCGATGGCGAACGGAACAGGCCGGAGCCAAAGCCAACATTGAGATTCAGCGTCTTTCCGCCAGGAATCTCCACACGCCCGAGCGGCAGCGGCGGGAGGGACAACACTTCGACTGTCGCGGCGGGCGGCCCGTCCTGGGCCATCGCCGGCAGGGCGAAAGCGAGCGGCATGCCGGACAGGGACAGGATCGACAGACGCAGGATCGACAGCAGCCGTGGCATCACCACCCCCAGGGAACGCGCGCATGCACATGCGGCCCACACGCACGTCGCGCATGGGCCGCAGTTTAGTTTAAGAGACCGAGCCCACAACCGGAAGACGCAAGCATCTCCCAATCAAAGCATCAGATCGTCTGGTTATAGGCGCCGACTTCCGGATGGGTGCGCAGCACGCCGTCGATTTCCTTGAACATGTCGCGCATGCGCTGTTCGGAAACCGGGCTTTCCACCACCACCACCAGTTCCGGCTTGTTGGAGGAGGCGCGCACCAAGCCCCAAGTGCCGTCCTCAGTCGTGACGCGCACGCCGTTGACGGTCACGAGATCGCGGATCGGCTGCCCGGTAACGCTGCCACCCTCGGCCTGGAGCCTCTCGAAATGCTTCACCACTTCGGTGACGATGCCATATTTGGCTTCGTCCGCGCAGTGGGGCGACATGGTGGGAGAGGACCAGGTCTTCGGCAGCGCAAGCCGCAGCTCGGAGAGCTTCTTGCCGGGGTTGCGGTCCAGCATGTCCAGCACCGCGATGGCGGAGACGAGGCCGTCGTCATAGCCGCGGCCGATGGGCTTGTTGAAGAAATAATGGCCGGACTTCTCGAAGCCCACCAGCGCGCCGGTCTCGTTGACGCGGCGCTTCATGTAGGAATGGCCGGTCTTCCAATAATCCGCCTTCACGCCGAGCTTGATCAGCTCGGGATCGGTGGCGAACAGGCCGGTGGACTTCACGTCCACCACGAAGGTGGAGCCGGGATAGATCTTGGCGAGATCGCGCGCCAGCATCACGCCCATCTTGTCGGCGAAGATTTCCTCGCCCTCATTGTCCACCACGCCGCAGCGGTCGCCGTCGCCGTCGAAGCCGAGCGCCACGTCCGCCTTGCTCTCCAGCACCGCGTCGCGCATGGCGTGGAGCATCTCCATGTCTTCCGGGTTCGGATTGTACTTGGGGAAGGAATGGTCGAGCTCGGTGTCGAGCGGCACCACTTCCACGCCCAGCGCTTCCAGGATGCGCGGGGCGAACGCGCCAGCCGTGCCGTTGCCGCAGGCCACCACCGCCTTGATGGGATGCTTCAGCTTGGGCCGGTCGGTGAGGTCCTTGATATAGACCTCGGGAAAATTCTCCACGAAATGATAAGAGCCGCCGCCGCGCAGGTCGAACGCCGCCGAGAGGACGATGTCCTTCAGGCGCGTCATTTCGTCGGGCCCGAAGGTGAGGGGGCGGTTCACGCCCATTTTCACGCCGGTCCATCCATTGTCGTTGTGGGAGGCGGTCACCATCGCCACCGCCGGCACATCGAGCGCGAACTGGGCGAAATAGGCCATGGGCGACATGGCGAGGCCGATGTCGTGCACCTTGATGCCGGCGGCCATCAGGCCGGAGACCATCGCGTATTTGATCGAGGAGGAATAGCCGCGGAAATCATGGCCGGTGACGATCTCCGGCTTGATGCCCATCTGGTGCATCAAGGTGCCGAGGCCCATGCCCAGCGCCTGAATGCCCATCAGGTTGATTTCCTTCTGGAACAACCAGCGGGCGTCGTATTCCCGGAAGCCCGTGGGCTTCACCATGGGCTCGGACTCATAGGCGTATGTATTGGGCGTCAATGCGGGCTTCGGCGTCGGAAACATGAAGAGCTTCTCCGCAACGGCTCTGATTGGTCGGCTGCCGATAGCATGGAATCGGGGTGAAAGGCACCGCTCAAGCATAGGAAATAAGGACGGTCGGGGTTCGCTGTCCAATGCCCGGCGTCGGCGAAGGTTCCGCACGGTGTGTGCGCCGCGGCGCATTGCCATCGCCGGACAAGGGACGGCCCGCATCGCCCGCTTTCCAGGTTGCACCTTTTGTGGCTGACTGGGTGCAACCGGAGGCTTCGGATGGCGACAACCATTGGCGTCAAGGTGGATGATGCGCTGCGCGCGCGCCTTAAGGCGGCCGCGGCGCGCCATGGCCGCACCCCGCATTTTCTGGTGAAGCAGGCGCTCATTGCCATGCTCGACACATTGGACGGGACCGAAGCCGGCCTCTCCGCCGGCGGGGCAACGCCCCTGTCCGAGGCGCTCGCCGGCGCACGGGAAAGGCAACCTTTCCTCGCCTTCGCTCAGGCGGTGCGGCCCGAAAGCGTGCTGCGGGCCCGCATCACCGCCGCCTACCGGGCACCGGAGGAAGAATGCCTGCCCCGGCTGATCGCCGACGCCACCTTGCCGTCCACGCAGGCCAAGGCGGTGGCCGAACGGGCGAAACACCTCATCCGCGCCTTGCGCGCCAAGGCCGGCAAGGGCGCCGTCGAGGCGCTGATCCACGAATATGACCTGTCGAGCCAGGAGGGCGTCGCCTTGCTCTGCCTCGCGGAAGCATTGCTGCGCATTCCCGACCGGCCGACGCGCGATGCGCTGATCCGCGACAAGATCGGCCAGGGCGACTGGCTCGCCCATCTCGGCCACAGCCGCTCGGTATTCGTAAACGCCGCCACCTGGGGGCTTCTCGTCACGGGCCGGCTCACCGGCACCAGCAGCGAGGCGGGCCTTGCCTCCGCGCTCACGCGGCTGGTGGCGCGCGGCGGCGAACCTTTGATCCGCGCCGCCGTCGACATGACCATGCGCATGATGGGCGAGCAGTTCGTGACCGGGGAGACCATCGCCCAGGCGCTCGCCAACAGCCGCGCCATGGAGGCCAAGGGCTTTCGCCATTCCTACGACATGCTGGGCGAGGCGGCCATGACCGCCGAGGATGCCGCGCGCTACATGGAGGCCTATGTCCAGGCGATCCACGCCATCGGCAAGGCGGCCGGCCGGCGCGGCATCCATGAGGGGCCTGGCATCTCCATCAAGCTCTCGGCCCTGCATCCGCGCTATGCGCGCGCCCAGCGTGCGCGCATCATGCGGGAGATGCTGCCGCGTGTGCACGAACTCGCGCGCCTCGCCCGCAGCTACGACATCGGCCTCAACATCGATGCCGAGGAGGCCGACCGGCTCGACCTCTCCCTCGACGTGCTGGAGGCGCTGTGCCTCGATCCGGACCTCGCCGGCTGGAACGGTATCGGCTTCGTGGTCCAGGCCTATCAGAAACGCGCCATGGCGGTGCTGGACTTCATTGTCGATCTCGGCCGCCGCACCGCCCGCCGCATCATGGTGCGCCTGGTCAAGGGCGCCTATTGGGATGCCGAAATCAAGCGCGCCCAGGTGGACGGGCTGGAGGGCTTTCCCGTGTTCACCCGCAAGGTGCACACGGACGTCTCCTATCTCGCCTGCGCCCGCCGCCTGCTCGCGGCGGGCGATGCGGTGTTTCCGCAATTCGCCACCCACAATGCGCAGACGCTTTCGGCGGTCATGGCGCTGGCGGGGGAGAATTTTTATGCCGGCCAATATGAATTCCAGTGCCTCCACGGCATGGGCGAGCCGCTCTATGAGGAGGTGGTGGGATCGGAAAAGCTGAACCGCCCCTGCCGCATCTATGCGCCCGTCGGCCCGCACGAGACCCTGCTCGCCTATCTGGTGCGGCGGCTGCTGGAGAATGGCGCCAATTCCTCGTTCGTCCACCGCATCGCGGACGAGAGCTTCCCCGTGGAAACGCTCGCCGCCGATCCTGTGGTCGAAGCGCGCACGATCACGCCGCTCGGCGCGCCGAACCCGCGCATCGCCGCGCCGCGCGATCTGTTCGGGAGCGCGCGGCGGGATGCGGCGGGTTTGGATCTTTCCAACGAGCAGCGCCTCGCCTCCCTCGCCGCTGCCTTGCTCTCAAGCCAGCAGGCAAGTCCCCGCGCGGCCCCCATGATGGCGGACGAAAACAGCGGCCGCAGCGAGCGGCCGGCGCGTGCGGTGCGCAATCCCGCCTATTTGCGCGACACGGTGGGACATGTGGTGGATGCCGACCCCGCTCTCGCCGCCCACGCCCTGCATCAGGCCGCGACGCTGGGTCCGGTCTGGTCCGCGACCCCGGCGGCGGAGCGTGCCCGCTGCCTGCGCGCGGCGGCCGATCTGCTTGAAGCGCGCATGCCGTCCCTGCTCGGCCTGATCGTGCGGGAGGCGGGAAAGTCGCTGCCCAATGCGGTTGGCGAGGTGCGCGAGGCGGTGGATTTCCTGCGCTATTACGCCGGCGCGGCGGAAACCTTCGAAGCCGACAGCCACCGCCCGCTGGGACCGGTGGTGTGCATCAGCCCCTGGAATTTTCCGCTCGCCATCTTCACCGGCCAGATCGCCGCCGCGCTCGCGGCGGGAAATCCCGTGCTCGCCAAGCCGGCGGAGGAAACCCCGCTGATCGCCGCCGCGGCGGTGAAGATCCTGCGCGAAGCCGGCGTTCCGCCCGCCGCCCTTCAGCTATTGCCCGGCGACGGCAGCGTCGGCGCAGCTCTGGTGGCGGACCCGCGTACATGCGGCGTGCTGTTCACCGGCTCCACCGATGTGGCGCGCCTGATCCGGGCGCAGCTCGCCGCCCGCCTCGGCCCGGATGGCCGGCCGGTGCCGCTGGTGGCGGAGACCGGCGGACAGAATGCACTGGTGGTGGATTCCTCCGCCTTGCCGGAACAGGTGGTTGCCGATGCGCTCGTCTCCGCCTTCGATTCCGCCGGCCAGCGCTGCTCTGCCCTGCGCCTTCTGTGCCTTCAGGAGGAAACCGCCGAGCGCGTGCTCGCCATGCTGCGGGGTACACTCGCTGAATGGTGCGTGGGCGATCCCGCCTTGCTGTCCACGGACATGGGCCCGCTCATCACCACCGCGGCGCGTGCCAGCATCGCCGCATATGTCGAAGCCATGCGGGAGCGTGGTTTCAAGGTCATCCAAGCCCCGCTGCCGGAGGCCTGCCGACATGGCACCTTCCTGCCACCGACTGTGATCGAAATCGACCAGGTGGGTGATCTCACGCACGAGGTGTTCGGCCCGGTCCTGCATGTGCTGCGCTATCGGCGGGACGAACGCGACACCCTGATCGACGCCATCAATGCCACCGGCTACGGCCTCACGTTCGGCCTGCATACCCGCATCGATGAGACCATCGCCCAGGTGGAGACGCAGATTTCCGCCGGCAACCTTTATATCAACCGCAATCTCATCGGCGCTGTGGTGGGGGTGCAGCCGTTCGGCGGGCACGGTCTCTCGGGAACCGGGCCGAAGGCCGGCGGCCCGCTCTATCTGCGCCGCCTCCTGGCGCAATGTCCGCCGCTGGAGCCGCTCGCCCCGGGCCCGGTGGACGCGGCCGCGCGCGCCTGGATCGCCCATCTCGCGGCGCAAGGGCACAGTGCCCACGCCGCGCGCTGCGCCGACCTTGCGGAGCACGGCTTTTCCGGAGCGGAACGCGAAATGGCGGGGCCAGTCGGCGAGCGCAATCTTTATTCCTGGCACCCGCGCGGCGCGGTCCTGCTGGTGCCGGCAACGCCGCTGGGCCTTTCGGTACAGATCGCGACCGCCCTTGCCGCCGGCAATCGCGTGCTGGTCGATGCCCCGGCCGCGCTCTCGGCTTCCCTCGCGAATCTCCCGGCCGAGGTGATGGCACGCGTCGCCTTGGCGGAGAACCGCGGGGCGGCCCTCTTCGACGCCGTGCTGTTCGAGGGAGAAAGCGACCGCCTGCTCGCGCTCGAACAGGAGATGGCGCAGCGCGAGGGACCCATCGTCGCGGTGCACGGCCTCTCCCCCGGCGCGCTCGTCGCCGGCGCCGCCTATCCCGTGGAATGGCTCCTGCGCGAACGCACCATCAGCACCAATACGGCGGCGGCCGGCGGCAATGCTACGCTCTTGGCTCTCGGCTGAGGCGATCAGCCCACCGCCTTCACCACCAGCCGCGCGGCGGCGAGATCCTCCAGCGCCGCGCCAACGGACTTGAATACCGTGATGTCGTCATCCTGCGTGCGGCCGGGCTCGCGGCCAGCGCACAGGTCGAACAGGTCGCCCTTCAGGAGATCCGCGGACCAGGCGCCCGACGCCATGGGAAAGTGCAGGTCACCCGCCTCGGCCAGCGCCCCGGCGCGCGTATCCACATAGATCGCGCTCTTGGCGATGAGGGCATCATCGCTTTCGCGCATGGCGGGGGTGAAGGCGCCCACCAGGTCCACATGGGTGCCGGGCCGAACATCCGAGCCGCACACGATCGCCTGCGTGGAGGTGGTGGCGCATGAGACGATATCCGCCTGTGCCAGCGCGCCCTTCAGGTCGGAAACCGTGTGCGCATCCAGCCCCTGCCCTTTCAGGCGGTCGGCGACGCAACGCGCCTTCTCCGGCGCGCGGCCCCACACCAGGATACGCTCGATGGGTCGCACCGCCGCATGGGCGGCGGCGAGATAGCCCGCGAGATGGCCGGTGCCCACCAGCAGGAGCGTGCGGCTTTCCAGCCGTGACAGATACGAGGAGGCGAGCGCAGAGGCTGCGGCCGTGCGCCGGTTGGTGAGCGCATCGCCGTCGAGGATCGCGCGCGGCGCGCCGGTTTCCCCATCGAACAGGGTATAGATGGAATTGACCGCGCCAAGGCCCCGCGCGCCGTTGCCGGGCACGACCGTCACCAGCTTCACGCCCATGGCGACGCCGCGCTCCCAGGCCGGCATGGTCAGCAGATGGGCGGTTGCATCCGGGGTTCCGACATCGAACGCCTGACGCACCGGCGCCTCCACCTTCTGGGCGGCGAAGGCGGCGCGCAAGGCTTCGACGAGGGAGGGATAATCGAGCGCTGCGTGGATCTGCGCGGCGCTGAACACCTTGGGCATGCGAATCGTCTCCCTGAAGCAATTTCTCAATTGAAGTGGGTACCGCTTCACGTGAAGAAAATGCGATGAAACCGCAACCGGGATGTTTTCTCAGGCCCGCGAAGCCCCAAAACCGGCAAGACGCGGCGCGCGACCGATAGGCATGGCACCCGTCCTGCTGCTGCCCCTTGCGCGTCCGGCGCGGCGGGGCCATGGCAGGGGAGAGCATCGACACGGGCCTGTTTTAAGATGGCGGACAACTCTTTCGACGTGGTGATCGTGGGCGGCGCGGTGAGCGGCAGTTCGACAGCCTTTCACCTTGCGGCAAATCCGGATTTCTCCGGCCGCGTGCTCGTGCTGGAGCAGGACCCGAGCTATCAGACCTGCGCCTCGGCGCGCTCGGCCGCCTCGATCCGCCAGCAATATTCCTCCCCCATCAATGTCGCGATTTCGCTCTACGGCATCGCTTTCCTGCGCGAGATCGGGGCGCGGCTTGCCGTCGACGGGGACACGCCCGACATCGCGCTGCGCGAAGGCGGCTATCTCTTCCTTGCCAGCGATGCGGGCGCCGATGAACTGGCCGCGGCCCATGCGGTGCAGACCGCCCTTGGGGCCGACATCGCGCTTCTGTCGCCGGATGCCCTCGCGGCACGCTTTCCCTGGTTGAATACTGAAGGCATCGCGCTGGGCAGCCTGGGTCTTTCAGGCGAAGGCTGGTTCGATGGCTATGGCCTGATGCAGGCCTTCCGCCGCAAGGCCCGCAGCCTCGGGGTCGAATATCGCGCGGCGAAGGCGGTGAAGCTGGAACGTGTCGGGGATCGGATCGGCGCGGTGGTGCTGGCGGACGGAACGCGGGTCGCCTGCGGGTGGGCGGTGAATGCGGCCGGCGCGGGTGGCGCCGACCTCGCCCGCACCGCCGGGATCGATCTCCCGGTGGCGAACAAGAAGCGCATGATCTTCACCTTCACCTGCCCGGACGCCGTGCCGGGTTGCCCGCTGCTGATCGACCCGAGCGGCGTCTATGTGCGGCCGGAGGGAACAAGCTTCCTATGCGGAACCGCCCCACCGCCCGAACATGACCCCGACAGCACGGATTTCGAGGTGGATCATGCGCTGTTCGAGGATGTGATCTGGCCGACGCTCGCGCGACGCATTCCCGCCTTCGAGCGGCTGCGGCCGGGGCGCGCCTGGGCTGGGCATTACGACATGAACCTGTTCGACCAGAATGCCGTCCTCGGCCCCGCGCCGGGCTGCACAAACCTGCTGCTGGCCAATGGATTCAGCGGCCACGGCCTGCAGCAATCCCCGGCTGTGGGCCGGGGACTAAGCGAACTGATCGTGCATGCGCGTTATGTGACGCTGGACCTGTCGCCGCTCGGCTATGAGCGCATCGCCCAAAATGCACCCCTCGTGGAGCGCAAGGTGGTGTGAGCCGGCGCCCCGCCTCACACCGGTTGCAGCTCAGCCTTCGTAATGGTCTACGACCAGTTGGTTCAGCAGCCGCACACCCCAGCCCGAGCCCCAGCTCTTGTTGATGTCGCTGGCCGGCGAGGACATGGCGGTGCCGGCCACATCCAGATGCGCCCAGGGGGTTTTTTCGACATAGCGCTGGAGGAATTGCGCGGCGGTGATGGAGCCGCCATTGCGCCCGCCGGTGTTCTTCATGTCGGCGAAGCGGCTGTCGATCTGCTTGTCATATTCGGGGCCGAGCGGCATGCGCCACACGCGCTCGCCGGTTTCCATGCCGGCGGCCGAAAGGCGCTGCGCCAGTTCGTCGTCGTTCGAGAACAGGCCGGCATATTCATGCCCGAGCGCCACCAAGATGGCGCCGGTGAGGGTTGCGAGGTCCACCATGAAGCGCGGCTTGAAACGCTCCTTCGTGTACCAGAGCACATCGGCCAGAACCAGCCGGCCTTCGGCATCGGTATTGATGATCTCGATGGTCTGCCCGGACATGGAGGTGACGATGTCGCCGGGGCGCTGGGCCGCGCCGTCGGGCATGTTCTCCACGCAGCCGATGACGCCGACCGCATTCACCTTGGCCTTGCGGGCCGCCAGCGCATACATGAGCCCGGTGACGCAGGCCGCGCCGCCCATGTCGCCCTTCATGTCCTCCATGCCGGCTGCGGGCTTGATGGAGATGCCGCCGGTGTCGAAGGTTACGCCCTTGCCGATGAAGGCCACCGGCTGGGTCTTCGGGTCCGCGCCGTTCCAGCGCATGACCACGACCCGGCTTTCCTTGATGGAGCCCTGACCGACGCCCAGCAGCGCGCCCATGCCGAGTTCCGCGAGTTCCGCGTCGCCCAGCACCTCGACGTCCACGCCGACCGAGGTCAGCTCCTGCGCGCGGCGGGCGAATTCCGCGGGATCGAGCACGTTGGACGGCTCGTTGACGAGGTTGCGCGCCAGCACGACACCATCGGCCAGTGCCTCGCTCGCGGTCCAGGCGCGGCGCGTTCCGGCCTCGTCGGCGACCAGGAAGGTCAATGTCAGCGCGACCGGCTCGGCCTCGCCCTCCTTGCGCTTGGTCTTGTAGCGATCGAACACATAGCTGCGCAGCCGCGCGCCCAGCGCCATCTCGGCCACGAAGTCGGGGCTTATCTTCAATCCGGGCAAGTCGACAAGGATCGTGGCTTCGCGCGCGCCGCCAGGAATCTTGCTGAACGCCACGCCGCCGAGCTTGAGATAATCGGCCGCCTTGAGATCCGCGCCTTTGCCGACGCCCAGGATCACAAGACGGGAGGCATCGAGATTGGCCGGCGCAATCAGGTCCAGGCTGGACGAGAGGCGGCCCTTGAACTGATCCGCGCTGATCGCCCGCTTCACCCCATCGAGGCCGGGCTTGAGCAGCTTCTGCGCTTCCCGTCCAAACGTGAGCGTGTCGTCGGTCAGGACGATGAGCACGCCCTTCGGGGCGGCGCCATGCTTGGCGAAACGGATGGTGACGGGCTCGGCCATGGATACTCCGGGAGGTACAGCCTGGGTGGGGGCAACGGACGATGAGCTATTCACACCTCTCTAGCCCCATCGCGCACCGGCGACAAATGCCCGAAGCGCAGGCCACCCGTCACGCCAGGCGCAAGCGAATGTCCACTTCCCGGTCGACGTAACGCCACTCCGGCGTGTCCCGCAGCTTGCGCACCATGTCTTCGAACTTGTCGCCGTCCTCTGGCGCATATTCGAACCAGGTCAGGAAATCGAACGGTTCGCCCAGTTCGCGGCTGTGATGCAGGCGCCGGGCAACGGCCGGGAGATATTCAAGGCCGATCCCGATATGGCGGGACTGCTCCTCGAATATGGCGCGGCGCTCGTCCTGCGCCAGATCCCACCAGGCCTGGGTCTTGCGAATCGGGATCAGGGCCGCGCACGTGGCGCCGGGTCGGCCAAGCCCCTCCTGACGCGCGGTCAGCGCGTTTATCTCGGCACGCTGCGAATAGCGCGTATTGCTGGTGGTGCCGCGCAAAATCCAGATCGGATCCGGCAGGCTCGATGCGGCGTCATGAACCGTGAGGTGGGAGGCATCCGCGAGCCCCTCACCTACGACCGGGGTTATCCGCTCGATGCACCAGGTTCCGGTTCGTCCCGCGGTAAATTGATATGTTTCTGGTATCGCCATGGATACAGAATACCGACATGCGACGCGCCGCAAAGAGCCTTTTGCGCGCGTCGCAGGCCTCAGGCGGGATGCTGGAAGGACAGCAACTTCCGCGAGGGGAAGTCGTAATATTTTCCGGTCTCCTCGCAGCTCGGCAGGCACAGGGCGAGCAGCGCCTCGGCCGCTTCCTCGGGCGTCGGCAAGGTCTGTGGATCCTCGCCGGGGAACGCCTTGGCGCGCATGCGCGTGCGAATCGGGCCGGGATTGAACAGATTGACCTTGAGATTGCCGCTGACGCTTTCCGCCGCCCAGGTGCGGCCGAGCACATCGAGCGCCGCCTTGGTCACTGCGTAGGGCCCCCAATAAGCCCGCGCTTTGTGGGCGGCGCCGGAGGACACCAGCACCGCGCGGCCGGCGGTGGAAAGCTTCAGCAGCGGGTCGAGCGAGCGCACGAAGCGGTAATTGGCGGTGAGGTTCACGCTCAAGGCCTGGTCCCAATCCTTCGGGTCCACATGGCCCAGCGGCGTCACCGGGCCGAGGATGCCGGCATTGCCGACAAACACGTCGAGATGGCCCCAGCGCTGGTAGATGGCACCGCCCAGCCGGTCGATGGCTTCGTAATCGGTGACGTCCATGGGCACCAGGGTGGCGGAGCCGCCTTCCGCAGTGATGGCGTCATCCACTTCTTCAAGCGCGCCCTCGGTGCGGCCGACGGCGATCACATGGGCTCCGGCCTTCGCAAGCGCGAGCGCGGTGGCCGCGCCAATGCCGCGCGTGGCGCCGGTGACGAGGGCGATCCTGTCGGCGAGCGGCCGTTCGGTCATGGCAGGGTCTCTGTCAGATCGGAAGAAGGGGCGCGACAATCCCGCCACGCGGGCAAAAGCGCAAGGGCCGGGGGCGCGTTATCAAGGAAATCATCCGCTGGCGTTCGCGGTGCCCCGCACGCCAGGGATAGGGATAGGGATAGCCCTGGCCAGCCGCCGCCCCCAGTCGGGCGCGACGGCGGGATGGTTCAGCTGGCTTCCGCGAGCAGCGACAATTGCTGCGCGCCAACGGCGCCGGACTTGTCCGTCAGCAAGGTGGGGTAATCGCCGGTGAAGCAATGGTCGGTGAATTGCGGACGCACCGGATCGCGGCCCTCGTAACCCATGGCGCGATAGACGCCGTCCACCGACAGGAAGGCCAGCGAATCCGCGCCGATATAGCGCCGCATGCCTTCCAGATCGTGTGTCGCGGCCAGCAGCTTGTCGCGGTCGGGCGTGTCGATGCCGTAATAATCGGGATGGGTGATGGGGGGCGAGGCGATCCGGAAATGCACTTCGCTCGCGCCGGCGTCGCGCATCATCTGAACGATCTTCACGGAGGTGGTGCCGCGCACCAAGCTGTCGTCCACCAGCACGATTCGCTTGCCGGCGACGACCGAGCGATTGGCCGAATGCTTCATGCGCACGCCCTGGTCGCGCACGGTCTGGGTGGGCTGGATAAAGGTGCGGCCCACATAATGATTTCGGATGATGCCGAGTTCGTACGGCACGCCGGACACCTGGGAATAGCCGATGGCCGCCGGCACGCCGGAATCCGGCACCGGCACGATCACATCGGCCGGCAGGTGGCTTTCCTGCGCCAGCACCTGGCCCATGGTCTTGCGCACCTGGTAGACCGAGCGCCCGCCCACCACCGAATCCGGCCGGGCGAAATAGATATATTCGAAGATGCAGGGCCGTGCCGGCATGGAGGGGAACGGCTTGAAGGACGTGATGCCGTCCTCGTCGATCACCACCACTTCGCCATTCTCGATGTCGCGCACATAGCGCGCGCCGATGATGTCGAGGGCGCAGGTCTCGGAGGCGAGGATGGGGGAATTGTCCAGCATGCCCAGCACCAGCGGGCGGATGCCGAGGGGATCGCGCGCGCCGATCAGCTTCTTGTTGGTGACGGCGACCAGGGAATAGGCGCCTTCCAGGAAGTGCAGCGCGTCGATGAAGCGATCGACGAAGCGCGCTTTCTTGGAGCGGGCGACGAGGTGGAGAATCACTTCCGTGTCGGTGGTGGACTGGGTGATCGCCCCGTCCCGCACCAGTTGCTTGCGCAGTGTCAGGCCGTTGGTGAGATTGCCGTTGTGGCCGACCGCAAAGCCGCCGGCATCCAGTTCGGCGAACAGCGGCTGCACGTTGCGCAGCAGGGTTTCGCCGGTGGTGGAATAGCGCACGTGGCCGACCGCGATATGGCCGGGCAGGCGCTCGATCACGCGGGCATCGGAAAAGGTGTCGCCGACGAGGCCGAGGCGACGCTCGGAATGGAAGCGGCGGCCGTCATAGGTGACGATGCCGGCGGCTTCCTGCCCGCGATGCTGGAGCGCGTGGAGGCCGATGGCCGTGATCGCGGCGGCGTCCGGATGGTTGAATACGCCGAAAACCCCGCACTCCTCGCGCAGGCGGTCACCGTTCAGATCTTCGTCCAGGTTCATCTGGCCCATCTCCCGTGCGACCCCACCATGCGCAAAGCCTTCCCGCGCCCATTGGGCGTCGGGAGCGTGGGACTCCTCGCTCTCCATGTTCATCTTTACCTCCGCTCGACGCGGCTCACTGGCCGGTGCCGCGCGCGCTCTCAAGCAGTTGCTCGAACCCTTGCCGCTCGCCGCGGCGGTATCCGGTTTCGCCAGCCACCGCTCCGGCGGCCGTCGCAACTGTAATCGTGGTGCCCCCACGTTCCGTACGCGGGCCGGGCGGCGTGGTGGCGGGCGGCGTGGCGGGCGCATCGCCCTCATCCGTCGCCGGAGACCGCTTCAGTCTCTTAAGAATGGTATTCTCCGGATCGTCCGGCAACAGGGACATAAGCCAATCCCCGGTGTTTTGCAGCACCGGACGGGATTTTGCATCCAAAACCCACGGCGGCTGGCTCTTGTCTGGAACCAGCCAGTTGAAGAACAGGAACGCCACAACCATCACAAGCAGGCCGCGTGCAAGGCCGAAGGCGAAGCCCAAGGTGCGGTCCAGCGCGCCGATCCGGCTGTCCAGCACCGCATCGGAAATGCGCGCGCTGATAATGGAAACGATCAGCAGCGTTCCCAGAAAGAGGATGCCGACGGTCACTGCCAACGCCACCGTGTCCTGCGACACGTATTGTTTGGTGATCGGAAGCAATTGGGGATAAAAAAACAAGGTCACACCAGCCGCAGCCAGCCATGACACAATGCTGAAGACTTCGCGCAGAAAACCGCGAACCATGGCCAGAAGGCCGGAAAGCAGCATCACCGAAATAACGATGAGATCAAGCAGCGTCACGGGCATGGGCGCGGCGGGTCCTTCGTGCGGCGCCCGAAGGCGTGCGGCGGAACACTGCGTGTCATAAATCCGCAGCGTGGCTCGGGACGTATAGCTTCAAGTGCCCGCCGCGTCATCACCCCTCTTTCGGTAACGCTGCCCTGCGTGGCGCGCGGGCCGCGATTCCCGCCACAAGCGACGCAAGGGAAGCAACGCCCTCGATGGAGATGGCGCCGTCCATTCCTTCCGCGGCACCGCTCGGCATGACGGCGCGCGCGAAGCCCAGCTTCGCGGCCTCCTTCAGCCGTGCCGCCGCCTGAGATACCGGCCGCACGGCCCCGGTCAGGCTCACCTCGCCGAAATAGACCGCGTCCGCCGGCAAAGGCGCCCCGGTGAGCGAGGAGACCAGCGCCCCCGCCACTGCCAGGTCCGCCGCCGGCTCGCCGATGCGCAAACCGCCGGCCACGTTCAAATATACGTCATGCCCCCCGAGCCGCACGCCGCAGCGCGCGTCCAGCACCGCCAGGACCATGGCGAGCCGGTTGGAATCCCATCCCACCACCGCGCGACGCGGGGTGCCGAGGGTGGAGGGCGCGACCAGCGCCTGGATCTCCACCAGCACCGGGCGCGTGCCCTCCATGCCGGCGAACACCGCCGTGCCCGGCGCCCCGGCATCGCGGTGGGAGAGGAACAGTTCGGAGGGGTTCGCGACTTCCGACAATCCCTTGCCGGTCATCTCGAACACCCCTATCTCGTCGGTGGGCCCAAAGCGATTCTTCTGCGCGCGCAGAATGCGGAACTGGTGGCCGCCGTCGCCCTCGAACGAAAACACGGCATCCACCATGTGCTCCACCACGCGCGGGCCGGCAATCTGCCCGTCCTTGGTGACATGGCCCACTAGGATCACCGCCGCGCCGGTCTGCTTGGCGTAGCGCACCATCAATTGGGCCGAGGTGCGCACCTGGGTGACGGTGCCCGGTGCAGATTCAACCGAATCGCTCCACATGGTCTGGATCGAATCGATCACCACGAACTGCACCGGCGGCCCCGCGGAAAGGGTGGCGATGATGTTTTCCGCATTGGTCTCGGCGGCAAGCCCCACCGGCGCATCCGCCAGATCGAGCCGTCCGGCGCGCATGCGCACCTGGTCCACCGCCTCCTC
Source organism: Rhizobiales bacterium 32-66-11 (assembly GCA_002304505.1). Classification (GTDB taxonomy): domain Bacteria; phylum Pseudomonadota; class Alphaproteobacteria; order Rhizobiales; family Xanthobacteraceae; genus NCEH01. The sequence continues at coordinate 9,675 of NCEH01000009.1, read as the reverse complement.
GCCCGAGACATAGACGATGCGATGCCCCGCCCGCCCCAAGGCGGCGGAGGCCTGGATCAGCAAGGTGGATTTGCCGATGCCGGGATCGCCGCCCAGAAGTACGATGGAGCCCGGCACGAAGCCGCCCCCCGCCACTCGGTCCAGCTCGCCGATGCCGGAAATCAGGCGCGGTGCCGCCTTGCCCTGCCCCTGGAGACTCTCCAGCGCCACCGCCCGCCCCTTGCGCCCGGAGCGCTGGGCGGCCGGCACGGAGGCAGCCACATTGGCCTCCTCGGAAATGGTGTTCCATCCCCCGCAGGCGTCGCACTTGCCCTGCCAGCGATTATAGACCGCGCCGCAGGACTGGCAGACGAAGGTGGGGGTGTTCTTGGCCATGGGTCGGGAGGGCTCCGGGCGCGCAGGGGCGCGACTCACCCGCGCAGTCTAGCCGCCCACATAGACGCGGTGATAGCGCGGCCCAAGGCTGGTGAGCACCTCATAGCCGATGGTGCCGCCATGGGCGGCGAGTTCGTCGATGCCGATGCCCTCGCCCAGCAGCACCGCAGGATCGCCGCGCCGGACCTTGTCGTGGGGCACATCGGTGACGTCCACCGCAGTCAAGTCCATGGAGATGCGCCCGACCAGCGGGCAGCGCAGGCCGCCGACGATCGCATCCGCGCCGCGTCGGGCATCGCTGCCGCCGAACGCGCGCAGGAAGCCGTCGGCATAGCCGAGGGAAAGAATGGCGATGCGGCTGTCGCGCTGCAGGCGCTGGGCCGCGCCATAGCCCACCGTCGTGCCGGCGCGCGCCTCGCGCACCTGGATGATCGGCACCTCCAGCCGCACCACGCTGCGCAGCGGTGCCGCGCCGGAGATCGGCGCGCCGCCATAGAGCGCGATGCCGGGCCGCACCATGTCGAAATACATCTCCGGCCCACCCAGAGTGCCGGCGGAATTGGCGAGCGAAGCGGGAATGCCGGGAAACGCCGCCGCCACTTTCGCGAACAGATGATGTTGCGCCTGGGTCAACGGATGGTGCGCCGTGTCGGCACAGGCGAGATGGGTCATGATCAGGGACGGGCGGAATGACGGGCCACCCTCCCCGGCGATCGTGAGCGCCTCATCCACGCCGAGGCCGAGACGGTTCATGCCCGTGTCCACATGCAGGGCCGCCGGCTGGCTCACCCCCATGGCGCGGCTGTGGATGGACCATTCGGCGATTTCCTGCCGGCTTCCCAGTACCGGGCGCAGGTCGGCGGCGGCATAGGCATGGGCGGTATCCGGCAGCAGGCCGCCGAGCACATAGATGGTGGCCTCGGGAAGCAAGGTTCGCAGCGCCTCGCCTTCCTGCACCAGCGCCACGAAAAAGGTGCGCGCGCCCGCATTCCACAGGGCCGGAGCCGCCTGCGCGAGGCCAAGCCCATAGGCATCCGCCTTCACCACCGCCGCACATTCCGCCGGCGCAACCCGCGCGGCGAGGGTGCACCAATTATCGGCCAGGGCGCCGAGATCAATCGTCAGGACGGCGCGGGACAGAGCGGAAGACGGGGCGGACGCGGGCTGCATCGAAACGCTTTCCCTGGAAGCGGCGGGGTTCGCTGTCCTGTCTATACCTTACCTGTGACGCGCCGGCAGCGCCGGACGCGGGGCAGATCCGCGCGCCACGCCGACCTATTTACGGTCAGTGCCGGTCGGGCAGGCGATCTTCGCGGGCGAGGTTCGAGAAGCGGGTAAATTGCGGCTCGAAATGCACCTTTACGGTGCCGGTGGGTCCGTGGCGCTGCTTGCCGATAATGACTTCCGCCACCCCCTCGGCGGCCTTCATATCCGCCTCCCACTTGAACCATTCCTCGGTGCCGGGCTTGGGCTCGCGGCTCTTGAGGTAATATTCCTCGCGATAGACGAACATCACCACGTCGGCATCCTGCTCGATGGAGCCGGATTCGCGCAGATCGGCGAGTTGCGGGCGCTTGTCGTCGCGCGCTTCCACCTGGCGGGAGAGCTGCGAGAGCGCCATGATCGGCACTTGCAATTCCTTCGCCAGCGCCTTGAGGCCGGTGGTGATCTCGGTGACTTCCTGCACGCGGTTTTGCGATGAGCTTTTCGACGAGCCGGACAGCAATTGCAGATAGTCCACCACCATGAAATCCAGCCCCCGCTGGCGCTTCAGGCGGCGCGCGCGGGCGACCAGCTGGGCAATCGAGATGCCGCCGGTATCGTCGATATAGAGCGGCACCACCTGCATGGTCTGGGCGGCGGCGGCGAGCTTGGAGAATTCGCTCTCGGAAATATCGCCGCGCCGGATCTTGTAGGAGGCGATCTCCGCCTGCTCGGCGAGAATACGCGTCGCCAATTGCTCGGCCGACATTTCCAGCGAAAAGAAGCCGACGATGCCGCCGCTTTGCGTTTCGATGGAGCCGTCGGCCCGCTGCTCGCCGCGATAGGCGGCGGCGATGTTGAAGGCGATGTTGGTGGCGAGCGCCGTCTTGCCCATGGCGGGACGGCCGGCGAGAATCACAAGGTCGGACGGCTGGAGGCCGCCCATCTGCTGGTCGAGATCGTCCAGCCCGGAGGCGATGCCGGACAGATGGCCCTCGCGCTGGAACGCGCGGCTCGCCATGTCGACCGCTTCGCGCAGCGCCTCGCCGAAGCGCTGGAAGCCGCCGTCATAGCGCCCGCTCTCGGCGATCGCATAGAGGCGCTTCTCCGCTTCCTCGATCTGATCCTGCGGGGTCGCCTCCACCGGGGCGTCATAGGCGTCGTTGACGATTTCCTCGCCGATGCGGATCAGCTCGCGCCGCACCGAGAGATCATAGATGGCGCGGCCGTAATCCTCGGCATTGATGACCGTGGTCGCCTCCGCCGCGAGGCGGGCGAGATAATGGGGACCGGAGAGGCCCGCCACGTCGAGGTCGGCAGGCAGGAAGGTCTTGAGCGTGACCGGGGTCGCCACCTTGCCGGCGCGCACCAGCGCACCGGCCAGTTCGAAGATGCGGCCGTGGATGGGCTCGAAGAAATGCTCGGGCTTGAGGAAGTCCGATACCCGGTAGAAAGCGTCGTTATTGACCAGAATGGCGCCCAGAAGGGATTGCTCCGCCTCCACATTGTGGGGCGCCTGACGATAGGAGGGGTCGAGATCCCCCTTCTGGTCGGAAAGGTCGAGCATGAGGCATGTCCAGCTGCCGGGAACGACTTCTTGTTTAGCAGAAGCCGGACCGCCAGCGGACACCCTTGCTTTCTTCGCCGACGAGGAACTTCCCCGCGAATTTTACCTGTGTGTGAATCCTGGGCATTGCGGGGATAACCTTGCCCTAGGCCACGGGTGGCGGGGCAAGACCGCCACCGGAAGACGAAGCCGGGCGCGCGATTGATGCGGCCGGCTCACTCGCCGGCGAGTCGCAGCGGCGGGGCGCTGCGTTGCTCCCTCGTCCGCAACTTGCGTTCCGCCTCCGCGATATAATCGCGCGTCAGCGGCACCGCCTCCTGTTTGCGGGCGAGTTGGATCTGGAACACCATCAGGCCCTGGTGCCGAAACGCCATCTCTGATCCGGCGAGGTAGAATTCCCACATCCGCAGGAACCGTTCGTCGGTGAGGCGCAACACCTCCTCCCGCCGGGCGAGGAAGCGCGCGCGCCAGGCCTTCAACGTATCGGCATAATGCAGGCGCAGAATTTCGATGTCGGTCACGACCAGCCCTGCCCGCTCGATATGCGGGGTCACCTCCGAGAGCGCCGGCATGTAGCCGCCGGGGAAGATATATTTGGCGATCCAGGGATTGGTGAAGCCGGGCGAGTCGAACCGGCCGATGGCATGCAGCAGCATGACCCCGTCGGGCGCCAGCAATTCGCGCGCCTTGCGGAAGAATTCACCGTAATGATCGACGCCCACATGCTCGAACATGCCCACCGAGACGATCCGGTCGAACGGGCCGGGCACGTCGCGATAATCCTGGAGCGCGAACGAAACCTGCCCTTCCAGTCCCTTTTCCCGAGCGCGGGACTGCGCGACGCCCAATTGCTCCGTGGAAAGCGTGACGCCGCTCACCCGGGCTTTCGCGATTTCTGCCAGATAGATTCCGAGCCCGCCCCACCCGCTGCCGATGTCCAGCACGCTCAGATTCGGCGCGTCGAGCACCAGCTTGGCCGCGATATGCCGCTTCTTGGCCAACTGGGCATCGTCGAGCCGCTCGCCGGGATGCTCGAAATAAGCGCAGGAATATTGCTTGTCCGCATCGAGGAACAAGGAATAGAGCCGCCCGTCGAGATCATAATGATGGGCCACGTTGCGCCGCGCGCGGCCGCGTGGGTTGAACTGGTCCAGCCGGCGCAGCACGCGCCGTGCAAAATAGAGCAGCCGCGCGCTCAACGTGGGCTGAAGGACGTCTTGCGACATCACCAGCTCCAGCAGATCGGCGATCGACCCCCGCTCAAGCACCAGCTCGCCGCTGGTATAGATTTCGCCAAGCTGCATTTCTGGGTCAAGCAGCAGCATCAGCTGCGCCCGCTTGCTGGCGAAGCGCACATGAACGCTGGCTTCGTCCGGCCCCGCCGCAAAGATGCGCCCGGATGCCGTCGTGACTTGCAGACCGCCGTGCTTCACGACACGACGCAGAACAGATTCAAGCAACCGATCCACTGGGCCGCCTCCATCCTAAGATGACCGCCTGGGTTGCCCCTCCTCTCGGTTTCTGCCCCCGCGCACCAAGGCACACATATGTGATGCGATAGTCCGGGGCACTCGCGCATGACTTAACGGAAGCGGGATTCGACCCGATCCGCAGCCACGCTGTCCTTGCGGGCTCTTACGGCCAACAGAAGCCGTGTAAATCTGAACACCACATGACCGCTACGGCAATACCAAAATTGACCTAAAATAAGAAAACGCCCGGCCGAGGGCCGGGCGTTTTCAAAGTGAGAGACGAGCAGAAGAGGTTTAACTCACTCAGCGTCGTCGAGTTCCGCGGCGGCTTCTTCGGCTTCGGCCTCGGCCAGCGTGGCGTCGCGTTCGGCGGCGGCTTCCGCTTCCGCCTCTTCATCTTCGTCGCGACGGGTGCGCACGTCCTCGCCACGCGCCACGCGCTCGGCTTCCTCGAGGCTGCGGGCGACGTTGGCGCTTACGGACACCTCGACCTCGGGATGCAGGCGCACGGGAATCGTGTGCATGCCGATGGTCTTGATGGGGTGATTCAGCTCGATCTGCTGGCGATCGACGGTGAAGCCGGCCTTCACCAGGGCCTCGGCGAGATCGCGGGTGGAGACCGAGCCGTAGAGCTGGCCGCTCTCGCCCGCCTGCCGCAGGATCACCACGCTCTGGCCGTTCAGCTTCTCGGCGACGCCCTCGGCTTCCTTGCGCAGTTCCAGATTGCGGGTTTCGAGCTGAACCTTCATCTGGTCGAACTTGGCCTTGTTCGCCTTGGTGGCGCGCAGGGCCTTGTTGTTGGGCAGCAGGAAGTTGCGGCCGTAACCATCACGCACCTTCACCACTTCGCCCATCTGGCCAAGCTTGGCGACGCGCTCCAAAAGAATGACTTCCATTTTGTGTCTCCTGTTTCGATGTTTCGGGGATCGGGGAATTTCTGTCAGCGGTCGTTGGCGGCCGGCGGTCGCCCGCCGGGAGCCGAGCGCGCCCGCAGATCAAACATGGCGTCCACCACGCCAAGCAGGGCCACCACCAGCACCGGCCAGCCCAATGCAAGGGTGCCCAGCCAGACGGCGGTGAGGATGAGAATCCGCGAGCCGCGGCCGCGGGTGAGGAAATGCAGCACCGCAAAGCCGGCCACCGCATAGGCCGTCACCAGCGTCGCCGCGACCACGGAGGCTGACAGGCCCACCATGCCCGGCACCACGGAGGCGGCGATGATCAGCGCGAGCACCAGCGAGGTGGCGGCCGGCAGACGGGTCGCCGCCAGATCGGGCCAGGGGCGCGCGAGCCGGCCCGACACCAGCGCCGCCCGCCCGGCGAGATACAGGCAGCAGAGCTGGGTGATCATGGCGAGCGCCCCCGCCATGGGCGGCAGGATGCTGGCGACCAATTCGCCCATGCGCGCGGTGTCCGCGCTCGCCGGGCCGGTCTGCCCCTGCACCTGGATGAAGGTCTCGAATGCCGCGGCCACCCCTGCGCGGTAGGTCTCGAAATCGCCGGCCACGGACAGCACTGCGGTAATGACGCTGAAGCTGGAGAGCGCGGCGCTGGTCAGCACCAGCCCGCCGATGGAAAACCAGATCAGCTTTGTGGGAGTGGCCGAATCGCTGCGCGCCATCAGCGCGCCATAAGACAGCGCCCAGGCCGGACCGCCGATGCCGACCAGATAGGCGATCAGGAAGGAGGAGTTGAAATAAAGTCCGAGGACGATGCTCGCGAGGGCCACGCCGGCGAGCGCGGACAGGTGCGAGAAGGCAAGCCCCGCGATCATGATGGGCAAGGGCGCCAGATAGAAGAACGGCACGGCCCAGATGCCCCCGGTCGCGATGCCCGCGACGAGAAGCGCCGACGCCGCTCCGGCGGCGAGGCCGATCATCAGAAACTGTGCCATCAGCGCGCTGTCCCGCAGAAGCGGTTAGAGGCAAGTCGTCGCCTGCCCCAGCCAAACCCGGAGGCCGCAGCCCCGGGACTCATCTTGAAAAGAAAAGGCGCCCGCCCCTTCGAGCGGGCGCCTCTTGGCCGACACCGCGGTGATGCGGCTCGGCACGATCTTGCCGCGCTCGGAAATGTAGCGCTGCAGGAGACGCACGTCCTTGTAGTCGATCTTCGGCGCATTGGGGCCGGAGAACGGGCAGGTCTTGCGACGACGGAAGAACGGACGGCGCTGACCGCCGCCGGCGCCACCAGCTTGAACGAATGCCATCAGATTGCCTCCTCGCCAGCGGTCTCTTCACGGTCGCGCGGACGGCGCGGGCGGTCCTCGCGGTCACGGCCGCCGAAGCCGCCGCCACCACCGAAGCCGCGGTCGCCGCCGAAGCCACGCTCGCCACGATCACGATCGTCGCGGTCGCGCTTCTGAAGCATGGCCGAGGGGCCTTCCTCGTGCTCTTCGACGCGCAGCGTGAGGAAGCGCAGGACGTCCTCGTCGATGCGCATCTGGCGCTCCATCTCCTGAACCGCCGCCGCCGTGGCGTCGATGTTCATGAGGGTGAAGTGCGCCTTGCGGTTCTTGTTGATGCGATAGGTGAGCGTCTTCACGCCCCAGGCTTCGGTCTTGGTGACCTGACCGCCGTTCGCTTCGATCACGCCCTTGAATCGGGCGGCGAGTTCCTCGACCTGTTGCGCCGTAACGTCTTGGCGCTCCATCGCCCGGCGCCAAGCCCTTTCGAACCTTTGGAAAGGCTCGTTTGCTCGGAAGGCGGGGACACGGGACGACGGACCTTGTGGCCCTGCCACCCGGGGTTTCAACTCGCGCTGAAGCAACAGATGGCCGTCCGTTCAGCCCCCGGCCGGGGCAACGGAAGCGGTGCGTATAGCAGATTTTCTGCTGAAGGCAAGGATCGGACAGGAACCCAGCCGTGGAGATGGGCGCCGAAGCATCATGGCGACGCAACATCGGAAGGACGCGGAGGCGCCCCCCACCCACTCAGCTTGACTCCCCTTGCGTCCCGGTGTCTCTGCCCTCCCCAAAATTAAGCGGAGGGATATCCCTTGACCACAGCCTTTATTTTTCCCGGCCAGGGCAGCCAAGCCGTCGGCATGGGCAAGGCGCTCGCGGAGAATTTCGCGGCCGCGAAGGCCGTGTTCGACGAGGTGGACGATGCGCTCGGCGAAGCCCTCTCCCGCACCATGTGGGATGGTCCGATCGAGGACCTCACTCTCACCGCCAATGCCCAGCCTGCCCTGATGGCGGTGTCGCTCGCCGCCATGCGGGTGCTGGAGGCGGAAGCCGGCCTTGATCTTGCGCGCGATGCGTCCTTCGTCGCCGGCCATTCCTTGGGCGAATATTCCGCGCTTGCCGCAGCGGGCGCGCTCTCGATCGCCGACGCGGCGCGGCTGCTGCGCATTCGCGGACGCGCCATGCAGGAAGCCGTGCCGGTGGGCCAGGGCGCCATGGCGGCGATTCTCGGGCTCGATTTCGCGCAGGCCCGTGCGGTCGCCGAGGAAGCCGCCGGCGCCGATGTCTGCGAAGCCGCCAATGACAATGCCAACGGCCAGGTGGTGCTGTCCGGCTCCACGGCGGCGGTCGAGCGGGCCATGGAGATCGCCAAGGCGAAGGGCGCCTCCCGGGCGATCCTGCTGCCGGTGTCCGCCCCCTTCCATTGCCGCCTGATGCAGCCGGCGGCCGACGCCATGCAGGCCGCGCTTGCCGCGAGCGCGGTGAAGGCGCCGGTGGTGCCTGTCGTGTCCAACGTGCGAGCCGCCCCGGTCAGCGACCCGGCGGAAATCATCACCTTGCTGGTGCAGCAGGTCACGGGCACGGTACGCTGGCGCGAAAGCGTGCTGTTCATGGCCGGCGCCGGCGTTACGGCGACGGTCGAGGTGGGAGCCGGCAAGGTCCTGTCCGGCCTGTCGCGCCGCATTGCGAAGGAAATTTCCGTGTCCGCCGTCGGCACGCCGGAAGATGTGGCGGCGTTCATCGCCGCCCGCCAGACACCGGCCGCCTGAGCCGCGCCGTTCTCCCCTTCTTTCCTGTCAGGAGCCTTCATGTTCGATCTCAGCGGCAAGACCGCCCTCGTCACCGGCGCCACGGGCGGCATTGGCGGCGCCATCGCCAAGGCGCTCCACGCCCAGGGCGCGACCGTCGCGATTTCCGGCACCCGCCGCGAGGTGCTGGACGCCTTCGCCGCCGAGCTCAAGGAGCGCGTGCATGTGCTGCCGTGCAATCTCGGCGTCACGGAGGAGGTTGAGAAGCTGATTCCCGACGCCGAGGCGGCGCTCGGCCAGCTCGACATCCTCGTGAACAATGCCGGCATCACCCGCGACAATATCTTCATGCGCCTGAAGGACGAGGACTGGGACCAGGTGATCGCGGTGAACCTCACCTCCACCTTCCGCCTGTCGCGCGCGGCGGTGCGCTCGATGATGCGGCGCCGTTCGGGCCGGATCATTTCCATCACCTCCGTGGTGGGCGTGACCGGAAACGCCGGCCAGGGCAATTATGCCGCAGCGAAGGCGGGCATGATCGGCATGTCCAAGTCGCTGGCGCAGGAAGTGGCGAGCCGCGGCGTGACGGTGAATTGCGTCGCCCCCGGCTTCATCGCCACCGCCATGACCGATGTGCTGAACGAAAAGCAGCGCGAGGGCATCCTCAAGGCGGTGCCGGCGGCCCGGCTCGGCGCGCCGGACGACATCGCCAGCGCCTGCGTTTACCTGGCTTCGGACGAAGCCGGCTATGTCACCGGCCAGACGCTGCATGTGAATGGCGGCATGGCGATGATCTGAAGACCCGTGCGGGATCGGACCGGCGCAGCGGGCTTTGCTGGCATAGGCGCAGGAAGTATGATACCGACCCGCACCGTCCTGTCCCGGCCTTGGAAATCCAGCTCCGGACCGGGATAAAAACGCGCATCCGGTGCGTCTTTGGTTTCAGGACCCGCCGGAATGAGCATGGGGGCTGGGCACGGCGGAAGAAAGGCATTATGCCCTCTCACAGCCGCCGTACGGCATAGAGACAATTTTTCAGATAATGAGGGTGCATCGATGAGTGACATCGCCGAGCGGGTGAAGAAGATCGTCGCGGAGCATCTGGGCGTGGAGCCCGAGAAGGTCACG
>NCEH01000123.1 GCA_002304505.1 Rhizobiales bacterium 32-66-11 | reverse complement strand
CGGGCGGGGCGGCCGCAGGCGCGGTGCCCTGCGCGAAAGCAGGTCCCGTCAGGCCAAGAAAAACAACCCCCGCCAGCAGCTTGGCGGATAAGGCGCGCGACCGGGCGAGGGCCGCGAAAGGACGGGAGGCGGGAGGCGCTGCACGATCCGACATGGAAATCTCGCTGGGAAAGGGGCTTCGGCTGGACCTGATAGCGCGGTGCCGGGCGTCTGCCAACCGCACCGGCCGTCAAAATGATACCCACGGACTCCGGCGGCAGCGGTCCGTGGCGGAGAGTTCACAGCCCGATGCCGGGCCCGAGATCCGGCCAGCGGGCCGCCAGCCGCGCCTTTGCATCGGCGCGGGCAACGAACACGAAATTATTGATATAAGTGTGGCCCGGCAGCACCTTCGTGCCGGCGGCATTGAGCGCGTCGCGGCGCTGGTGGCGCTGCGTGTCGAAGGCGGAGAGAGGGTGCGGCGTGCCGTTCGCGAAGAACAGGCCAACATAGCCCATGGGCGCAAGAAGCGCCTCCACCGAAGCGACGGCGCCGGGCCGGTGGCGCTCCTCCGCCTCCACCAGCAAGCTCGGCAGGTTTGCCCGCAGCAGATGGGCCGCACCTTGCAACACCCGCGCCTCGTGGCCCTCCACATCCAGCTTGATGAAGGCCACCTCCTCGCCCACCACCGCATCCAGCCGACGCAGCGGCACCGCGACCGTGTCCATCTCCACGTTCGCCGTCACCAGCGCGCCGTCCAGCGTGGCGAGCGGGGAAAAGCCCTTGGGCACGTGCAGGGTGGCCTGACCTTCCGCATCGCTCAAGGCGCAGTCGAACAGCCGCAGGTCGCCGCGCCGGATGGCGTCGGGAAAGCGATAGCGCAAAATGCGCACCAGGCGGGGATTGGGCTCGAACGCGAGCACGCGCACGTTCTGTCGCAGTAGGAAAAAGGTGAACAGCCCGTGGTTGGCGCCAATATCGCAGGCCGTTTCGCCCGCATTGACAAGCAACGGCAGCAGGTTGACTTCGCTGTGCGGGTTGCGCGCCACCTTGCGGTCGAACAGATCGCAGGCCCTGGCGTAGAAACGGGGCAGATGCGTTTCGCCCAGCGATTTCAATTCCGATAGCACGCACACCCCCGGTCGATACGGCTTTCCGCGAACCATTGGCGCACGTTACAGAATTTCGCGGCAGTTCCTACCCGCGTTCGGCGTTTGGTTAAAAGTCCACATGTTTGAAAGGTATCATAAAGCCACTCACCTTACGGCCGGCAGACCACGCCCGGCCACATGGCATTCTTGTAAAACGGCTGGAGTTCGAGGCGTTTGATGCCCTGCCAAATTGTGCTATTCGCCTGCGGGCACAATTGCTGAAGCGCCGAGGTGGGATTGCCGCGCCAGTTCACCGGAACATGGATCGTCACGGTAAACACCCCGAGACCGTATTCCGGCTCGTTGGCCCACCAGAGGCTCGGCAGATGGTTCTGCAAATAGCTGCGGATTTCCAGGCGCGGATCATAGGGAAACGGGTCGATCTCGGCGTCCAGGCTGCCTTGCCCCGGCACGTTGCTGCTCGATTGCGCCACCGCCATCTGCGGCCGCGCGAGGCCCGTGGCACCGAGAACGAGAAACCCGGCGACGACGCGCAGCGCCCATGCACTGGCGCGGCGGCGCGGCGCGATCCCGGCTCCGCTGGAAAAGACGGCGCCAAAGGCGCGGCGTTCGGCTCCCATGGCCTGGACAATCTCCCTCTGGCCCCGCACACCGGCATCATAAGGCCTGCCGCGCGCGCCGGCACGCCGCACCTTGATCCCCGAACCGCGGACGCGACACGAGCATGAAGCCCCTTCGCAGCCTTCTGACGCCCCAGCTGATCTCGACCTATTCGGCCTATGCGGCGGCGCTGGTGGTACGCGGCATGGAGCTGGTGGGCAAGCTCGGCCTCTATATGATCGCGGCGCGGATCTTGGGCGCGCACGAGGCCGGGCTGTTCTTCCTCTGCATCACCTGGATCGGCCTCATCTCCACCGTGGCGCGGGCGGGGTTCGAGAAGGCCATCATCCGCCACATGGCGGCCGAACTCGCCCTCGGCAAGGAGGCGCAGGCGCGCATCGCGCTGTTCACCGGCGTCGGCTGGGCGACCTTGGGCGGCGCGCTCGCCACCGCCCTCACGGTGCTGTTCGCCCATCCCCTCTCCACCCATGTGTTCGGCGAACCGGACCTCGGCCTACCGCTCGCCGTTTCGGCGGCGGTGATCCTGCCGCAGACTTTGTGCATCGTGATCGGCCATGCCCTGTCCGGCCTCAACCGGGGGGTGGCCGCGCAATTCATCCAGAACGGCCTGTGGCCGGTGCTGACGCTCGGCGCCGTCGCCGCCGGCATCACCTCGCTGAACGGCATGCTGCTGGCGCTGGGCGCGGCGAACCTCGCGGCGACCCTGGTCGGGCTCTATCTGATCCTGCGCCACAAGGGGCCGCTGCATACCCCCTCCCCCGACGATCCGCCGGAAGAGGTGCTGCCCGCCCTGTGGCGCACGGCGTTTCCGCTCGGCGTGGTGGAAGTGGTGCAGGTGTCGCTGAACTCGATCCCCGTGCTGGTGCTCGGCGTGTTCGCGAGCGCCTCCGATGTCGGCGCCTTCTCAGTCGCCAACCGCATTTCGATGCTGATCTGGGTGGTGATCATCTCCATCGGCACCATCGCCGCGCCCTCATTCGCGGCGCTGCACCGGCGCGGGGAATGGGACGCGCTGCGCACGCTCAACCGGCGGGTGCGCGCGGTGGTGGCGCTGTGCGGCATTCCGGTGATCGCGGCCATGATGATCTTTCCCGCGCAGGTGCTGCACCTCATCGGCCCCGGCTTCGAGAGCGCCTCCACCGCCCTCGTCATCATGGGCGTGGGACAATTGGTGAACTGCCTGCTGCCGTGCCAGGATATCGTGCTCGCCATGACCGGGCACGGCGGCGTGCTGCGCTGGCTCAACACCGCCCAGCTCGCCACTTGCTGCCTGCTGGGGGCGGTGCTGATCCCGCTGTTCGGCATGACGGGCGCGGCGGTGCTCACCGCGATCTTCATCGCCCAAGGCGCCATCGGCACCACTTTGGTGCTGCGCCGCCTGCTGCCGCGCGCGTTCTAGAGCGCGATCCGCCCATATGGGAAAATCCGGCTCTAAGCCGTGCGGCATCGTTTCGATCGCGCTGCAAGATCGAACAGATGCCGCAATGTTAAGGAATTTATCGTTTTCTTCCGCCAGTGGTCGCAGCTGAACGGGGCGCCGCGTCCGCAAGGCGGGCGAACCGGGCGCCATTTCGGCCGCGCCGAACGTGCTGAGAGACGAAAAAGCCAGTGCCTCACTTGGACCGGGGATGTCGATGAAAGGTTCGCAAGCCGGCGAGATGGACAACGCGCCGCCGATGGTCTGGAGCGACAACAGGCCGACCGCCTTCACCATTCGCGACTTCCTGATTGCCACCTTCTATCATGTGCGGGTGGTGATGCTGACGGCATTGCTGCCCATCCTCATCGGCCTGTTCGCCGCGCTTTCGGCCAAGACCGAATATACCGCCTCCAGCCTGCTGATGGTGCTGGTGAACCGCGAGGTTTCCAATTCCCAGAACGTGACGGATTCCGGCCCGGCCGTACTCTCCATCGAGGGCCTGAAGACGGTGGAATCGGAGGTGCAGATCATCGAGAGCGCGGACGTGATCCGCACCACCATCGAGGATATCGGGCTCGACACCCTGTTCCCGCCGGGCCGCCTCTCCTTCATCACCGACCGCCTGAGCTTCGGCTCGCCGGCCAACACCATGGACAAGGCGATCGAGCGCTTCCGCAAGAACATGCGGACCACGGTGCAGTCGGGCTCCAACATCATCCTGGTCTCGTTCACCAATGCCAGCCGCGAACTGGCCGTGCAGGTGACGGACGCGCTGGTGAAGGCCTATCTGGAGCGCCGCCGCAAGATTTTCGACAATCCCACCTCGGCGATCCTCTCGGTGGAGGTGGAGCGCTTCAAGCGCGACCTGCGCGCCGTGGACCTGGAGATCCAGGCGCTGAAGGACAAGAGCGAGGTGATCGACTTCGACCAGGATGCGATCCTCGCCGCCAACCAGGTCGACAGCGTGATCCAGCGCCGGCGCCAGGTCGCCGAGCGACGCGCCGCCGTCACCGCGCAGCTCGCCGAGGCCGAGAAGCAGATGAAAGCGCTGCCGAGCACGGTGTTCGACTTCGCCGAGAAGACCGACGCCACCGCCAATGACGATACCCGCAACACCCTGACGCGCCTGCTGGTGGACCGCGACCGCATCGCTTTGCAATACCAGCCCACCAGCCCGCAAATGCGCGAGGTGGAGCGCAAGATCGCCACCATCCGCCAGAGCCTGTCGGATCCGGACCAGCGCCTCGCCTCCACCAATCGCGACGTGCGCAACCCGGCCATCAGCTATGTCAACAACATGGTGCTGAGCCTGCGGGTGGAGAAAGACGCGCTCTCGCGCCAGACCGACGAGCTGGACCAGCAGCAGAAGGTCGCGGAGGAGCGGCTGGCGCTGCTGCGCAACACCGAGACCCGGCTCGTGGAGCTCAACCGCCAGCGCGATTCGCTGAGCGATGGCTATCGCGAATATCTGCGCCGCGCGGTCGCCGCCACCATCGAGGAGACCGCCGCCAAGGTGCGCGCCTCCAACGTGCGCGTGGTCCAGGACGCGAGCGCCGCCGTCACCAGCCGCTCCATGGCGCTGCCGTTCCTCGCCGCCGGCATTTTCGGCGGGCTGCTGTTCGGCGCCGCCGCGGGCGCGCTCGCCTCCGCCCTGCGCACGGTCTTCATCCAGCCCACGGAGGGCGAGCGCGCGCTGGCCCTGCCCTGCCTCGCGGATTTCGCCGACGGCCGCAACGCCCTTGCGACGCCGGCCGCGGAACAGACCATCGGCGGGCTCGCGACCTTGCTGCTCGACACGGAGCTGGACGGCAAGCCGCTGCGCACCATGCACTTCCTGACCTCGGAACGGGACGACGACGTGCCGGTGCTGTGCCGCCGCCTCGCCGAGGAGATGAGCCTTCAGCGCGGCCTGCGCACGCTGCTGGTGGACCTGTGCTCGGCGGACCCGTTCCCGCTCGAATCGTGCTGAGCGTGCGGCTTTCCCTCGTGGAAGGGCGCCAGATGATGGAGGAGCTGCAAGACCTGTTCGACGCCATCGTGATCTGCTCCACCGCCCAGGGCGTCTCTCCCGTGATTCAGCGCCTCAACATGCTCGTGGATGCCAATGTCCTGATGATCCGGGCCGAGCATACCCGCAAGCCCGCCGCGCTTCGGCTGCGTTCTATTGTTATGGAAAACGGCGGATTTGTTCTCGGATTCATATTTATGGGCCGCAGATACTACCTGCCGGAGTGGCTTTACCGGAGGGCCTGAGAAGAAACGTTTCATTAACCATGGAGCTTTAGGGTTGCTTTACCACGTTGATCGGTTCAGCGACCCCGCTTCACGCCTCTCCCTCCGCCCCCGCTCCGCTTGGCGCGGCGCGGAAAGGCCGGCGCAGGGTCCTGGACGGGGTCGCCCACTAGGAGCCTTGCTCGATGCCCTCCCCCGCATGCGAAGCGACCCGTCGCGATCGCAGCCCGGAGCTGGGTGCGCCTTCCGGCCGCAGTGCCGGGCCGTGGGCGGCCCTGCGGCTGCCCGTGTTCCTGTTTCTGGGCAGCATCGTCCTTGCCGGTTGCACCACCACATCGGGCCGCACGCCCCTGCTCACCGGGCAGGAATTGAGCTTCACCCAGGTCAATCCCGAGGGCTTTCGCCCCTGGACGCCGGGCATCCCGGCCTATCGCATCGGTCCGGGCGACAAGCTGAAAGTCAAATTCACCATCACCCGCGAGATGGACGAGGATCTCGTGGTCTCCCCCGACGGCACCATCGGCCTGCGCGCGGTTGGCCAGATCAAGGTCGAGGGCATGACGCTCGCCGGCCTCCAGGAGACCATTCGCGTCTCCGCCCGGCGCGAGCTGACCGACCAGCGCGTCGTGGTCTCGCTGGAGGATTCCGGCTCCTCCAAGGTGTATGTGGGCGGCAGCGTGGCCCATCCGGGGCTCTATAAGATCGCCGAGATGCGGGTGTCCTCGCTGGAAGCGGTGCTGCTCGCGGGCGGCTTCACCGACGAGGCCCGGCTCGGCGAGGTGGCGCTGATCCGCCGCGATCCCTCCAACCGCGCCATGCTCAAGATCATCAATGTGCGCGACATGATCCAGACCGGATCGGATGAAGCCGACGTGCCGCTGGTGGCGGGCGACATCCTCTATGTGCCGCGCAGCGATATCGCCGAGTTGAATCTGTGGATCGACCAGTTCATCAACAAGGTGGTGCCGTTCCAGCGCACCTTCAGCTATACGCTGGGCGCCTATTCCACCACCTCCAGCGGCGCTTCGACCCTGATCCCGTGAATCTTTCCGCGCTGCAGCGTGGTAGGATATGTTCCTGACCGGCGGCGCGGCGCGCCGCGCCAACGACGGTGGATACGATGCCAGCACAGGCCGGCGAGGCGCCGATCCGGGAAGTCCCCTATCTCGGCGTGCGGATTTCCTGCCTCGACGTTCCGGCGGCGGCGGAACGCATCGCCGCGCGCGGCGCCGACGCTCCGTTCGCCTATGTGGTGACCCCCAACGCCCAGCATTTCGTCCGGCTCGGCCGGCTGAAGGACGCCCGCTTCGCCGATGCCTATGCCCATGCCTGGCTGCGCCTGCTGGACGGCAAGACGCCGCGCGCGCTCGCCCGCCGGGTGTTCGGGCTCGATTTGCCCCACGCCGCCGGCAGCGATCTGACCGCCTATCTGTTCGCGCATCATATTTCCCCCGGCGACAGCGTCACCGTGATCGGCGGCGGCGCGGAGATGCGGCGCCGCCTGATCGCGCAATTCGGCCTCAAGGCGGTGAACCTGCTCAATCCCTCCATGGGCTTCATCACCAAGCCGGAAGAGGTGGAGGCGTGCGTGGACTTCGTGCGCGCCCATCCGGCGCGCTACGTATTCTTCGCGGTCGGCGCCCCGGCGTCCGAATATCTGGCGCGCATGGTGGAACAGCGCGGCGGGGCGGTCCTGATGCTGAACCCCAAGGGCCATGCGCGGCGGGTGTTCGTGGAATCCCTGCCGCTGCTGCTGATGGTGGCCGATGCCCGGCGCGATCCGGCGGCCTACGGCATGGCCGGCCCCAAGGACACGGGCGCGCCGGGCCCCGGCGCGCCATGACCGCGCCGGCTGCGCGCACCTATCGGCACGTGACGATTCCGCGGGTCGGCCGTTTTGCGCCCTCGTCCCGGCCGGACCTGGGCGAGCGCCTGTCGCCGAACCTGACGTTCGTGGTGCTGCTCGGCGTGCTGCCGATGTTCGCCCAATGCTTCCATTATCTCAACGAATTGCCGCCCACCTATTTGCTCTCCAAGGCATGGCCGGTGATGGCGCTTCCGCTGACGCTCTATGCCATGGCGCGCATGAAGCTGCCGGGCAAGGCGATCTATCTGGTGTTCCTCGCCTATGCCATCGGCTTCACGCCGCTGGTCTCGATGATCCAGCTGGGCAACGGCTTCTTCGACGCGCTGACCACCACCATCAAGATCTGGCCGGTCACCTATTATTTCGCCCTGTCGGCGCTGCTGGTGTGGATGGCGCCCACCGGGCCGCGGCTGAAGAGCGCGGTGCTCACGCTCGGCTATGCCACTTATGGCATCATGCTGCTGCTGTGGCTGGTGGCGCCGGCCTCCTGGTACAATAGCGATCCCTCGGTCGGGAAGCTGATGCTGTTCGAGGCCGAGCGCGGCTATCGCATCTACATGCCCATGTTCTTCGGCATGCTGCTGGTGTTCTATCTCACGCGCAGCTTCATGCAGCGGCCGCACGCGCTGAAGGTGGTGGCGGTGGGCATCGCGGTGCTGATGATGTTCATCATCTTCAAGCAGCGCGCCTCCATCGGCAGCGCGCTGGTGGTGATCGGCTTCGGCGTGGTGGCCTCGGCGCCCCGGCAATTGCGCCGGCTGATGATCGGCGGCCTGTGCCTCGCGGTGCCGCTGGCGGTCGCGGTGCTGGTGATGAAGGCCAACGGCAATGTGGCCGAATCGCTCGGCGGCTCGCTTTCGGTGCGGCAGAATTCGTTCGCGCTGGCGACCCAGTTCCTGGGCACGGATGTCTGGCACTGGCTGTTCGGGGTGGGCGCGACCACGCGCTTCAGCACCATCACGCTCGCGGAAATCTTCGGCAACGCGCAATTCTTTATCGCCGATCTCGGCTGGGTGGGCGTGGTGTTCGAATATGGCGCCGTGGGGGCGCTGCTCATCGTCATCCTGTATCTGTGGGGCTATGTCGCGGTGAGCAAAGCCGCGCGGCGCAGCGGCGAGCCGTTCGCCCAAGCCCTTGCTGACTATATTCTCTTCCTCCTGGTCGGCTCCGCGGTATATTCCCTGGTGCTGACTCCCGGCGAGCTCGGCGTGATCATGGCGATCGCCGTCTATCTCGACCGGTACCGGAGCAAACATCCGGGCAGCACGCCGCCCGCAGACCCTGACGCTGACAGATCCACCCGTAGACGGATGATGGTGATTACCCATGCTGCGACGGCTAAAAAAACTGTTCGGTGAGCCGGCCTTCCAGGCCGCGCCCGTGACCGTGCTCACGCGCGCGCTGACCTGGGCGGTCTCCGTGCCGCTCGGCCGTCAACCGGTGTTCACCCTGGTGCCGGGCGGCGCCAAGCTGACCGTGCCGAGCGACTTCCGCTACACCTCGGTCTCCGCCTTCCTGCTGCGCGACGCGATCGAGCCGGAATTGCGCTACATCCAGAATTTCGTCGGCAAGGGCGACGTGTTCATTGATGTGGGTGCCAATATCGGCCTGTTCACGCTGAAGGTCGCGCCCTATGCCGGCCGCGTGGTGGCGGTGGAGCCGGGCAAGGATGCCGGCGATCTTCTCGCCAAGAACATCGCGCTCAACGGCTTTTCCCATGTCACCATCGTGCGTAAGGCGCTCTCCGATGCGCCGGGCGAAGCGGTGCTGCACCACAATCCCCTCGGCGACGACCCGCAGGCCTTCTCGCTGATCAGCGACGGCACGGACGTGGAGAGCGAAGTGGTGATCATCACAACGCTCGACCAGATGGTGCAGGACCTCGCCCTGCCGCGCGTGGACTGCATCAAGATGGATGTGGAGGGCGCGGAGAACATGGTGATCGCGGGGGCCAGCCATACCCTCTCCACCTGGCGGCCGGACGTGATCTTCGAGATCAATTGCCCGACCCTGTTCAAGGCGGGCGGCGATCCGGCGGCCTCGTGGAACGGCCTTGCCGCCCACGGCTATGCCTTCTTCCGCCTTCAGAACGACGGCGCGCTACGCCCGCTTCCCAGCCGGCCGACCGAATTCTGCAATGTGGTGGCGCGCCATCCCCAAGGCCGCGCCTGAGCGGGAACAGGGGCCGCGCCTGAGCGGGAAACACTGGGAGAATAGGGGCCGGAGCGCATCGCGCCGGCCCCTTTTTCACGTCCGCCCTGGGTCAGGCCGCCCCGCGCTCACGCGGCGTCGAGGCCGAGGTCCAGGATCGGCGCGCTGTGGGTGAGCCAGCCGCACGAGATGAGATCGACGCCCGCCGCCGAAATGGCCGGCACGGTCTGGGCGTTCACGCGTCCCGAGGCTTCGGTGATGGCGCGCCCCGCCACCATGTCGACGGCGGTACGCAGCGTTTCCGGGCTCATATTGTCCAGCAGCACGGCATCGACGCCCACGGAGAGCGCCTCCTCCAGCTGGGCCAGGGTGTCCACCTCCACCTCGATCTTCACGAGGTGCCCCACATGGGCGCGGGCGCGGGTGATGGCGGGAATGATGCCGCCCGCCGCCACCAGATGATTGTCCTTGATCAGCACCGCATCATCGAGCCCGAAGCGGTGGTTCGCCCCGCCGCCGGCGCGCACGGCATATTTCTCCAGCGCCCGCAGGCCGGGCGTGGTCTTGCGGGTGCAGGTGATGCGGGCATGCCCGTTGGCCCGCGCCGCCGCCACCAGATGGGCCGTGGCGCTGGCGATGCCCGACAGGCGGCACACGAAGTTCAGCGCCACCCGTTCCGCGCTGAGGATCGGCCGCGCCAGGCCCTCGATGCGCATCACCGCTTCGCCGGGGGAAACGTGCATGCCGTCGGGCTGCAGGATCTCCACGCGGATCGCCGGATCGAGCAGGTGAAACGCCTGCACCGCAAGGCCGAGGCCAGCGACCACGCCGTCCTGGCGGCTGGTCATGGTCACGGCGAAGCGGGCATCGGCGGGCACCACGGCTTCGCTGGTGATGTCGCCGGCGCGGCCGAGATCCTCCAGCAAGGCGGCGCGCACGACGCCTTCGGTCAGCAGGGGCGGCAGGGGCACGAGTTCGGGGGCGGCGGCGGCGAAATGCACGGCGGGAGCGGCGGCGGACATCAGACGGCTTCCTTGAAGGCGGGCGCGGCCTGCCACGGGCTCTGCCAAGGGGTCTGCCACGGGGCGAGGGCGGCGGCGATCTGCGTTGGGTCGAGCGGGCTGTGGCGGCCCTCGGATTCGGGCGCGGGATGATCGGCGCGGAAATGCCCGCCCCGGCTCTCTTCCCGCTTGAGCGCGGCGAGCGCGACCAGGCTCGCCACGAAAGCCGCATCGTCATGGTCGGCAAAGGGCGCGAGCGCATGCAGCGCCTCGCCGAGCCCGGCCGCCGAGCGCACCACGCCCACATGGCGATCCATGATCCGCCGCAGGGTCTCGATGGCGAGCGCCGGCTTGATGGCGCGCTCCGACGCCTCGGCGGCGGCGGCCTCGCGGGCGGCCTCGGCGCAGATGGCGTTGGAAATCCAGCCGGAAAAGGCGATCGCCTCCAGCAGCGAATTGCTCGCCAGGCGGTTGGCGCCGTGCAGGCCGGTGGAGGCGACCTCGCCGCAGGCATAGAGGCCGGGCAGGCTGGTGCGGCCGTGGGCATCCACCTTCACGCCGCCCATGTGGTAATGCGCCGCCGGGCGCACCGGGATCGCCTCCCGCGCGGGGTCGATGCCGCTTTCCAGGCACAGGGCATGCACCGAGGGAAAGCGCGCGGCGAAGCGGTCGCCCAGGCAGGCGCGGGCATCCAGCGTCACGCGCCGGCCGGCGACGATCTGCGCATGGATGGCGCGCGCCACCACGTCGCGCGGGGCAAGTTCCGCGCCCGCCACATCGGCCATGAAGCGCTCGCCCTGCTCGTTGAGCAGGATGGCCCCTTCCCCGCGCAGCGCCTCGGTGGCGAGCGGCATGGGATCGCGCGCGGCGGCAATCGCGGTGGGGTGGAATTGCACGAACTCGACGTCGCGCAGCACCGCCCCCGCCCGCGCGGCGAGCGCGAGCCCGCTGCCGAGCGCGGCGCGCGGATTGGTGGTGGAGGCATAGAGCCCGCCGAGCCCGCCGGTGGCGAGCACCACGGCGCGGCCGATGAGGTCCGTGCGCGCGCCATTGGTGCCCATGCAGCGCACGCCGGTAACGCGGCCGTCGGCATCGCGCAGCAGGTCGATGGCCGAAAGGTCGGTGCGGCGGGAGATATGCGGGCTGATGCGGGCGCGGGCGATCAGCGCATCGAGCACGGCCTTGCCGGTGGCGTCACCATCGGCATGGACGATGCGATTGCGGCTGTGGGCGGCTTCCAGACCCAGCGCGATGGCGCCCGCCGCGTCGGTATCGAAGGCGACGCCCCAGTCTGCAAGGCGGGCGATGACGGAGGCCGCGGCGGCGGTGACGCGCGCGGCCGCCTCGGGATCGGTGAGGCCAGCGCCGGCCTTGAGCGTATCGGCGGTGTGCAGGTCGAAATGATCGTCCGCGCCGATCGCGGCGGCGATGCCGCCCTGGGCCATGGCGGTGGCCGGCACGGCGGCGACACCTTGCGGGGCCACCACCAGCACGTTCAAGGGCGCGAGCGCGAGGGCGCAGGCGATGCCCGCCACCCCGGCGCCGACGATGATGACGCGATCCGCGTCGCGCGCGCTGGCTGCGTCGGCCATGGCGGTCACTTGATCGCCAGCATGCGCTCGACGCTCGCGCGGGCGCCGGGCACCAGAGCGGGGTCCACATGGACCTGGGGCGCCATGGTCTCCAGCGCCCGGCGGATGTTCTTCAGCGTGATGCGCTTCATGTGCGGGCAGAGATTGCACGGCTTCACGAAGTCGATCTCGGGATAATGCACCGCCACATTGTCGCCCATGGAGCATTCGGTGACGAGCGCCACCCGCGCCGGGCGATGGTCGGCCACAAACTGCACCATCTCGGCGGTGGAGCCGGAGAAATCGGCGGCCGCGATCACATCCGGCGGGCATTCGGGATGGGCGATCACGGTCACGTCCGCATAGATGTCGCGGATGTCGGTGATGTCGGAGGGCGAGAAGAGTTCATGCACCTCGCAATGGCCGTTCCAGGTGATGATCTCCACATCGGTCTGGGCGGCGATGTTGCGGGCGAGATATTCGTCGGGGATCATGATGACGCGCGGCACGCCGAGCCCCTCGACGATCTTCTTGGCATTGCCGGAGGTGCAGCACACCTCGTCGGGGATCAGCACCACCTTGTCGGGGTTCAGGATCTTCGCGGTCTCGGCCATGAAATGCACGCCCGCGAGCACGATCACGTCGGCATCGGCCTTGGCCGCCTCGCGCGCCAAAGCGAGGCTGTCGCCGACGATGTCGGCCACCGTGTGGAAGATTTCCGGCGCCTGGTAATTATGCGCCAGCAGGATCGCGTTGCGCTCCTTCTTCAGGCGCAGGATGGCGGCGACATCGTCCGCCAGCGCGGCCCATTCCATCGCCGGCACATGGCGCGCGACCTTGGCGTAAAGATCGGGCAAGGGCATCGGACCCGCAGGCGCAGGGACATCGACGGGCGCCAGGCCGCTGGGCGCCAAGCCGGGGGCCGACGCGAAGTCGATCGCCGATGAAACCGGGGTGTCGAGCATGGAAACGTCTCCCCATATGCTCGATCTGAGCATATCAACAGCCGAAAAACAGCCGGAGCAAAGCCGGCTTTCTTTCTCTTATGCTTACATGGAGCATAAGGGCCGTCAATCCATCCGCAACGGGATTCTTCGGTAGCGTCGCACCATTGCTCTGGGTGCGATGCGGGAAGTCTCTGGAATCGCGGCGCAATGAAATCGAAAAAAATAGGAGCGCGCGTGTTGGGGTTACGGCATGGGCGCCGAGCAACCGGCGAGAGCGAGCGCCATGCAGATGGTGGCGGCGAGATAGCGGTCGTCGGGATTGTCCGGGCCGATCACCCCCGGCGGCGTGAGGCGCACCGCATAGAGCATGGCCCCGGCGCGCGGATCGCTGGTCACCGAATCCAGCATGCGGCGCGTATAGTCCACGGTGAAGCGCGGCCCGCCCGACTCGCTCGGCATCACCGGCACGCCCAGCATGAGCGGCCCCTTCCACAGCCGGCGATAAGCGCGGAACGCCTCCTGCGGGCGATAGCGCGGGCCGGCGTCGTAGGACATGATGGAGACAAGGTCGATCTCGGCCGCCACCGGGGAGGCCAGCAGCGCCAGGATCGAGCCGGTCCACGGGCTGCGCGGCGCCGAGGCGCGGAAATCGCCGGCGCCATAGGCCCCGACGCTCCACCCCGCCACCGCCACCACGAACGGCCGCGGCAGCGCCTTGCGCACCTGCTCGATCACCGAGATGGAACGCGCGTCGCCGGGACAGGCCATGCCGTCCCCGCGCGCGACGCAGGCGGGATCGGGGGTTTCATAATCCACGTCCACTCCATCCGCGCCGAGATCGCGCACCAGCCGCGCCAGCGCCGGCGCGTCCAGTTTGTCCCAGCCGAAATAGCCCCAGCCGCCGACGGAAATCAGCACCTTGATGGCTGGATGGCGTGCCTTCAACAGCGCCACGGCCTGTTTCAGCACGGCGCCGGAAAAGGGATAGAGCAAGCCCGTGCCCTTCAGGTCGAGATCGCCGACATAGACGAGATCCGGCTTCACGAAGCTGAGCGCCACATGGGTGATGTAGCCCGGCAGGCGGGCAAGGCTGGTGTCGGCGGGGACCGAGGTCTGCACCTCGTACCAACTGGCGTGATAGGCCAGGAACGGGCGGGGCGGGTCCGCCGCGCGGGCGGGCGCGCCGCCGGTGAGCAGAAGAGCCGCGCAGGCGGCGAGGAGCAGAACCAGGCCGCTCAGAAGACGTCGCGGCCCGCCATGCCCTTGGTGATGGTCAGAAGCATGATCCTGATGTCGAACCATATGGACCAGTTTTCTATGTAGAACAGGTCGAGCTTCGCCCCGCGCTCGGCCTTTTCCACGGTGTTGATGCCGCCGCGCATGCCATTGATCTGCGCCCAGCCGGTAATGCCCGGCTTCATCCGATATCGTGCCACATATTCCCGGATTGCCTCATAGCGAACATCCTCCGCCACCTGCATGTTCGGCACATGGGGACGCGGGCCGACCACGGACATGTCGCCCTTGAGCACGTTCAGCAATTGCGGCAGCTCGTCGATGGAGAGGCGCCGCAGCAGCCCGCCGACGCGGGTGATGCGCGGGTTGAACTTGGTGGTGCCGAGCGAGCCGTCGTCGCTCGGGTCCACGGTCATGGTGCGCAGCTTGAACACCGTGAACACCTTGTTGTTCAACCCGACGCGCGGCTGGCGGAAGAAGATCGGGCCGGGCGAATCCAGCTTGATGGCGAGCGCTGCCCCGAGCAGGATCGGCGAGACCAGGATCAGCCCGATCACCGCCACCGAATAATCTTCCAAAGCCTTCAGCAGGCCGAGCGAGCCCTTCAACGGGCGCTGCTGCACCTGGAGCGCGGGCTGGCCGGCAATGCTGGTGACGCGGGCGAAGCGCAGGTTGAAGCCGTCGGGATCGAGCTCCACCAGCACGTCGGCGGCGATGCGGTGCAATTGCTCGACGATCGCGCCGATCTTCAGCGGATTTTCCCAGCTCTCGACGATCGCCACCACGTCCACGCGATGATTCTGCACGAATTTCAGGAAATCCGGCAGGCCGCCCAGCACCGGGGGATGGGTGAGATCGGCGGTCTGCGGGTCGTGCGGCTTGTCGTCGAAAATGCCGAGGAATACGAACAGGCTCTCGTCGTCCTCCTCCGCGCAGCGCAGCGCGAACGCGCGCGCCCGGTCCACATCGCCCACCAGCACCACCTGCCGGCGCAGAACTTCGTGGCGGCGCGCCTGCACCATGCCGAGACGCACGATCACCAGCCGGCCGAAGATCAGCGCGACGCCCGTCATCACCCCCCAGGCCAGCAGGCCGGGCAGATTGGTGGTGTGGATCGGCACCAGGGCATAATAAAACACCGCCACCAGCAGCGAAGCCGGCACGCCGCCGACGATCAGATGGCCGATCTGCCGCAGCGAATGGCTGTAGTGCTCGACCCGATATGCGCGCCCGAGCTGAAGGATCTGCGTGAAAACGGCCGCGCCGAAGGCGCACAATATGGCCACCTGGCTCCAGGTGGCGAAATGCCAGACGGAATAGGACAATGCCGCGGCGAGCACGATCATCGTCACATCGCACAGCACGACCAGGCGATTTATCAGGCCATGGGTCCAACGCGTCATAGCCACCAACCCCGAAAACTCAAAAAATCGCTATGCCCGCCGGGGCGTCGAAGGTTCTGCGCAAGAAGCGGAGGGGGGTCAAGACGGAGTTTCGCGCCACACGGCCCAACGCCCTTTGATTTGCCGGCACATGGTTCCACGCCGCCAAAGCGGGCCGTGCGCCCCGTATGCCTTGATCATTCCCGCCGCCTTCGATAGAGCTTCTCCATTAAATGCGCCGGAGACCATTAACGGATGCTTGACTCGCTTCAATATTTGCGGGCGATCGCGAGCATCATGGTTGTATGCTTCCACGTTCACGTTCAACTCGAACGGATGGACTATCACGGGTGGTGGCCCGCGTCGCTCGCCAGCGGCGTTGATCTTTTCTTCATTATCAGTGGCTTCCTGATGTTGGTGACGACAACCAACAGGACCGGCTATACGCTCACTTTTTACCAGAAACGCCTGGTGCGCATTGTTCCCCTATACTGGATCATCACCAGTCTTTTCGTGTTTCTGATGCTGGTCGTGCCGAGCGCGGTGCAGAGCGGGCGGCCGGAACTGTGGCACATCATCGCCTCCTATCTGTTCCTGCCCGCGCAGCATCCTGTATTTCCGACCATCGAGCCTGTGGTTATTCCGGGCTGGACGCTGAATTACGAGATGTTCTTCTATCTGGTGTGGGGCCTTGTGCTTCTGCTGCCGGATCGGATGCGCGTCGCCGCCATCATCGCGCTGTTCGCGGGCCTGGTGCTGCTCGGCGCCCTCATGCCCTCGCCCAACGTGATGCTGACCTTCTACACCTCCACCCTCATCATCGAATTCATCTTCGGCGTCATGGTGGGGCTCTGGTATCTCCAGGGCCGCGCGCTTTCCGTCGCAGTGGCATGGGCGCTGCTCCTGGTCGGCTTCGCCGCGATGCTCGCCATCAACGACGTGACGCCACAGATGCGCTTCCTGCTCTGGGGCCTTCCGGCGGCGATGATCGTCATCGGCGCGCTGGCGCTGGAAAAGGCCGGGGCGGTGCGGAAATATCCCGTCTTCGTCCTGCTGGGGGATGCCTCCTATTCGATCTATATCGTCCACGGCATCGCGCTTTCGGCGGCCGGGCAGATCTGGCGCAAATGGGTTCCCGCCGATCTGCCGGGCGGCATCGCCGTGTTCACCATCGGCGCCATCCTCGCGGCGGTGGCGGCGGGCGTGGTGGTGCATTTCACCATCGAACGTCCGCTGCTGCGGCTGATGACCCGCCGGCCGAAGGCGCGGGTCGCCCCAAGCCTGCCCTGAGAAGGCCTGCCCCGAAAGGCCTTCCCTGAAAAAACGCCGGTTTATTTCGGCGCGAGGATGGCTTCCACCGCATCGACGAACAGGTCCGCCTGGTCCAGGCTCAGGCACAGCGGCGGACGCACCTTCAGCACATTGCCGAGCGGCCCCGCCGCGCCGATCAGGATGCGCTTCTCGCGCAAGGCATTGATGAGCGCCGTCGCGCCCGCCGCATCGGCCTTTTCGCCATCGACGATATCGACGCCGAGATAGAGCCCCGCCCCGCGCACCATGCCGAGCGCCGGGCAGCGCGCGCGCGCCGCGGTCAGCCGCTCGGTGATGTGGCCGCCCACCATCGCCGCACGGGCGATCAGCCCCTCCTGCTCGATCACGTCCAGCACGGCCAAGCCCGCCGCCGCCGCCACCGGATTGCCGCCGAAGGTGTTGAAATAGCCGAAGGCGTCGCAATAGCCCTTCAGCAGTTCCGGCCGGGTGACGACTCCGCCCATGGGAATGCCGTTGCCCATGGGCTTGCCCATGGTCACCACGTCGGGCACCACGCCATGGCGCGCGAAGCCCCACATGCCGGAGCCGGTGCGGCCAAAGCCCGGCTGCACCTCGTCGGCGATGAACAGGCCGCCGGCGGCATGCACCGCGTCCACCGCCTCCTTCAGAAAGCCGGGCGGATCGGCGAACACGCCGTCGCTGGAGAAGATGCTGTCCACCAGCAGGCCGGCGAACTTGATCCCGTCCGCTTCCAGCGCCGCGATGGCCTCGCGCACCGCCTGGGCAAAGCCCGCGCCGAGATCGCCGGGAAAGGCGCGCGGGTCCGGCGCCGGCACGGTGCGCACGTGCTTGGGCGGCGCGCCCACCTTGTAGGAGGAGGGCGAAACCTCGGTCACGGCGGTGGTGTTGCCGTGATAGGCGGTCTGCGTGACGATGAAGCCGGTGCCGCCGGTGGCCATGGCGACGATGCGCAGCGCAAGGTCGTTGCTCTCGCTGCCGGTGCACGTCAGCGCCAGATTGGACAGTGGCACCGGGAAGGTCGCCAGCAGGCGCTCGGCATAATCATGCACATTGTCGAACAGATAGCGGGTGTGGCAGTTCAGCAGCGCCACCTGCGTCTGCACCGCCTCCACCACCTTGGGATGGCAATGGCCCACCGAGGGGACATTGTTGTAGAGGTCGAGATAGTCTGCCCCGTCCGCGGTGCGGATGAGCGCGCCGGACGCGCTGACCACATGCAGCGGCTGCTGGTAGAACAGCACGGAGGAGGCGCCGAAGCTGCGCCTGCGGCGCTCCACCAGCACCGCCACATCATCCGAAAGCCCTGCGGTTTCCCCCGGCTGGAAGGCATTGAGGGACAGGATCTGCTGGGTTTTCATGGGCTTGTTTCCGGTTCTCTTGGCTGTCCCGGCGCGCGGCCGGAACGCGTCACGCGCGGGCGGAGAGGAAGGCTTCGGCGAGAGCGACCGTGCCGTCCGTGTAGGGAATGCCCATGGCCTGCGCCGTCGGCGTCTCGGCATGGGAGGCGATCCAGGCGGTCAGCAGCATGCGGCGCAGCATTATGAACACCGGCAAGTGCGCCGCCTGCGCATCCGTCAGGGGCAAGCGGGTGCGATAGCCGGCGATCCAGGCGTCCATGAGGGCCGGGACATAAGGCTCGTGCTCGATGAACGAGATGGCGGCGGCGAAATCATAGAGGAACCAGGAGAAGCCGCAGTCGTCGAAGTCGATCAGCGCCAGCCGGTCGCCGTCCACCAGCAGATTGGCGAGCCGCAGGTCGGCATGGACGAGGCCGAAACTGTCCCCATCGGTGCCGATGGCGGCCAGTTCGCGCTCCAGCACCTGGGCGGTTTTCTCCAAGGTGGCGCGGCCCTGCGACGTGAGGCCGAGGCCGGCGCGCCAGTCGCCCCACAGGGGGGTGTCGCCGAGCATGGACTGGAAGTTCCACACCTTGCGGGTGAAGCCCTCCGGCCGCGTCCAGGCGCGCGCCTGGGCGTGCAGCCCGGCATGGATGGCGCCGAGCTTTGCGAACCAGCCCACCAGGTCGTCCTTCTCGTCCGGCTCCTTGCCGGGCAGGAATTCGAACGCCACCACATGGCGCGTGGTGCCGGCATCGTCGATATCGGCGATCAGGGAACCATCGCGCAGCGGGATCGGCCGCGGGGTGAGGATGCCGCCCTCGGCGCGCAGGGCGTCGATCCAGGCAAGCTCGGATTCGATCTCGCGGCGGGTGTGATACGCGGGCCGATGAACGCGGAACACGAGATCGCCGCCGGTGCCGGTGTTGGTGGCGCGGAAGGTGGCGTTCTCGGAAATGGTCAGCAGCTTCAGTTCGGTTGTCGGGGCGATGTCCCAGCGCGGCAGCGCGCCGCGCACGCCGTGTTCGAGCCGGGTCAGGAATCCGCCGTCATAAAGCACTGGTGTTTCTCCCTCTGGTCCGATGGCGCGTGCCGCTTCGTGCCACCTCCCCGGCCCTCCCCCGCACGCGGCAGAGGGCGCGTGCCGTAGACCGACCCTCGCCTCCCGGCCAAGTGCAGCGCCGGCTTGCCGGCGCGGAGCGCGAGCCGGGATCCAGCGCAACAAGCCGCCGCAGGCGCTTCGGTGCGGAAAGCGCGCGGCGCGTTCGGCTGCTGCGCAGAAATCGTGCGCTGGGTCCCGGCTCGGCGCTCCGGCTGTGCCGTCGCTGGGCCGGGACACCGGAATGAACCGCCGTCATCGCGCCGCCTCCTGCCTCTCCAGCAGCGCCGCGAACTCGGAAAGCTCCATCACGTTGCAATAGATCATGTTGAGGATCGCCAGTTCCTGCGCGTGCAGGTCGAGGCTTGCGGCGGCGCACAGATCCTCCAGCACCACCACGTCGAAGCTCTCATCCGCCAGGCTCCGCACGGTGGAGGAGATGCACTGGTCGGTGAAAATGCCCACGCAGACAACGGTGCGAATGCCGAGATTGTGCAGGATCAGCCGCAGGTTGGTGCCGGTGAGCGCGCTGTCGGTGGTCTTGGTGACGACGATTTCATCCCCCACCGGCGCAAGCTCCGGCACGATCTGCGAGGCGTGCTCATCCTTCGGCAAAAGCAGGTTGTTGAACCCGGGCTTCTTCTGGCTCAGCGAGCGTTCCCGCCCGTCGATGGTGCGGCAGGCGATGCGCGCGAACAGCACCTCCATGCCCTTGCCGCGAAACAGCTTCAGCGCTTCGGCAATGCCGGGGATCACCTGGGCGTGCATGCGGTCGTGGAACGGCGTCCAGGCATCAAAATGGGCCAGCTCCGCCCCGCTCAAACCCGTGCGCGCCGGCCGCTCCAGATAAGTGTTCTGCACGTCGATCACGAGCAGCGCCGTGGTGGCGGGATCGAGCACCGGATCGTCCGGCGCGGGCGCGGTGGCGTAATAGAGCGAGCGGTTGCGCTGCTTCCAGTGCGGCTTGCTCATGCGCCCGCCCCTTGCGCCACGCGCTGGAGGAAGGACAGCAGCACGGCACCGTGCGCTTCGGGCTCCTCATAGGCCGGCATATGGCTGGAATGGGGGAATTCGTGCAGCTCGGCGTCGGGAAGCTGCGCCTTCATGCGCGCCGCGCAGGCGGGCGTCTGCTCGTCGTGCGCGCCCACCAGGATCATCACCGGCACTTTGATCTGCGGCAGGTCGGCGAGGCGCGACCAGTCCTTGAGATTGCCGATATAGAGGAATTCGTTCGGCCCCTGCATGGCCTCATAGGGCGCCATGTTCCAATCGGCGAGTGAGCGCATCACGGGCGCCGGCCAGTCCATCAGCCGGCACACATGGCGATAATTCAGCACCGTGATGGCGCCCTGATATTCGGGATGAGCGAGCGTGCCGTCGGCCTCGTGGCGGGCGAGCATGGCGGACGTCTCTTCCCCGAGCGCATCGCGCAGGCGGTGCAATTCGCTCATGAGATGCGGCAGGTCGGCGGCGGTATTCTCCAGCAGCAGGCTCTTCACCGCCTCGGGGTAGGTGAGCGCATATTCGATGGCGAGCCAGCCGCCCCAGGAATGGCCGGCGAGATGCACTTGGCCGAGCCCCAGCGCTTGGCGCACCGCCTCCACCTCTTCCACATAGCGGGTGATGCTCCACAGCGCGGGATCGGTCGGCCGGTCGGAGGCGCCGCAGCCCAATTGATCGAACGCCACCACGCGGAAACCATGGTCGGCAAGGAAGGAATGAGCTTCGCGCATGTAGTCGCACGGCAGGCCGGGGCCGCCGTTCAGCAGCAGCACCACCTCCGGCCCGGTGCCGAATTCATAGGCGACGATGCGATGGCCCTGGATCTGGAGGTCCACCCGCCGGTCCGGCGCTTTTTCCTGCCACATGGGATGCTCCTCAGGCGCCGCGCTTGCGGGCGACGGTGACTTCGACGCGGGCGCGATGCAGGGCGCGGGCGATGGCGCCGGCCGGCACCTCGTCGGTGACGAGCCGGCCCACATCGGCCCAGCGCCCCCAGATGGCGAGCGCCTGCTGGTCGAATTTGGAATGGTCGGCCACCGCGATGGTCTGCACCGCCCGGTGCATCATCGCCTTATAGACCGAGGCCGCCGCCGCCTCGGCGTCCGAGAAGCCCTCGGCGGTGATGCCGGTGGCGCCGAGGATCGCCCAATTGGCGTTGTAGGATTGCAGGAACTCGATGGTCTCCGCCCCCGCGATCATGCCCTCGCGCCCGTCATAGCGGCCGGGGCACATGAGCACGGAAATGGTGGGGTTCGGCGCCAGCACCGTCGCCACCGAAAAGGAATGGGTGATGACGGTGATGTCCCGGCACTCCGCCGCCATGCGGCGGGCGACGTGCGTGGTGGTCGCGCCCGCGCCGATCGCCACCACCTCGTTGGGGCGCAGGAATTTCACCGTGGCGGCGGCGATCGCCTCGCGCTCCTCCACCAGCATGCGGTGGCGCTCGGCGACCGAAGGCTCGGTGCCGAGCGGCCGCACCGCACCGCCATAGGTGCGGTTGATGAGCCCGCGCTCGCCCAGTTCGTACAAATCGCGCCGGATGGTCTCGGTGGAGACGTCGAGTTCGCCCGCGAGTTCCGACACCCGCAGGGTAGAGCTGGTGCGCATATCCGCCAGGATGCGCGCGTGGCGCTCCTTCTTGGAGAGCTTGACCTTGTCCGCTGCGGGCGGCGCGCCATCGCCGGCGGTGCTCATGCCGCAGCCCGCCGCCGCAGCAGCCACAGCACCAGCCCGCCCAGCAGCAGCGCGCTTGCCGCGCCGAGCGTGCTCATGGTGCCGAGCGCCGGAACCATGGGCGTATAGCCCGCCACCATCTTGGAATAGAGCCATTTCGGCACGGTGGAATCCGCGCCCGCCGTATAGAGCGACAGCGGGAAATTGCCCCAGGAGAGCAGGAACGCGAACAGCGCGCCGGACCAGATGCCGGGCCACAGGATGGGCAGCGTGACTTCGCGCATCACCTGCCAGCGGGTGGCGCCGAGATCGAAGGCGGCTTCCTCCAGCGAGGGGTCGAAGCTGTAGACCTGGATCGCGATCACCAAGGTGACCACCGGCACGATCCACACCAGATGGGCGAACACCGCTGTCAGCCAGGAAGTCTGGATGCCGACCGCGCTGAACCACAGCAGCAGCGCGAGGCCGAGCACCGGCTGGGGAAAGAAGATCGGCAGGATGACGATCTTCTGGAACAGCCGCCGGCCCTTCCAATCATAGCGGGCAAACGCCAGCGCGCCGAAGAAGGCGACCACCACCGAAATCACCGTGACCAGCGCCGCCACCAGCAGCGAGGTTTGGACGATCATCCCGATCTCGATGGAATCCAGCGTCTTCTCCCACCATTCGGAGGTGAAGGCGCGGATCGGGAAGGCGAAGTAACGGCCCTTGGAGAGGCTCGCCAGCGCCCCGCAGGCGATGGGCAGATACAGCAGGACCACGACGAAGGCGGTCCAAAGCCAGATGAAGAGGCGCGTGCGGGCCTTTTCCTGTTCCATGGCTCAGCGCCTCCCCAGCAGGCGGTCGAGATCGAGGCGCGAGAACACCGCCAAGGTGAGCGCACCGATGAAGATATCGTGGGAAATCACGATCACCGACTGGCCGCCGAGGATCTTCGCCTCCGCCACCGCGCCGATGCCGAGCACGAAGGTCAGCAGCATGCCGATGAGGATGCCGGGCATGGCGAGCGGCAATTCCACCTCGCGCCAGATCTGCCAGCGATTGGCGCCGAGATCGCGCGCCGCGTCGATCAGATCGCGCGGCACCATGGCAAGGCCGAGCGTCATGGGAAACAGCATGAAGGGCAGATACACATAGAGCATGCCGGCCAGGATCATGGGCGGCTGGTACAACACCTGCGGCCCGCCCTCAAAACCCAGCATCTTCAACGTGCCGTCGAGCACGCCGTTCTTGATGAAGAACAACACCCAGCCGTAGAGCCGCACATTCTCCGAGACGAACAGCGGGAACACGAACAGGATGGAGACCAGCGACGACCATTTGCCGAACACGCGGTTCAGCCCATAGGCGATGGGATAGGCGATCACCGCCAGCAATGCGCAGGTGGCGAAGGCAAACCCCAGCGACCACAGGAAGGACAGCCACACCGTATTGTTGACGTTGAAGATCTCCGCATAATTCACCAGCGTGAACGAGCGGAACACTTCAAATGTGCGCGGCTTGGCGAAGGAATAGGCGAAGATGGCGATCAGCGGCGCCACGAAGCCCACCGCCAGCAGCACGATCACCGGCAGCGAGCAGCGCGCGCCGAGCGAGAGCAGGGCGTCGCGCTTCGTCGGCAAAGCGGGCGCCGCCTCGAGCGAGACCGGGGCCGCGGGGTGGGAGAGCGAGGTCTGCGCCATGGCTCAGGCCCGCACCGTGATGGCGTCGGCGGCATCCCAGCCCACCGTGACGCTGCGGTCGGCGGCGATCGGCAGGGCCTTGGAACGCGAGAGTTCCACCAGCATCACCTTCTCGCCCACCCGCACCTGGTACTGGATCCGCGAGCCGAGGGAATATTCGTTATAGACCATGCCCTTCAGGCTGTTCTGGGCGGTGTCTCCGGCGCCGAGGAAGCGCAGATATTCCGGGCGGATGACAACGAAGGCGTGGTCCGCCTCAGCATCCTCTTCCGGCGGGCGCACATGGAAGGCGCCGGGCACGTCGATGCCGCGCCAGGGCGCGCCCTCCTCGCCCTTCTTCACCTCGATGACATTCACCTCGCCGACGAATTCGGAGACGAAGCGGTCCACCGGGTGATTATAGATCTGCTCCGGCGTGCCCACTTGCACCAGGCGGCCGGCGCGCATGACGCCGATGCGGTCCGACATCACCATCGCTTCTTCCAGCGAATGGGTGATGTAGATGAAGGTCTTGCCGGTCTCCTTGTGGAGATCCTTCAATTCCTTCTCTAAAACCTTCTTTAACTTGTAGTCGATGGCGGACAGCGGCTCGTCGAAGAACAGCACTTCCGGGTCATAGGCGAGCGCGCGGGCCAGGGCCACGCGCTGGCGCTCGCCGCCCGAGCACTTCATGACATTCTTGGAATGATAGCTTTCCGGCAGGCGCACCACGCGCATCAATTCCAGCGCGCGGGCCTTGCGCGTCTTGGCATCGACGCCGCGCACCTTCAGCGGAAACTCGATATTGTCGCCCACGCTCTTGTGGGGAAACAGCGCCAGCGACTGGAACACCAGGCAGGTGGGCCGCTTGTTGGGCGGCACTTCGTTGATGCGTTCGCCATGCAGGGTGATATTGCCCTCGCTCGGCTGGTCCATGCCCGCGAGCATGCGCAGCAGCGTCGTCTTGCCCGAGCCGGACGGGCCGACGATGGTCAGGAATTCCCCTTCGATCACATCGAGGTCGATCTTCTCGACCGCGACGAAATCATTGAAGGTCTTGCGCACCCCGACCAGTTGCAGGATGGGCAGTTTCGGCGCGGCTTCTTGGGTCATCACGGATCTCGACAGGCGAAAAGACAAAGCGGGTGAAATGGGGTGGCGCACTCTGCGGCCGCGCCCGCTCCCTCCCCCGTACGGGAGAAGGGAGCAGGAACACGCAGGAAGCCCGAAGCCCCTATCCCCGCACGCGCTTGGCGGCGTTCATGATGTCGAGCGCCTTGTCGTAGTCGGGCACGATGTCATACTCGACCGAGCGGTCCATTTCCTCGTCCAGGCTGTCCCACTGGATCGCTTCCAGCTCCTTCTTGGTGAACAGCTTGAAGCAGTCCGGATTGCCCATCTGGGCGACCGGATTGAACGTGCCTTCCGCGAACGCCACCGTGTGGGCGATGTCGGGCGCCTGGACGTATTTGAGGAATTCCACCGCCAGCGGGGTGGGGTTGGGATTGTTGACCGTGGAGGTGACCTCGATCCACGACACGCCGCCCTTGCCGCCGGGCAACGGGCCCTTCAACGGGGTGATGCCGCGCAGTTCGGGATAGCCGTCGGCGCGCGCGGCCGAGACCGAATAGGTGCCCCCGGTCAGATGCAGATCGATTTCGCCCGAAACCAGCGCCTGGTTCATGGCGGCGATGTCGCCGATCAGCTTGGCGCCCTTGAACACCTTCTTCGCGGTCTCCTCGAACTTGGCGAGTTCCTCCGGCGTATGCACCTTGAACGGGTCGATGCCGGCGACGAGGAAGATGTTGAACACGTTCCAGTCGTCGGATTCCAGGATGCCGTACTTGCCGGAGAGCTTGGGATCGTTGAACAGGTCCCAGCCCGTGGTCTCGGCGGTCTTGCGGTCGATCTTCTTGGTGTTGACCACGAAGGAATAGGGCCCGAAACGCTGGATCGAGCCGAGCAATTCCTTGCCGTCGTCGCTCATGGCCCATTTATAGGGCCATTTGAACATGGGCAGCATCTTCGCGAAGAAGGGCTCGAACTCGTCCTTCGGCAGCGGCTTGATCAGCTTCTCGGGCCACATCACCTTGCGGGCCCAGGGATTGTTGACGTTGATCAGGTCCCACACATTGATCTCGCCGGCGCGCAGGCGGTTGATCATGGTGGGATCATTGGTGAGGCTTTCCGCCTTCACCGTGGCGCCGGTCTTCTTGCGGAACGGGTCCAGCACCTGGGCGGAATTATAGCCCTCCCAGCACAGGATATTCAGCTCCTTCTCGCGGGCCGCGAAGGCGGAACCGGTCATGGCGAACGGGCCGCCCGCCATCGCAAGGCCGCCGGCCGCCATGCCCTTGAGCACGGACCGTCTGGAAATGGTCATTGTCGATCCTCTGGAATGGTCTGGTGGTTCTGATTTCGTGCCCAATCTTCGCCCCCCATCCCCTCCGGCACACCGCCGCCGCTCCCGTCCGAGAGGCGGAGGGCAGATCAGGGCGCCGGGAGAATGTTGGACTTTCTGTTGGACTATGTTGGATGTTAAGCTCCGACTCGTGGGCTTTACAACAGTTTTTTTGCACCGCATTCTGCCGTTCGCAGCGCGGGACGCAGCGCCCGCCGCGCGTGCGCTTTTCCGCACCCGTCGCGTTGAAAAACCTTCCAGATCATGAGGAGAAGCGCATGTTCAAAGCGCTCGCAGGGCGTACCGTCATCATCACCGGCGCCAGCAAGGGCATCGGGCGCGGCATCGCGAAGCGCTTTGGCGCGGCCGGGCTCAATGTGTTGGTGGTGTCGCGAAAGTTGGAAGAAGCCACATCGGTCGCCACCGAAATCGGCGCCCATGCCTCGGCCTTCGCCGCCGACGTCACCAAGGCGGACGACTGCCGCGCCTTCGCCGCCGCCGCGCTGGAGCGCTATGGCAGCATCGACGTGCTGTGCGCCAATGCCGGCATCTTCCCCGCCGCCAAGCTGGACGTGATGACGGGCGAGGATTTCGACCTGGTCATGGACACCAATGTGAAGGGCACGTTCCTGTCGGTGTCCGCCGTGCTGCCGCATATGAAGGCGAAGAAATGGGGGCGCATCGTGCTCACCTCCTCCATCACCGGGCCGATCACCGGCTATCCCGGCTGGGCGCATTACGGCGCCTCGAAGGCGGCGCAGCTCGGCTTCATGCGCACCGCGTCCATCGAGCTCGCGCCCTGGGGCATCACGGTGAATGCGGTGATGCCCGGCAATATCCGCACCGAGGGCCTGGACGGGCTGGGGCCGGACTATATTGCGAAAATGGAAGCCTCCATCCCCTTCAAGCGGCTCGGCAGCGTGGACGATATCGCCAATGCCGCCTTGTTCTTCGCCAGCGAGGAGGCCGGCTACATCACCGGCCAGGGCCTAGTGGTGGATGGCGGGCAGATCCTGCCCGAATCGCTCGGCGCGCTGGAGGAAATGGGCGGGCCGGTGTGAAACGCTAAACGGCCCCGGGCGAACCGGGGCCGGCTGTCTTTCGCGACGTTGCGCGGGGCGCAGAGGCGGGCCGCTATTCCGAGCGGATGCCCATTTCGGCGCGCAGGCGGGCCCGCAGCACGTCGATGGGATGGCGCCGGCCTTCCTGCTCCACATGCCAGAAGGTCCAGCCATTGCAGGCCTCCGCCCCCTGGGCAAGCGCGCCCATGCGGTGGATCGAGCCCACGGTCGGCGCGCCCGCCATGCCGGTGAGGGCGATGGTGCCGTCCGCCCGCACCACGGCGCGCACATGGCCCTTGGAATCGGTGAGTTCGACGCCGGGCGTCACAAGCCCGCGCTCCACCAGGGCCGAGAAGGCGACGCGGGGCGCTTCGCGCGCGCTCGGCGGGGCGGCGAGCGCGGAATCGGGCAGCGGGACCACGGCGGCGATGCGCTTTTCCGCCGCCGCCGCATAAGTGGTGTCGCGCTCGATGCCGAGATAGTGCCGGCCCAGGCGCTTGGCCACCGCCGCCGAGGTGCCCGAGCCGAGGAATGGGTCCAGCACCACATCGCCGGGCCGCGAGGCCGCGAGCATGATGCGCGCCAGCAGCGCTTCCGGCTTCTGGGTGGGATGGGTCTTGCGGCCGTTCTCGTCCTTCAGCCGCTCAGGACCGGTGCACAGGGGAAACAGCCAGTCGGATCGCACCTGCGTATCCTCGTTGCCGCCCTTCAGCGCCTCGTAATTGAACACATAATTGCGGGCGTCGGCATCGCGCGCGGCCCAGATCAGGGTCTCATGGGCATTGGTGAAGCGGCGGCCGCGGAAATTCGGCATGGGATTGGTCTTGCGCCAGATCACGTCGTTGAGGATCCAGAAGCCGAGATCCTGCATCGTCGCGCCGACGCGGAAAATGTTGTGGTAGGAGCCGATCACCCACAGCGTGCCCGAAGGCTTCAGCACCCGCCGCGCGGCCGCGAGCCAGGCCTTGGTGAAGGCATCATAGGCGGCGAAGCTCTCGAACTGGTCCCACTCATCGTTCACCGCATCAACGCGGCTTTCGTCGGGGCGCTTCAGCTCGCCCTGGAGTTGGAGATTGTACGGCGGATCGGCGAAGACGAGATCGACGCTATTGGCCGGCAAAGCGTTCATCGCGGCGATGCAATCGCCCACCAGCACGCGGTCCAATTCCAGATCCGGCACCGCCGCGAGGGCCGCCCGGGATAGACGGGGCGCCCCTCGGGGCGCCCCTTTACGCACCACATTCATGACGCAACCCATACGCAACGCTTACGATGAGGGCAGTGTCGCGGCGTGGACTTAAGGGCAGGTAAAGCAGGAGGGTTTTTTCGCACGGATTGCACGGCCCCGGCCGGGGCACGGCGCCAAGCTCGGCGCGCCGCTATCCGCGCCGGGCGCCCTGCGGCCGCACGCCGGGGGCGGGACGCTCCAGCAGCACGTCGCGGCGGAACCGCACGAGGCGCGCGGGGCGCCCGCCGGTGCCGCTGGTGGTCTCGCCGGTTTCCTCCACCAGGCCCTGGCTTTCCACCAGGCGGCGGAAATTCTGCTTGTGCAGCAGCATGCCGGAGAGCGCCTCCACCGCCTTCTGCAATTGCAGCAAGGTGAAGGCGGGCGGCATCAGCTCGAACACCACTGGGCGATACTTGATCTTGCCGCGCAGGCGGCTGATGGCGGTGGCGAGGATGCGCCGGTGGTCGAGCGCCATGGGCTGGCCGAGCAGCGGCTGGCCGGGAAGCGCCTCGGGCGCGGCCGGCGCCCCATCCTCGGCGGCGGCTTCCGCCACCAGGCCGGCTTCATAGAGCAATTCATAGCGCTCGAGCACGCGTTCGTCGTTCCAGGAGGTCTCTTCCGCCCCCTCCAGACCGAAGGCGAGCACCCGGCGGCGGCGGCGGACCTCCGCGGTTCGCGCGTCCGGCGCCGCGCAGGCCCAGGCTTCCAGGCCCGCGCCGATTCGATCGAGCACCGCCGGGCGGCCGCCGCGCCAATCCTCCCAGGGAAAGCAGGCGTACCAGCCGAGCCAGGCCGCCGCCATCTCGCCCGCCGGCCGCGCCTCGCGCACCAAGGCGAGATAGGCCACCGAAAGCGCGCGCGCCGCCCCGCCGTCGTGCCGGTCGAGATCGCCGAAGGTATAGAGCTGCTCGATATAATTGAGCTGCTGGTGGGTCTGCCGCTCCACCCAGCTGCGCAGGCCGCCTTCGAGCGTGCGGTGATGTTCCTCCAGCGGGCCGGACGGCAGGGCCGGCCGGTCGCCAACGCGCAGCGCGAGGACGCGCGGCTCCTCCGCCGTCACCGCGACCACGGCGGCGCTCAGATCGATGCTGAATTCAGCCGGCGCATCACTTTCCCCTCCCGCCACGGGGCGCGAGGGAAAGCGGGGTCGGTCATCGCGCATGCCCACCGCCATGAGATTGCCTTGTCCGATCCTATGGCGCGAACGCGCGCCGGCGGCAATGCGGATTTCGGCGGGGGTGGGCGCGGGACGGCGGGCATCCGCCCC
Source organism: Rhizobiales bacterium 32-66-11 (assembly GCA_002304505.1). Taxonomy (GTDB): domain Bacteria; phylum Pseudomonadota; class Alphaproteobacteria; order Rhizobiales; family Xanthobacteraceae; genus NCEH01. The sequence goes on along the minus strand of NCEH01000123.1, from coordinate 7,899 downwards.
GTGTCCCGGCCCAGCGACGGCCTTGCCGGAGCGCCGAGCCGGGACCCAGGGGAAAAGCCGGCGCAGCCGGCATTGCGCTGGGCCGGGACGCGCGCGGGATTGTTTCCCCAGAATGATCCTCACGCCCCCGGCACGCGCCCATGGGCCAGCACCTTGCGCATCACGCTCGGCAGCGCCTCGCGGGCGAAATCGCGGGGCAGCACCCAGCGATGCCCGGCCGGGGCGGCGGTTGTGGCCGGCAGATCGGCGCGCCACACCTCCAGCTCCAGGGCGAAATGGGTGAACACATGGCTCACCCGCCCCGGCAGAGCCCGCCAGCCCTTCGTCCCGGCGGAGAGCGGGGCATGATCGCCGGGCGAAGGCACGCCGGCGCTCCAGGGGGTCGAAGGCACTTCGCTCATCTGCGCCAGCAGGCCCTTTTCCGGGCGGGTGCGCATCAACACCGCGCCGTCGGCGCGCACGGCGAGAAAGGCGATGCCGGCCCGCGCCGGCTTCTCGCCCTTCGCCGCCTTGACGGGATAGCGCGCGGGATCGCCCGCCGCCCGGCCGAGGCAGGGCGCCGAGAGCGGGCACAGCACGCAGGCGGGGGAGCGCGGGGTGCAGATGGTGGCGCCGAGATCCATCATGCCCTGCGCGAAATCGCCCGGCCGATCGTGCGGCGTCAGCGCGGCGGCGAGCGCCTTGATGTGCGGCTTGGATTTCGGCAACGGCTCGTCCACGGCATAAAGCCGGCTCACCACCCGCTCGATATTGCCGTCCACCGGGCTTGCGGGGAGGTCGAACGCGATCGCGGCAATGGCCGCCGCCGTATAGGGTCCGATGCCGGGCAGAGCGAGCAGCGCGGCCTCATCCGCGGGAAAGGCGCCGCCGTGGCGTTCCACCACCGCCTTGGCGCAGGCGTGCAGATTGCGCGCGCGGGCATAATAGCCGAGCCCCGCCCAGGCGGAGAGCACCTCTTCCAGCGGCGCCGCCGAAAGATCCGCCACGCGCGGCCAGCGGGCGAGGAAAGCGGTGAAATAAGGCCCCACCGCCTTCACCGTGGTCTGCTGGAGCATGATTTCGGAGAGAAACACATGATAGGGGTCGCCCAGCCGCCCGCCTTCCGCGCGCCAGGGCAGGCGGCGGCGGTGGCAGTCGTACCAGGCGAGCAAGGCGGCGGCGATGGCGCCCGCCGCGCTGGCCGGAGCCGCCGATTCGGGCGCGGTTTCGGCGTGCGCCGGGCCGCGTTTCGCTCGGGTCATCTTCGCGCCCGTCACCTTCGCGCCCGTCACCTTTGGCCCGGCGACGGCCTCAGGCTTCGCGTTCGCGGGCTTCACTTTCGCGGGCTTCACTTTCGCGGGGGCAGCCGGCGCGGCGGTCTTCTTGCGGGGGCGCGGGGCTGATAGGGTGGCATCGTCCATGGCGCCACCGTGCCGGGGCCGCGCGCCGCCCGCAAGGGGGCGAACGCCCGGCACGCGCGCCTTCCACCATGCGCCTTCCACCATGCGCCTTCCACCATGCGCCTTTCCACCGTGCACCTTTTTAAACCGCGCGCCCTCACACGCCCGCAGCCATGACGGAAGATCCCGCCATCAAAGCCCCCTGGAAGCGGCGCCCCGCCGCCCGCCCCCTCGCCGATCTGGTGGGGCCCTCCATCGCCGACCTGTGCGGCAAGGCGGGCTTTTCGGCGGTGGAGATCGTGACCCATTGGGACGAGATCGTCGGCCCCGCGCTCGCCCCGCGCTCGACACCGGTGAAATTGCAATGGCCGCGCCAGGATGCCCGCCAGGCCAGCGAGCCGGCGACTTTGGTGGTGCGGGTGGAAGGGGCCTATGCCATCGAGCTGCAATATGCCGCGCCGGTGGTGATCGACCGCATCAACGCCTATTTCGGCTGGCGCTGCGTCGGCCGGCTGGTGCTGCGCCAGGGCCCGGTGCCGCAGCGCCATCAAGGCCCGCCGCCGCGCGTCGAGCCCGATCCGGCCGCGCTGGCGCAGGTGCGCGGCACGCTCGGCGCGTTCGAGGACGAGGCGCTGGGCGCCTCATTGGCCCGTCTCGGCGCGCTGGTGCGCCGCGAGCGCCGGAAATCTTGATCGCCCAGAGGGCACGGGGGGATTGGCGCCCTATCCTCGCCATGCTAGCGCGCTCCCTAGAACGCGAAGGCCCTTTCCCGGAGATTTCCATGTCGCTTCATCGTCGCCGTTTCCTGCTGGGCGTGGGCCAGTTCGCCCTGAGCGTCGCGCTCGCCGGCCCGCTGCTCCAGCTGTCCGGGATGCTGCCGGGCCTTTCGAGTGCGGCGCAGGCCCAGAGCCCGGCCCAGGGCCAGACCGTCGACCCGGCCAAGCTCAACGCGCCCGCCGCGACCCCGCTGCCCGAGCAGGCCATGGGCAAAGCGGACGCGCCCGTGACCATCATCGAATATGCCTCGCTCACCTGCAGCCATTGCGCGACGTTCCACACCAGCACCTTCCCGGTGCTGAAGGAAAAATACATCGACACCGGCAAGGTGCGCTACATCCTGCGGGAATTCCCGTTCGATCCGGTCGCCACCGCCGCCTTCATGCTGGCGCGCTGCCTGCCGAGCGACAAATATTTCCCCATGGTCTCCTCGCTGTTCGAGACCCAGCGCAGCTGGGCGTTCGGCAACAATCCGGCCGAGGGGCTGATGCGCGTCGCCAAGCAGGCGGGCATGAGCGAGACCGATTTCGAGAAGTGCCTGAGCGACAAGGACCTGGCGGAGAAGATCCAGGCCGGCACGCAATATGGCAACAAGGAACTCGGCGTCGATTCCACCCCCACCTTCTTCATCAACGGCAAGAAGGTGTCGGGCGCCATGACCCCCGAGCAGCTCGACAAGGAACTGGCGCCTTTGCTCGCCGGCAAGTGAGCGGGCAACGAGTAAGCGACCAATGGGCGGGAGCCGGCAAAACCCGCGTCATCCACAGCGCGCGCCGTTGACATTGCGGCGCGCGCCCCTTATCGAACCGGCTCGATCCAATACATTGTGTCGACGAGCCGCGCGGTGAAGCCGCGCCGCGGTCGGCCGAAGGCAGTAGGTTATGAAGATCCGCAACTCTCTCAAGTCGCTCCTCGGCCGTCACCGGGACAACCGTCTCGTGCGCCGCAAGGGCCGCGTCTACATCATCAACAAGACCCAGAAGCGCTATAAGGCCCGCCAGGGCTGAGCGTTTTCCCGCTCCTTGGAGCGGGGCTCTCGTCATCGAGATGAGTTGATCGCGCCGCTCCCCCCGAAAGGGGTGGGGCGGTTGACGCTTTATGCGCATCGCCTCACACTTTGCCGATGATGATGTCCAAGCCTTCGTCCGTGGAGTCCTGTTCGCGCGCCACCGCCGCCGTGCGGCGCGCGCTGGTGATGGCGCTGGCCTGCGCGCTCGCCCTGGCGCTGTGCGGCGCCTATGCCGCTCGTGCCCAGACCACCGGTGAAAAGCCCCCGGCCGGCACCGCGCCCAAACAGCTCGACGCCATGTTCGAGGCGCTGCGCCTCGCGCCGGACGATGACACCGCTTCCGCCCTCGGCAGCCGCATCGAGGCGATGTTCGCCCAATCGGGCAGCCCCAGCGCGGACCTGCTGATGTCGCGCGCCGAGGCGGCCGCCCAGGCCAAGGAATATGACCTGGCGCTGGAGCTGCTCGGCACGGTGATCGACACCCATCCCGATTTCCTCGCCGCCCGCAGCCGGCGCGCCACGATCTATTATCTCCAGGATGAATATGCCTCCGCCCTGGTGGACGTGGGCGAGGTCCTGACGCGCGAGCCGCGCCATTATTCCATGCTGCTCGGCCTGTCGCTGATCATGCGCGAGGTCGGTGACGACACCCGCGCCCTCGAAGCCGCCCGCCGCGCGCTCGCCGTCAATCCCCACCTCACCGCCGCCAAGGACATCGAGACCGAGCTGAAGGTGAAGGTGGAAGGGCGGGATATCTAGGGGCGCCGCGTCAAGCCCCCTTGCGTCCCCGTTCAGCGCGCGAAGCCGGCGGCCCGACCATCCGACGCGACGCGGATTCATCTGCGCCGAACGTTCGCCCGAAAATGCGGTTTGAACTGCTGAGAAGGCGCAGGAAAGTGCCTTCTCGCCCCGGTTCGTCCGCGCTAACCCATTGTTTCACGTGAAACATTTTGGCAAGAAAGCGGCCCGCTGCCGGATCCGCGAACGCCCTCAGACCAGGATCGCCGCCAGATAGGCTTCGGCGGCGGCAAGATCCGTCGCGCCCGCCACGAGGCCCACATAGCCGTCCGGCCGCACCACCCACAGCCCATCGTAACCCGCCGGCGGTTCACGCGCTTCCACCAGCCCGCCGAACCCGGCCGCAAGGGCGCTGGCGGCCGCGCCCGGCGCGATCAGGGCAAAGCGCGGCGTATCGCCGGCGCCGATGGGCGCAAGCGCCGGGTTCAGCTGCGGCCAGCGCTCGCCCGCCTTCGGCAGGTCGCCGCCATGGGGTGCGTGGGGCGCGGTGACCGAAAGCGGGCTGTGCGGATAGGCGATCTCCAGCTCGGTGAGGCTATGCGAGGCGTGGCGCTGCACCTGCGACAGGCCGAGCACCACATGGGCGGCGAAATTGCGCACCGCCTGCGCCACCGGATTGCGCATCACCCCGAGGGCGGTCATGCGCGTGGCATTGTGCAGCACCATGTCGCCGACCGCGCTGCGCTCAAGGGAATAGCTGTCGAGCAAGGCCGGCCTGGCGCGCCCGCGCACCACCAGCGCCAGCTTCCAGGCGAGGTTGAAGGCATCCTGCATGCCGGTGTTCATGCCCTGCCCGCCGGCCGGGCTGTGGATATGCGCCGCATCGCCCGCCAGGAATGCGCGGCCGAGGCTGTAGTCCTTCACCTTGCGCTCGTTGATGCGGAAATTCGCCAGCCAGAAGGGATCGAACATGCGGATGCCGCCAGGGCCGCGCGCATCCACCAGCGCCTGCACCTCCGCCAGCGTCGGGTCGGGCCGGTGCGCCTCGCTTTGCGCCGGGCCGAGATCGGCCACCATGCGATAGCGCCCGCCGGTGATGGGAAAGAAGGCGAGGATGCCGTCTGAATGCCAGTAAATGTCCAGCTTGTCGGGGGTCAGCCCCTCCAGGTGCGCATCCGCGAGCACCCAGTCGCTGGGCTGGGTGGTGCCGGAGAACGCCATGCCGAGCGTGTGGCGCACCGTGGAATGGGCGCCATCGCAGCCGACCAGCCAGTCCGCCGCCACCTCCTCCTCGCGGCCGGAGGCATCGCGCAAGGTGGCGCGGACGCCATCGCCCACGAGTTCGAAACCCACCAGCCCGGTGGTCCGCTCCACCGTCACGCCCAGCGATTCGAGATGGGTTTCCAACAGCCGCTCGGTCTCGCTCTGCGGAATCATGACGGCGGCGGGGAACAGGCTTTCCGCCTCGTCGAAATCAATCTCGGCGATCAGCGTGCGGCCGTTGGAGATGCGCGCGCCATACACTTCCATGCCGGCGTCGACGAAAGCCTCCGCCCAGCCGGTGCGGGACAGCAGCTCCAGCGAGCGGCTCCACAGCACCAGGGCCTTGGATTTGTCGGTCCGGGCCGCCGATGTGTCCACGATCCGCACGCCGACGCCATATCGCGCCAGCTCGCCCGCCAGGGTCAGGCCCACCGGCCCCGCGCCCGCGATGAGAACATGCCCCGTTCCAGCCATGGTGACCCTCCCTGACCCGGACATTTTTGTCCGTGGCGCCGCGGGATTGCGCGGCATTTCAGGAAATATCACAGCGCCCGGCGGCCAGCAGGGGGAAAGGCGCGATAGTCGCCAATCTGGATGCTATTTCCCGCGGCTTGCGGGGTTCGGCATGGGCATGGGAGCATTGCCGGGCGGCGGGATGCCGGGCAGGACCCGGCTGGATTGGTTGGCCTCGGTCAATTGCACGGTCCAGCCGCGCTGCTCCTTGGTGTCCACCTCCAGGAAGCCGGCCCGGTCGAAGCCGCGCGCCAGGCAGTCCTCCACCCCGCGAATGGTGAATTCCTTGTCGCGAGTGCACATATAGGCCTTGCCGGCCCATTCCCCGCCCTGGTCATAATCCACGGCATAGAGATAATAAAAGCGCGCCACGAGGTCGCCGCGCAGGAGGGTTTCGCAGCTGTTGGCTGCGACGTTCCACCAGCCCTCGGTGGTCCAGACCTCGTTTTCCTTATAGCCGATGGCCACCCCGACCCGGCTGGACGTGCGATTGCACAAGCGGAAGTCCGCCGCCGCGGGCGCCGCGCTCGCCGTCAGCGCACCCGCCGCGAGCACGGCGAGAAGCGCCAGCGCGCGCAGGCCGCGCCAGACATTGGAAGATCCATTCGGAGCGAACGGGTGGGAAAACAACATGGGCTCGGCTGTTAGCCTTGGTACGGCACGGGCGTCAATGGACGATACTTGCAGGGGACGATAGGTGCAGGACGCATCATCCCGCCTTTTCGGGCGCGATCGGGGCAGAAGCGAGGCAGATCATCCGGCCCGCCCCGGCCGCGCGACCCACAGGCCGAGCAGAACCAGCCCCATGCCCACCCCCTGCAGCACGCCCAGCGCCTCCCCCAGCACCAGCCAGCCCAGGGCCGCCGCGGATACCACTTCCAGGAAGAACACCAACGCCCCATAGATCGGCGGCACCACGGAAAGGCCCACCGCCATCAACCCCTGCCCGCCCACCTGGCTCACCAGGGCAAGGCCCAGCAGCGCGGCCGCGCCGGAAGCGCTCGCGGGCCATAAGGTCGGCTCGGCCACCAAAGCCACCGCGAACAGGATCGCGCTCGTTACGGCGGTGGAAATCAGCGTCACTGCCCCGGCGCCCCGGAAGCGGCGCGCCTTGCCGATCGCCAGGAAATAGGCGGCGAAAAACAGCGCCGTCACCAGCCCCGCTGCGTCACCCCGCAGATGCGCCGGCTCCAGATGAAAGCTCCGCCCGATCAGCGCGCCCGCCCCCGCAAGGCACAGCGCGAGCCCGGCGAGGGTGGCGCGGGTGATGGCGGCGCGTAATATCAGCCAGGCGAACAGCGCCACCCAGACCGGCGAAGTGGTGGCGAGCACGGCGGCATTGGCGACGCTGGTGCCGAGGATCGCCAGATGCCAGAAGAACAGGTCCCCGGCGAAGAACACGCCTGCCAGCAGCGCGGCGCGATCCGGCACCAGGGCCTGCCGCCCCTCGGCGGCCAGCGCCCAGACGAGTAGAACCGGCAGCGCCAAGGCGGTGCGCCAGAAGGCGCTGGCGAACGGGCCCACCTCCGCGAGCCGCACGAACAGCACCGACGCCCCCATGGCGAAGGCCCCGGCGGCCAGGGCGGCGATGCCCAGCGCCAGATGCAGCGGCGGCGCGGCGGCGCGCGGCTCCCGGTTCATGGCACGGCCCTTGCGACCCTTGCGCCGCGCGCGCCCACGCGCCACATGAAGCCGACAAAGGGACGACACGCCATGAGCACACAAGTTTTCGACCCGACACCGCAGGACGGCCCGGGATCGCTGTCCGACCAGGATCGCGAGCGGCTGGAAGCTGCGGCATTCCGGCGGCTGGTCGCCCATCTGCGCGAGCGCACCGACGTGCAGAACATCGCGCTCATGAACCTCGCCGGCTTTTGTCGCAACTGCCTCTCCAACTGGTATCTCGACGCCGCCGAGGCCGAGGGCCTGCCGGTGAGCAAGGCGCAGAGCCGCGAGGCGGTCTATGGCATGCCTTACGAGGAATGGAAAAGCCGTTACCAGACCGAGGCGACGCCGGACCAGGCCGCGGCCTTCAAACCGCCGCACGATGGCCATTGAACCGGCCGCGCGCGGCGGGGGATAGGGGGGATTGCGGGGACAGCGGCTTGACGGCGGCGCCCGGCTGCGCGCTGTATCTTGCCCCTGATCGGCGCCCCATCCGCCCCTTTGATTGTTTGTGAGGTTGCACCACGTGTCGGAAGACGTATCGGACGCCCCGGC
>NCEH01000008.1 GCA_002304505.1 Rhizobiales bacterium 32-66-11 | reverse complement strand
GCCCGAGGTCACCATCGACTGCGCGGTCGGGCAGATGCGGGCCTTCGATTTCGTCGCCGACAAGCCCGGCGATTGGGCGATCCACTGCCACAAGTCGCATCACACCATGAACGCCATGGGCCACGACGTGCGCAACTTCATCGGCGTCGACAAGAAGGAGTTCGCCAAGAAGGTCCGCAAGCTCGTCCCCGACTACATGCCGATGGGCACGGCCGGCATGGCGGACATGGGCGAGATGGAGATGCCGCTGCCCGACAACACCCTGCCGATGATGACGGGCTTCGCCCAGTTCGGGGCGGTCGAGATGGGCGGCATGTTCTCGGTCGTCAAGGTGCGCGAGGGGCTCGCATCCGGCGATTACAAAGATCCGGGATGGTTCAAGCACCCGGAAGGTACGGTCGCCTTTGAGTGGAAGGGCGAACCGAAAAGAGCCGAACGCGAGCCTCCTGCCGCGTTCGACAAGTCGAGGACCGCCGAGTTCAACGTCGTGAAACCCGGCAAAAAATCCCCCCATGGCAATCATTGAGAAGGATTCCTACGTGCAACCACGATTCCTGATCGCCGCGCTTGCGGCCCTTACCCTGTCGACCGCAGCGCTGGCCGACGCTGGCCATTCCCATGGGGATGACCGCGCGTATGGCGAGCCTGGAGATCCCAAGAAAGCGGCGCGCACCATCCAGATCACCATGCGTGAATCGGACGGGAAGATGGTGTTCATCCCGAACAAGATCGACATCCGCAAGGGAGAGCAGGTCAAGTTCGCCATCCGTAACAATGGTGAGCTCGATCACGAGATCGTCGTCGGCACGCTCGACGAAAACCTCAAGCACATGGCCGAGATGATGAAGAACCCGGACATGGAGCATGACGATCCCAACGCCAAGCGCCTAGCACCGAAGAAGACCGGCGAAATTGTCTGGAAGTTCACCAAGGCCGGGGAGTTCGACTTCTCCTGCCTCATCCCCGGTCACCGGGAATCCGGCATGACCGGCACCATCATCGTCAAGTAGTTGCACTCAACAAAGGAGCATAATTATGCGTAAGCTTATAATGGCAGCGGCGATCTCCGCGTTTTCGACCGCTGCCTTGGCGCAGGCGGCTCCGGTCGATGGACAGATCACCAAGATCGACCAGGCCCAGGGCAAGGTCACGCTCAAGCATGGGCCGATCAAGAACCTCGACATGGACGGCATGACGATGGTGTTCGCCGTCGCCGACCCGGCCATGCTGAAAGCGGTCAAGGTCGGCGACAAGGTGAAGTTCGAGGCGGATCGGGTGAGCGGCCGTCTGACGGTCACCAAGATCGCCAAGGCGAACTAACATCTCGCTATCCCGGGGAGCGCTGCGGCGCTCCCTGCCACACGGCCGAGGTCGAAAACTACCTTCTCGAAGGCCATGTTCCAGCCACGGCTTTGATCCGGCTCCTGGCTGCGCGTCCGTCCGTACGCGGCATCGCCGTTGCCGGCATGCCGGTGGGATCGCCAGGCATGGACGTCGCGGGGATGGAACCGGAGACCTACGACGTGATGGCTTTCGGTTCCGAAACGCCAAACCTGTTCATGCGCTTCCGTGGCGCCAGCCCGATTCCGAGCTGAGAGCACAACCATGGACGAACGATCGGTGAGCATTCGGAAGGCAAGCCGGCTAACCAGAACGCTCCTGGTCGCACGCCCTGCAGCAGGCTATTCCGTGGTCCAGCGGCTCTTGCATTGGGGCGTGGTCCTGCTGTGCCTGACCCAGATTCCCACGTCATGGGCCATTGCCCGCACCCACATGACGCATGCCTTCATGCAGCCGGCTCCATTCGACCTCTTCCTGCACCGCGTCCACGCCTGGGGCGGCTGGCTTATTCTGGCCTTCGCAGTAGTCCGTATCGGCCTCAGATATCTTCATGGTGTCCCGCCGCTGCCAGCGGCCTCCTCGCAGATCACGCGTTGGGGGACAGCGGTTAGTCACGCGCTACTGTACGGCCTGCTCTTCGCGCTGCCCATTACCGGCACCGGCGCCATGTATGTGAACAGCGCTGCCTTTGCCCCAATCCATCGGGTTCTCACATGGTCGCTGCTCGCCGTCGCGGTCGTTCACGCCGCCGCGGCACTCTGGCACCATCTCATCCGACGCGACGAGGTTCTTCGTCGAATGATCACCGGGGTTCGAACCGCGAAATGACCACGAATGGGTCAGACGCGGTCCTGACTGGCGTCTTCTAAATCAGGACCGCTCAATACACAGGCCAGCCCCCATGGAGTCGACAATGACACGCGAGTGGAAAATCGGAACAGGCGCAATTCTACTTTCCGCTTGTTTGACACCAGCGTTCGCCGCCGATGATGACAGTCTCGTGCGAATTCTTGCGAAAGCGGATATTGCTCACAATTTTGTGGTGTATTGCGCTCAATATGATCCATCGATCATTGAAAGGACAAGAGGCAGTGTCGGCGATGCGCAACAGCTCATGCTGCACGTTCGAAGTGACGTGATCTCTGGCTTGCCTCAAGCTGAGGCGTTGGAAGTTGTGGTCCGTTCGGCGAATGCAGCGCGCATCGGTGTGTTGCTCGCTATCAGAGAGCGCTACGGACCGACGCAAAGCGAAGAAAGCGCGCGACTTGCTAACTGGTGTGAAAGATCAGCAGCGCCTTCGGTAAAAGAATTCGTCAGTAGTCACGACGATCATCATGATGCGTTTGATGCGGAAATTGCGAGGGCAAAGGAGGACCTGCAGCTCCCTAACAAACATCCTTCCTTCAAGTGAGCCAAATGAATGTAGCCGAAACGCCAGACGTGAAATTTCTCACATCGGCGGCCGCGACTCCTCACTAACGTTTAGCTTTCTGGGTGAGTGCCTCAAAGGAGATCATCGTGAGAATCTACAAACTCTTCGCCTTTGGCGCTTTCGCAATCGTTGCCACAACACCTGTCATGGCGGATTCCTATTCGCCGACGTTGGCAGGAAGGGAACGCGCGCGCCACGAGTTCCGGGATGTCCAGCGTGGGGCTTATCCGAGGGGTCCTGCGCCACAGCTGACCGCACCGGCCCAGCGAAACGTCGTGCCGGCGCCGCTGAAGAGGTTGCTCAGTTCACCGGCCGAAGGCAAGTCCAATATGTAGAACGATGTTAAGCCGCACCCATTTCCAGGGCGCGGCTTAACTGCTCCCGATCAATCGCCGGAAAGCTGATCGCCTCTAATTACGAGGCCACGGCCACTTCGGACAATGAAGCCAGACCGCATGAGCTTGGTGAGTTCTTTTGTGACTGCCTCGCGCTGAGAGGAAATACGCAAAGCCAGTTCCTCATGCGTTGGCAGGCAGTCTATCATCAAGGTGCCGTCCGCTCCCGATTTCGCCAACCGCACCAACTCAATCTTCAAGCGGCTGTGCATCGGCAGCGTGACGGTATCGGCGAGGCGCCGGTTCACACGGCACAGCCGCCGGCACATGACGCGCATAACCGCCGTTGAAAAAGCCCCGTGCTCCACAATTGCCCGAAAAAAGCTCGCCCGATCGATGACGAACGTGTTCGAGGTCTCGGATGCCTCGACAACAAGGGGCACAATATTATCCGCAAAAGCGGCTGATTCTCCGATCAGTTCACCGCGCTCAACGTCAGTCACAAAGACGTCGATACCCTGCAGCGTTGGTATCGAAACCCGCAAGCGTCCATCCGCGACGACGTATATCACTGACGCGGTATTGGCCGAGATCTCGAAGCGTTGTGCCTTCGGAATGGTCCGCCTGTGCGCACCGAGCTGAAGGCGGGCGTCGTCCAGAAAGTCGAGGAGGGTGGTGTGACCCGGTGATTCCGAACAAGTGGGGGCTGCAAGAGAAAAGACATTCATGACACTGGCCTTGCAGGCGCGCGCGTCGACAGCGTTTCGCTCCATGCAAGCGAATGCCAGGAGGCGCGGACGCGTTCGCCCAGAGAGTTCGACAGGAGGAGATTTGGAGCGGCCAGTGCTTGTCGCACGGACCGCGTCCGTCGCACCGAAAGACGAATCGACGCTGCGGATGCATCCGCCACGCCAACGGCCCTCAGTGCCGGCTATCAGGTCAGCCGAGGCGGCCGATCCAGCGGGCTAAGCTGGGAACCGTGAACAGAGCTGTGCCCGAGACGGAACGTCAGCCGACGCACGTTCCGCACTGCGGAGATCAGATCCCTGCTAGGCCACAGCACAGCACAGCTCGTGGCGGAACAATCCGAAGGCATCAGCCCAGGATTCATCGCGGAGCCGCACGCTCCATTCTCATCTGGGCACGACAGCGCGTATTCGCGGGACAGTTCCTGTGTGGGGCTCGCGAAAACGCCGGCTCCAACGCCACTATCAAAGGCGCCATGAAACATCCCCGCAGACATTACAAGGACGGCGGTAAGCAACAAAGCAAGGTATCGACGCACTGGTAACGACATCATCAAGGCCGCCCAAGGCAGAAAAAGCCGATCGATTCGACGAAAGGCATAGAAGCCGCTAATCGAGGCGACCGTGTGTCTCTTGTCTGGCAGACCAATCGAGCGTGAACGTGGCAACGACTCGAAGCGGCCGAACCGCCGCTACTTGTCCAGGTTTCTCCTTCCGCGTCGGAATCCCTGGACCAAACAGGTCGGAACTATCAACGCGGATGGACCGCATCGCGCGAGACGACGCGGGTGCCCCCCTCCTCCCGAAGATGAACCCAGATCGATAGAATCTGCCGGCGCGTCCCGCAGAGTGACAAACGCATTTCTCGGGAAGTAAGTATACGTATGTGCATAGGGCGCGAGTATATTTACTGATGATCTCGTATGCTTGCATGTTCCGCGAACATATTCTACAATATACGAAGATTTAACCATCAATTATATTTTCACTTACACCATTTTGTGAAGCCGAATGTGAAATCCTTCACATCGCATCTGCGTCTCTTCCCGCAGTTTCCGGGCATCGCGACAGTGCTTTGAAAAAAGGAAGTTGATATGGCCCTGAGGAAGATCCTGTTCGGTGGCATGGTGGCGCTACTGTCTGCAGCACCTGCTTTCGCTGACTATTATCCGTCTACGCTTTCCCAAAAGGAGCGTGAACGTCACGAGTTTCTCGACGTCCAGAAGGAGGATTTCCCGAGCGGACAGGCGCCCGCGTATATGTCATCCATGCCGCCCGGCGATCCGCAAATGCCGACGATGACGGGTGAGGCCACGATCCCCTCCAAGCCGAGGCTCTAGCAGGCCCCGCATCGCACCACTCGGAAATCGAGCCGCGCCCTTTGTTGGCGCGGCTCAGCACTCCCGCAAAACCTATGAGTGTCGTCCTGGAGCGACGCCGCGGTCGTGTTGCGGCACCTTCGTGCGCTTATCAAAGGATCCTCACGTCACTCTGAATCTTGCTTCCAGCAGATCGACTTCCCTGACCAGCTTGCGCGCCGCCTCGTCTGTGAGGCGCCGGCTGCGAACAATGCGATAGATCTCGTCGCGTTCGGCACGCAAGCCCGCCAGGCGCAGCCTGCGTTCGATCTCGTCGATCTTCCGGGCGAGTTCGCGCTCCTCGCCAGTCTTGGAACGGCCATCGATGCGCTGGCGGTAAAGCTCCATGATCCGCGCTCCGGCATCCACGTAAAGATCGGCGTCGCTGCGTCCCTCGCCCATATCATGCTGGACCCGCTCGACGGCCCGGATCGCCGCCTCCGACGCGGCGATCCGGGCGCGGTCTTCGTCTTCCTGATGCGAAGGCTCCGGCGGCAGTTCCAGCCCCTTGAGAAGATGCGGTAGGCCGATGCTGGCGGCGACGAGCGACAGGATGATCACGCCGGCGGCCAGGAAGATGGCGAGGTCACGCGCCGGAAACGCTGTCCCGTCGGCCATCACCAGCGGCAAGGTCAGAACGCCGGCGAGCGTGATCGTTCCGCGCACGCCTGCAAGCGACATGGCGGCGATCAGACGCCAACTCGGCGTGACAAGGGCTTCACCCCGGCGCGCAGCCCGGAACAAGGTGAAACGCAGCGAGGTCCAAACCCAAAGAAGCCGCAATGCCGCAAGCGCCAGGTTGATGGAGACGACGTAGACGAGGAGCCAGGCCGGCTCGTGATGCCCGGTCTCGTGCACGACCTGCGCCGCCCCGGCCAGGATCTGAGGGAGCTGCTCGCCCAGCAGAACGAAAATGATTCCGTTGGCGGTGAACTGGACCGTGTCCCAGACGGCGCTGCGACGGACACGGGTGACGGCGAGCGCTTGTCCGGTCTGCTCCACATAACTCATGGTGATGCCGGCCGCGACCGCGGCGAGAATCCCCGAACAATGAAGACGCTCGGCCAGAAGATAGGCGGCGAAGGGGATCAGCAGACTGATCAGGATCTGCGAGCCGGTTTCTTCCCCGAATTTGCGCGAGATCCAGTTCTTCGCCTTGGTCGCCGACCAGGTCACTCCCGTGCCGATCGCGATGCCGCCGATCGCAACCCAGAGGAATGTGCCGGCGGCCTCGGCGAGGGAGAATGTACCGGTCAGGGTCGCGGCAACCGCGAAGCGCATGCAGACCAGGCCCGACGCATCGTTGAGCAGCGACTCGCCTTCGAGGATGTGCATCAGCCGCTTGGGAATGGGCACTCTGGCAGCAATGGCCGACACCGCGATCGGATCGGTGGGCGAGACGATGGCCGCCAGCGCGAAAGCAACCGCCAGCGGCATGGCCGGGATCATCCAGTTCACCAGGAAGCCGACGCCGACCACGGTGAACACGACCAGGCCGAAGGCAAGCTCCAGGATCGTGCCCTTGTCCCGGAACACACCCTCCTTGGGGATGCGCCAGCCGTCCAGGAACAGGAGCGGCGGCAGGAACAGCAGGAAGAAAATCTCCGGTTCCAGTTCGACGCCGAGATTGGCCACCGACGCGATGACCACGCCGAGCGCGATCTGAAAAAGGGGAAGCGGTAGGGCGATCGGCGACATGCGCGCGAGCGCACCGCTGATCACAACGGCTAGCAGAAGGATCAAGGCAACTGAGATCGTCTCCACGTCTGCTCCAGTCCCGGTTGCATGGGCGCGGCCTGTCGATAGTCGGCTTCATCCCGCGCTCGGGACCGGACCCATCTCGCCTCCCACGTCGATCGGCCGCGTATGCAGGAGCCCTATGGTGAAGGTTCATGGCGGCCGTAGTGCGGATTCCGGTCGAGCGAACTCAGCCAGGGGAGGATGAAGCGCAGGTTTGTCGCACAAATGATGGTAGCGTGTCGGCGACATTTTTTCCGGCACTGGAGTTTTGGAACGGCGGCAAATGCAAGCGGTTCTGAGGTCCGGCATGCTCAAGCTGGCGCACGCCGGGTAGCTCGGCGACTCTCCGTCCGTGGGTCGGGGTTACCGTCTCGACAATCGTCTGCCGCCCGAGCCTCGCACGATCCGACACGGCAGGCCGCTACCGCTCGACCGTCGGAGTACGGCACCGAGATTGAGCTTCACCTATGACCTTTTGGCCCATCGGCGAACTTAACCTCGATCAAAGACGTGCCGTGGGGAACCGGCGACCAAGCAGGCTCGGCACGAAATGGCGCTCACGTCGCTGGCGCGCGGGCCGAACCTCGTCGAGCATTCCATAAGCACCATGGTCTCCCAAAGGCCGTAGCAAACAGCAGGATCTCGTAGAATGACCTCTGACCGGCCACATGCCCACGATCACAATGGTCATGCCGATCACGCTGGCGGCAGGCGCCAAGACGATCGTCACACCGATCCCAAGATCGTGGCAGCGGCCGGTTCCAGTCATTCCGAGCATGCCGGGCACGATCATGGTGCGATGGTCGCCGACTTCCGCCGAAGGTTCTGGGTCACACTCCTTCTCACGCCGCCGGTCCTGCTTCTGTCGCCGATGATCCAGCACTGGCTTGGCGTTCCCGAGACGCTGGCCTTTGCGGGAGATGGACTGGTTCTCTTCGCTCTTTCAACGATCGTCTATGTTTATGGGGGTTGGCCGTTTCTCACCGGCTTCCTGTCCGAGCTGCGCAAGGGGCAGCCCGGAATGATGACTCTGATCGCGCTGGCGATCTCGGCCGCCTACTTCTTCTCGGCCGCCACCACCTTTGGCTTTCCGGGAGAGCCATTCTATTGGGAGCTCGTGACTTTGGTCGCGATCATGCTTCTCGGCCACTGGGTCGAGATGCGCTCCGTGATGGGTGCATCGCGCGCGCTCGAGGAACTGGTCCGGCTGCTGCCTGACAGCGCTACGAAGATCGGCGCCGACGGCTCGATGCAAGAGGTCCCCATCTCCGCATTGCAGCCGGGCGATCGGGTTCTCGTCCGCCCGGGCGCCAAGGTGCCCGTCGACGGGAAGATCATCGAGGGGTCGTCCGGCTTCAACGAGGCGATGCTGACCGGCGAATCCCGCCCGGTTTCCAAGACCGTCGGTGCCACCGCCATCGGCGGCGCGATCAACGGCGCCAACGCCGTGACCATCGAGGTGACCGCCACGGGCGATGCCACCTATCTCGCACAGGTCATCGATCTCGTGAAGAAGGCGCAGGCGACGCGCTCCAGGACGCAGGACATCGCCAACCGTGCTGCCTCGTGGCTCACTTACATCGCCCTTACCGTAGGCTTCGGGACGCTCTTCGTCTGGTGGCTCGTTCTCGGCGCGTCGCTTGAATTCGCGCTCGAGCGCATGGTGACGGTGATGGTCGTCGCCTGCCCGCATGCGCTCGGGCTTGCCGTTCCGCTCGTCGTCGCCGTCAGCACCTCGCTCAGCGCCGGAAACGGACTTCTGATCCGTGACCGCGCGGCCTTTGAACGCGCGCGCAATCTAAATGCGGTGGTCTTTGACAAGACCGGAACGCTGACCGAGGGCCGGTTTGGCGTGAGCGACATCGTGCTGCTCGCCGGCGGTGACGAGAACGAAGAACTCGCCTTGGCGGCAGCGGCCGAGAGCCAGTCCGAGCATCCGATCGCCCACGGCATCGTCGCCGAGGCCAGGGATCGCAACTTGACCGTCCCGAAGGCAAGCGAGGTCAGCAACATCACCGGAGAGGGCATCGTCGCAAAGGTTGACGGCGCCGACATCCGTATCGTCAGCCCCGGCCACCTCGCAAGGCAGGGCAAGGCGATCGGCCACGAGCGGCTCAAGCAATTGGAGGCCCAGGGCAAGACAGTGGTCGTGCTCGTCCGCGACGGCGAGCCGCGCGCGCTGTTCGCGCTGGCCGATATCGTCCGGCAGGAATCGAAGGAGGCCATCGCCGAACTGAAGGCGCTCGGGATCAACTCCGTGATGCTCACTGGCGATGCCAAGGGGGTCGCGCAAGCGGTGTCGGACGAACTGGGCATAGCTGAATATTTCGCCGAGGTGCTGCCGGATCAGAAGTCCGAGAAGATCAAGGAATTGCAGGCGCGCGGACTGCAGGTTGCCATGGTTGGCGACGGCGTGAATGACGCGCCGGCGCTGGTCGTGGCCGATCTCGGGATCGCCATCGGCGCTGGCACTGACGTTGCCGTGGAATCGGCCGACGTCGTCCTGGTCAGAAGCGATCCGCGCGATGTGGCCGCGATCCTCGGCCTGTCACGCGCCACCTACCGCAAGATGGTACAGAACCTGATCTGGGCGACCGGATACAACGCAATTGCCATCCCGATGGCGGCCGGCATCACCTTCGGAACGGGTTTCCTGATGACCCCAGCCGTCGCCGCCGTTTTCATGTCGGCCAGCACCGTCATCGTCGCCATCAACGCGCAGTTTCTGCGGTTCTACCGGAAGAAATGAGGAACATGATCCATGCGCCTGATCCTTCCCTTGCCCGGAAACGAAATCTTCGCCCGACATCTTGCCGAGTCCGGGGGATGGGAACTGGGTGCGATCGAGACGCGCCGCTTTCCCGACGGCGAGACCTACGTTCGGATTCTCTCCAATATTGCGAACCGTCCCGTCGATCTCGTCTGCACCCTGGCGCCGCCGGATGACGGGTTCCTGCGTCTCGTTTTCGCGGCCGATGCGGCCCGGTCGCTCGGTGCGCGCGAGGTCACGCTCGTTGCGCCCTATCTCGCCTATATGCGGCAAGACCGTCGCTTTCTGCCCGGCGAAGCGGTGACCTCGAAGACCTTTGCCCGCCTCGTGTCCTCGACCTTCGACCGGTTGGTGACCGTCGACCCGCACCTTCATCGCTATGCCGCTCTTTCCGCACTCTACACGATCCCGACAGAGACGCTTCATGCCGCGCCGCTTCTCGCCGACTGGATCGCGGCTGAGGTGCAGAAGCCTCTCATCATCGGGCCGGACGAGGAAAGCGAGCAGTGGGTCTCGGCCATTGCCGCGCGCATCGGCGCACCCCATGCCGTTCTAAGCAAAACCAGGCACGGCGACCGCAGCGTCGACGTCGAGCTCCCCGACCTCTCGCAATGGAGCGGCCTCCGGCCGGTCCTCGTCGACGACATCGCGTCGTCCGGCGACACGCTCTTTGAAGCCGCATGCAAGCTTCCGCTCCAGGGGTTCGCGCGGCCCGTCTGCGCCGTCATCCATGGCCTCTTCGCCGAGGATTCCTACCAGCGCTTATTGGCCGTCGCCGACAGAATCGTTTCGAGCGATTCTGTCCTGCATGCGAGCAACGCCATCCGTCTCGCACCCCTGATAGCCGCCGCCATCTCGGCCGCCCGGAATGTCCCGCGGGATATTGTCCGCCACAGGCGGCCGGCCGAACCGCTCGATGAAGTCGAACGCGCCGGCATCGACTCCTTTCCGGCCAGCGATCCTCCGCCATGGACAAGCGGCGTCAGTCGAACGCGGACGCCGGTCCCACGACAAGGAAAAGGTGATAGCGCAACATGAGTGAAATGACATCGGACGCATTCGCGATCTGGCATAAGGGCTACGGGCCCATCGAGCACAGCGCCGAGACGGTCGAGCGTGTTGCAGCACTCGCAGCCTCGGGACACATGGCGCCCGACAGGCTCTACCGGCTGCTCGCCGCTGCCGACCGTCTGGCCTGCGCGGCGATGTGGACCGTCGTCCACATGACCTATGCCAGCCGGGTCAATCTCTCCGGCGCGCCGCTGCCGGCCGATGCGTTCAAGCCGACGCCTGAAGGCCATACCGGTGGCTCGCTCAACATGGTTCCTGCTTTTGTCGGCTATCTCACCGCCAACACGATCACCGCCAAGACCCGCTCATGGCTGATGGGGCAAGGCCATTGCGTCGCAGCGATCGAGGCCGTCAATGCGCTGACTGGCGACGTCTCGCCGACGCAGAAAGGCCGCTACGACCGGACCGAGAAGGGGCTCTCTCAGCTCGCGGCCGACTTCTATTCCTATGCGATCGATGCGGAGGGTCGCGCCGCGGTCCCGCTGGGCAGCCATGCTGGTCCCAACACCGCCGGGGCGATCTCGGAGGGAGGCTATCTTGGTTTCGCGGAGGTGCAATATGTGCACATGCCGCTTCCCGGAGAGAGTCTCATCGCCTTCCTGAGTGACGGTGCCTTCGAGGAGCAGCGCGGCTCCGACTGGACACCCCGCTGGTGGCGCGCCGAGGATTCCGGCCTCGCGATCCCCATCATGATCCCCATCATGATCCTCAACGGACGCCGCATCGAGGAGCGCGCTCAGATTGACCAGCAGGGCGGGGCCGACTGGCTCGCGGCCCATCTTCGCCATAACGGCTTCGATCCCTTCGCGATCGACGGCCGCGACCCGGCCGCGTTCGCCTGGGCGATCCTCACGGCCGAGGAGCGGCTCGGACGTTTCGCCGCCGATGCCGATCACGTCTATCCCGCGCCCATCCCCTATGTGATCGCCAAGACGATCAAGGGGTTCGGCTTTCCGGGCGCCGGCACCAATGCGGCGCACAACCTTCCGATCGACGGCAACCCGTCGCGCGATGACGCGGCACGAAACGCCTTCAACGAAGCTGCAGCAGCGCTCTTCGTTCCGCTGCAAGAGATTGACCGCGCGGTCGGCGCGCTTGCCATCCACGACCCGCAGAACCGGCCGCTCGAAAGCCGCCATCCCCTCGCACTGCGAAGCCCGCCGTCACCCCAGCTCCCCGAACCCGAATGGATCCGCGTGGGCGATGCTCCGGACTGCGCCATGCATGCGCTAGACCGCTGGTTCGTGCGCGCCGTCGATGCCAATCCGGATTTACGGCCGCGGCTCGGCAATCCCGACGAGTTGCGCTCCAACCATATGGGCGCCGCGCTCGATCGTCTGCGGCATCGCGTCAACGTCGCCGAGCCCGGGGTAGCCGAAGCCGTTGATGGCGCCGTCATCACCGCGCTCAACGAGGAAGCAGTTGCAGGTGCGGCGCTCGCCAACAAAGGCGGGCTCAACCTGATCGTCAGCTATGAGGCCTTCGCCATGAAGATGCTGGGCGGCCTCCGTCAGGAGATCGTCTTCGCCCGGCGTCGTCGCGAGGTCGGTCAGGAGTCCGGCTGGATCTCGGTGCCCCTCGTCGTCACCTCCCACACCTGGGAGAACTCCAAGAATGAGCAATCGCACCAGGACCCGACGATTGGCGAGGCACTGCTCGGCGAGATGTCGGACACAGCCCGGGTGCTCTTTCCAGTCGACGCGAACAGCGCAATGGCCGCGCTGCGATCGGTCTATGACGGACGCGGCCAGGTAGCCTGCCTGATCGTATCGAAGCGCGACATGCCGCACCGGCTCGACGGCGAGGCGGCTGGCCGGTTCGTGTCCGAGGGCGCGGCCCATATCGATGGCAATCCCGGCGAAGCCGACCTGCAACTGGTGGCGATCGGGGCCTATCAGCTCGAGGAGGCGCTCAAGGCGTCACGACGCCTCTCGGCCCGTGGCCTCAAAGCCGTCGTGACGGCATTGGCGGAACCGGGTCGCTTCCGTGCGCCGCGCGACCCGATCGAGGCCGCCTTCACCGCGAGCGACGAGGATCTCGCCGCACTATTTCCCCCGCAGCTTCCCCGCGTCATCGTCACTCATACGCGGCCCGAGCCGATGCTTGGTCTGTTGAGGCGGCTGGACGGGGGACCGCTGAGAACCGCCGCGCGCGGCTATATCAGCCGGGGCGGCACGCTCGATGTCGACGGCATGCTGTTCGCCAATCGCTGCTCCTGGGCTCACCTGATCGATGCGGCGACCCCGCTTGCCGGTTGGTCACGCGACGATTTGCTCACGCCCGCCGAACGCGCCGCCGTCGACAGTAGGGGTAACCCCGCCGATCTTTTCCAACCCGCGATCTGAAGGCCGCCATGCTTACGCTGACCTCGCTGGGCGGTGCCGGCACCGTCACTGGCTCGAAACATCTCCTGACTCATGATGGAAAGCGCATCCTGATCGACTGTGGCTTGTTCCAGGGCCTCAAGAACTTGCGCGAGCTGAATTGGGAGCCCTTGCCGGTCGAGCCCTCCAGCATCGACGCCGTCGTGTTGACCCATGCCCATCTCGACCATTCCGGCTATCTGCCGAAGCTGGTGCGCGACGGCTTTCGCGGCCGCATCTTCGCAACCGAGGCCACGCGCGATGTGGCCGAGCTGATCCTTAAAGACAGCGGCTATCTGCAGGCGAAGGATGCCGAATACGCCAACCGCAAGGGATTCTCGAAGCACAAGCCCGCCTTGCCGCTCTACGGCATTCGCGATGCGGAACGTGCGCTTGAGTTCTTCTCGCCCGTCCCCTTCGGTGAGACCGTTCAGCTTCCGGGCGACGCGACGCTGACATTCCGTCATGCGGGGCACATCCTGGGCGCCGCAACCGCGGACATCGGCTGGGCCGGCCGTCGCGTTGCCTTCTCCGGCGATCTCGGACGCTACGGCGATCCGGTCATGCCGGATCCCGAGCCAGTCTCGGAAGCCGACTTCATTGTCATCGAATCCACCTACGGCGATCGCATTCATAAACCGGGCGACATCACCGAGGTTCTCGGCGCGGTGATCGAGCGCACAGTCCAACGCGGCGGCACCGTCGTGATCCCGGCCTTCGCGGTCGGCCGCGCACAGTCGCTGCTCTATCATCTGTGGAAGCTGAAGACCGCCAGCAGGCTGTCGAACATTCCGATCTATCTTGACAGCCCTATGGCGATCGACGCGACCGATTTGCTTCATGCGCACCGTGCTGATCATCGCCTCACACCGGAGGTCTGCGGCGCGATCTGCGGAATTGCGACGTATACGAGAGATGTCGAAGGGTCCAAGGCGATCACGGCGAGCCCCTATCCCAAGGTGGTGATCTCGGCGAGCGGCATGGCGACCGGCGGTCGCGTGCTCCATCATCTGAAGGCTTTCGCGCCCGAACAGAAGAACACCATCCTGTTCTCCGGCTTCCAGGCCGCCGGAACGCGCGGACGTGCCATGTTGCAGGGTGCAAGCGAGATCAAGATCCACGGCCAATGGATTCCCGTTCGCGCAGAGGTCGACGATCTGACGATGCTCTCGGCTCACGCCGACGCCAACGACCTGATGCACTGGCTCTCGGGTTTCCGTCACAGCCCCTCGCGTGTCTTCATCGTGCATGGCGAGCCCGAAGCCGCTGAGGCGCTGCGCGTACGCATCGACAGGGATCTCGGATGGAGCGCGAGCGTTCCCCGTCAGGATCAGGTGTTCGATCTATGACCGCAGCCCTCGAACGGACCGACGCCCTTGCACAGCCGATGCTCCGCGCCAAGCGTCTTGGCCTGCACACCCAGCATCAGGCCGTGGTCATCATGCGCACAGACTGCCATGTCTGCCGTTCGGAGGGCCTTGCCGCACGCTCGCAGGTTCTTGTTTCGACAGGCAATCGGGAGGTGCAGGCAACGCTCTTTCAGATAGAGGGCGGCGAATTGATCGCGCTCGACGAGGTCGCTCTTTCTGAGACCGCCTGGACGATCCTCGGCATTGCGGACGGCGAAGCCGTTAAAGTCACACATGCGCCGGCGATCGAATCGTTGGCAAGCGTGCGCCGGCGCATCTACGGCAACCGCCTCGACGCATCCGCCTTCGCGGCGATTGTCAAAGACATTGTCGCCGGACGATACACCGACGTGCATCTTGCCGCATTCCTGACGGCGGGCGCCGCCTTGCCTCTGGACGAGCAGGAGACCGCCGATCTGACCGGCGCGATGGTCGAGGTTGGCGAGCGTATGCGCTGGGATGCCCCGATCGTCGTCGACAAGCACTGCATCGGCGGCCTGCCGGGCAATCGCACCACGCCGATCATTGTCGCGATCGTCGCAGCGCAGGGCCTCATCATGCCCAAAACCTCTTCACGCGCGATAACCTCGCCGGCAGGCACGGCCGATACGATGGAGACGCTCGCTCCAGTCGACCTCGACATTGCGACGCTCCGGCGCGTGGTGGAGGCTGAAGGCGGCTGCATCGCCTGGGGTGGCGCGGTGCATCTCAGTCCCGCCGACGACATCTTCGTGCGCGTCGAGCGTGAGCTCGATGTCGATACCGAAGGCCAGCTCATCGCGTCCGTGCTGTCGAAGAAAATTTCCGCGGGCTCGACCCATGTGGTGATCGATATTCCTGTCGGCCCGACCGCCAAGGTCCGCAGCGAGGAACTCGCCGGTCACCTCGCCGAACGCATGGGGGCGGTCGCCGCGCGTTTCGGCCTGACCGCGATATGTCTCCAGACCGATGGTTCACAGCCGGTCGGCCGGGGGATCGGGCCGGCGCTCGAGGCTCTCGATGTCCTGGCTGTCCTTCAAAATGCCGGCGATGCGCCGGACGATCTCAGGAGGCGCGCCGCGACGCTTGCGGGTGCAGCGCTCGAAATCGGCGGAAAAGTGGCAACGGGTGAAGGGACTCGGCTGGCGCTCGAAACGCTCTCCGACGGGCGCGCCTGGGCGAAGTTCGAAGCCATCTGTGAGGCGCAGGGCGGGATGCGGACACCTCCGACTGCGTCCAACGTCCATCCGCTTGTGGCCCCGCATGCAGGACGCATCGTCCATATCGACAATCGAAAGCTCGCCCGGCTTGCAAAACTCGCTGGAGCGCCCGAGGCCAAGGCCGCCGGCGTTCGCATGGACGTGCGGCTGGGCAACGAGATCGACAAGGGCCAGCCAATGCTTCATGTCCATGCCGAGACGCGTGCCGAACTCGCCTATGCCCTGGAATACGCCGCCCGGTCCGGCGATATCGTCAAGGTCGAGGCATGAGGCGGCAATTGGTTCTCGCCGGCGTCGTGGCAGCGCTTTGGGATCAATTCTATCGGTGCGACAAGGTGCTGCTCAGACGAACAGGCGACCGTCATGATCAGCTGCGCTGATGACGTGACTTATCCATCACGGGCCACGCCATGGACTTCTTGATCCTGCAGCTCGGTCTGGCACTTGCCATTGGCTTGCTCGTCGGCCTGGAGCGTGGGTGGCGCGAGCGCGACACGCCGGATGGCGGCCGCGCGGCGGGCATCCGAACATACGGCATCTCCGGACTGCTCGGCGGCGTGGTGGCGGCTCTCAGCGCCAGCCTTGATGCTCCCTCCATTCTGATCGCCGGCTTCCTCGCCTTCACCGCGGTCTTCGCCTGGTACAAGGCACGCGAGTCCCTCCACGATGAGGATTACAGCGTGACCGGCATCATCGCCGCGCTGGGCGTGTTCGCCTTGGGGGCGCTTGCCGTCGTCGGGGATCAGCGCGCCGCCGCCGCCGGTGGGGCCGCGCTCGCCGCGGTTCTCGCCAGTCGCGAGCTTCTGCACGGGCTTCTCAGGCGAATTTCCTGGATCGAGCTTCGTTCGGCTCTGGTGCTCGCGGTGATGACGGCGATCATCCTGCCGCTGCTGCCCGATCGAGCCGTCGATCCCTGGGGCGGCTTCAATCCCCGGCAGGTGTGGCTCTTCACCGTGCTGACGGCGGCGATCTCCTTCCTCGGCTACATCGCGGTCCGGGCTCTCGGCACGACCCGGGGTATTCTGGTCAGCGGTCTTGCCGGAGCCGTCATCTCGTCCACCGCCGTAACTCTGTCGCTGGCGCGGATCGCCAAGACCGGAACGAATCCCTGGCCGCTGGCAGGTGCCGCGATCCTCGCGGCGGGCGTATCCGTGATACGGGTCACGGCAATCGTCGCCATCGTCGCGCCGTCGGTGCTGGGCGTCGCGGGTCTGGCCATCCTGGCCGCAATCGGCGGCTTTGCGACCTGCGGCATTCTCCTCCTGCTGTCGCGCCACACCATTTCGGGCGAAGGTACGCAACCGCCGCGCAACCCCTTCGAGGTGGGGCCGCTGATGTTGTTCGCGGCGCTCTTCGCGGTCGTCTCCACCGTGAGCGCCGCTCTTTCGGTCGGAAGCAGCAGCGGGATGGTGGCGACCTCCGCCATCTCGGGAATATTCGATGTCGACGTGGCAGTGCTCAGCGCGTTGCGGCTGCTCGGACAGCCGGCAACCATGGAGGCGGTCGGACACGCCGTGCTTCTGGCGCTCGCTACGAATGCCATTGGCCGCCTGGCCGTCGCCGCCGTTGCGGGACCGGTTCGCTTCTGGCTCCCGCTGGCGGCCGCTACGGTGGTGGCCATTGCGCTCGGCTACGCTGCCTTTGCGACGCTGCCGCATTTCGAGTGGCCGGGACCGTCAGCCGTGATAGGCTCTTGAATGGACGAGGCGCGGGCATATACCGTCGTCCCGCACCCGGACCGCAGATTTGCCGAGGACGGAGCTCCGTGCCTGAAGTCGCGTCAGAACTCCCACCGTCTGCTCGATCTCATGTTGTTCGGACGGCATGATCTGAGAGCACAGTTCGGTGATCTCGGCGTCGTTGATCTCGGCTTCACGGCGCATCGGGATGGCTCCGGAATGGTGGACGGCTCCCAGCGTTTCCGCACCGAACAACGCACTACAGCGCCGGTCCGCTCCAGGCCAGCGGACCAGCGCCTGTCCTTGCCCCGAGAGAAAGGCGCGTCAGCCGGGCTGAACCTCTGCGGGATAGCCTGCCGACTTGAGCACCGCGCTGATTTGTTCGACGTCTGCCTTGCTCTCCAGCTTTACGGTCTTCAGCGCCGTGTCGACGTCAATCCTGGCGTCGACGTCGATGCTCTTGAGAGCTTTGGTGACGGTCGCAGCACAACCGCCGCAGTTCATGTTGGGGATTTTCAGATAGACCATGGCTTTTTTCCTCAATTTGGCACTCCGTGAGTGAAGGTGGTGCTTCCAACAATGGGAAGGTCAATAGGTCTGCCCGCCGAAAAAATGCACCAGTCGGCGTTGACCTTCCCATTGTTGGAAGCACCATGTTCGCGGTCAGCTGTGATTCAAGGAGCTGACGACATGCCGACCTCAACCGCATTCGCCTCTCCATCCGCAACGTTGCGGCTACGCATCGAAGGCATGACCTGCGCTTCGTGCGTGGGGAGGGTCGAGAAGGCCTTGAAGGCACTGCCAGGGGTGACGCGCGTGTCGGTCAATCTCGCGACGGAGCGCGCCGAGGTCGATTTTTCCGCACAACCCGACCCGGTTGCCGTGGTCGGCGCGGTCGAGACCGCCGGCTACGAGGTCGGTAGCGAGACGGCGGAACTCGTCGTCGAAGGAATGAGCTGTGCGTCCTGTGTCGGACGCGTTGAGAAGGTCTTGAAGGCGCTTCCCGGCGTTCTTGATGCATCGGTCAACCTCGCCACGGAGAAGGCGCGGATCCGGTATCTCGACAATTCTGTTTCCGCCTCGGATATGATTGCTGCGGTAGTAAGCGCCGGCTACGGCTCGCGTCTGGTGACGAATGGGGCGGTTGCCGAGGATCGGGAGGCCGCTCGGCGCGAGCGGGACATGCGGTCGCTGCGCAATGCGCTGCTGCTCGCGGCGGTCCTTACCGTGCCGGTCGTGGTTCTCGAAATGGGCAGCCACTTGGTTCCGGCAATCCATATTTGGGTGATGGAGACCATCGGGCAGCAGGGGAACTGGTATCTGCAGTTCGCTCTGACGACGCTGGTATTGTTCGTCCCCGGTCTGCGTTTCTTCATCAAGGGCGTCCCGGCGCTGCTGCGCGGCCGCCCTGACATGAACACGCTGGTCAGCCTCGGCACCGGAGCGGCCTGGGCCTATTCCGTGGTCGCGACCTTCGCGCCTCACCTGCTGCCGGAAGGCACCCACAACGTCTATTACGAAGCGGCGGCTGTGATCGTCGCGCTGATCCTGCTCGGCCGTTGGCTCGAGGCGCGTGCAAAAGGGCGCACGAGCGAAGCGATCAGACAGCTGATGGACCTGCAGGCAAAAACGGCGCAGGTCCTTCGCGACGGGAAAGCGGTACAGGTTGCCCTGTCCGAGGTCGTTGCCGGCGACATTGTGCAGGTGCGTCCCGGCGAGCGGGTGCCGGTCGATGGCGACGTGCTCGATGGTTCTTCCTTCGTGGACGAGTCCATGATCACGGGCGAGCCGATCCCGGTTCAGAAGGGCGCGGGCGCGGCAGTCGTCGGCGGCACGATCAACAAGACGGGCAGCATCACCTTCCGCGCCACCAAGGTCGGCGGCGACACCGTGCTGGCGCAGATCATCCGCATGGTCGAAGCCGCGCAGGGCTCCAAGCTACCTATCCAGGCGCTGGTCGACCGCGTGACCGGCGTCTTCGTGCCAATCGTCATAGGAATCGCGGCACTGACCTTCGCAATCTGGCTGGTGTTCGGTCCCGATCCGGCGCTCGCCTTCGCGCTGGTCAACGGCGTCGCTGTCCTGATCATCGCCTGCCCCTGCGCCATGGGTCTCGCTACGCCGACGTCGATCATGGTTGGCACGGGACGCGCCGCGAGGATGGGCATCCTGTTCCGCAAGGGCGAAGCGCTCCAGACGCTGAGGAGCGCGAAGGCCATCGCGCTCGACAAGACGGGCACGCTGACGAAGGGGCGGCCGGAGCTGACCGACCTTTCGCTGATCAACGGGTTCGGGGAGTCCGACGTCCTGTCTCTCGTCGCCGCCGTCGAGGAACGCTCCGAGCATCCGATTGCCGAGGCCATCGTCGCCGCCGCGAAGCTGCGCGCTCTCACCTTTGGGACCGTCCAGAACTTCGAGGCGGTTCCGGGTTTCGGCGTCGCTGCGACCGTCGATGGCCGTCAAGTCGAGATTGGCGCGGATCGCTACATGAAGAAGCTCGGTTACGACCTCGCGGAGGTCGAGCCGGTCGGCCAGAGTCTGGCGAGCCAGGGCAAGAGCCCGCTCTATGCCGCGATCGACGGCCGGCTCGCGGCAGCGATTGCCGTCGCCGATCCGATCAAGCCGACGACACGCGATTCCATCGCAGCGCTGCATCGGCTGGGGATCAAGGTAGCGATGATCACCGGCGACAACGCCAGAACCGCCACCGCCATCGCCAGGCAACTCGGTATCGACGAGGTGATGGCGGAGGTTCTGCCGGACGGCAAGGTCAAGGCGATCAAGGCGCTGCGCCAGCGCTTCGGAACCGTGGCCTTTGTCGGCGACGGCATCAACGACGCTCCGGCGCTCGCCGAGGCCGATGTGGGCGTCGCGATCGGGACCGGCACGGATGTGGCGATCGAAGCGGCCGATGTTGTGCTGATGTCAGGCGATCTGCGCGGCGTGGTCAACGCCATCGCGCTCAGCAAGGCGACGATCCGCAACATCAAGCAGAACCTGTTCTGGGCATTCGCCTACAACGCCAGCCTGATCCCGGTGGCGGCCGGCATCCTCTATCCGTTTAACGGAACGCTGCTCTCGCCGATCTTCGCGGCAGGCGCCATGGCGGCATCGAGCGTCTTCGTGCTCGGCAATGCGCTCCGTCTGAAGCGCTTCCGACCGCCGATGACCGTGGACTCCACTCCCGCGAGGCGGGCGCATCGGCCGGCGCTTGTTCCGGCCGAGTGACCCCAGCCGAGCCGCAGTAGGAGAGTTTGGAACATGAACATCGGTGAGGCAGCGAAGCGTTCGGGCGTCAACTCCAAGATGATCCGATACTATGAATCCATCGGACTTACGGAAACGGCAACCCGACAGGAATCGGGGTATCGTGACTATTCGGACAATGACGTTCATGCGCTCCGCTTTATCCGTCGGGCTCGGGACCTCGGCTTCTCTGTCAAACAGATCGGCGATCTTCTCGCGCTTTGGCGCGACCGGGATCGCAGCAGCGCCGATGTGAAGGCAATCTCCCTCCAGCACGTGCGGGACCTGCAGGACAAAAGGCAGGCCATAGAGGACATGATCGCGACGCTCAGCAACCTCGCTCAGCATTGCCATGGCGACGGACGACCAGACTGCCCGATCATCGCCAATCTCGCCGATGCGGACGTCGAACTGCGTGAGCCACAGGCCGAGAGCCGTCCGAGCAAAGCTCCCATCGCTCCCCTCGAAAGGGGCCACCTCGGACGGACGTCCACTCGTAAGGCCTGACCTTGGAAAAGCGAAGAACAAGCTTCCCGTCCTGCAGTGTCATCATCGATGGAAATAGATCGAATTGCGCCTGTGGGCGATGCCGGTCTCTTCGCCAGCTCCTTCCAGCTCGCTGCTTCATCAGCATTTCCGCAGCCGCCCTGCGCCTCGTGGAGTCTTCCCAATCGAGCGATGGCGCTAGGTCTCCGCAAGCGACTTGGCAGTGCCGGTCTGGGGGCTTGTCAGACAGTCCCCATAGCCGAACCGGTTCGCGGCTTACGCAATGTCATCGCGACAAGATAAAGCGACATGAGCGCTCCGCCGAAGCAGAAGACGGAGATATAGGCATAGGCAAAGAATGTGTATGTCACCACAAGAACACCCAGGACCAGCAAGCCAAAGACCTTTACGGCACGGTCACGCGACAACAGGAATGGAACGGTGACGAGCGCAGCGTAGATGCCATAGGTTGTTTCGCGCGTCACCACGAAGTCGAGAAGATTGACATCCTGATAGCGGACTGCCCTTTCGAGGAACGTTGTCGTCAGCCAGCCTTCATGCGCGAAATACGGCACATATTGCAGTGCGCCTAGCATGCCCCCGGCGATAGCGAAGAACAAATAGAGGCTCCGGCGCCGCCCGTGCTCGATGAAGTAGGTCGAGACCGGCGCGCCGACCGGCCAGGCGAGCCAAGTGAAGAACATGTAGGCCAGCGAATAGCGCGTCACGAGGTCCTGATCGCCCCACTGTCCGGCAGTCCATACGAGCCCTTCCGTCGCTTGCTGGAGACCGAACAGGAATGGCAGGGCAGCGATCGCGAGGTATCGCCGATCGGTCTGCCAGGCGCGATAGGTGCTCAATACTCCGGCAGGCATCAGAATCGCGGCGGCCGTGAAGCTCGCTTCTGCGGACAGGCACATCTCAGATCATAGCCTTACAGGACCTTTTTTCGAGATACTGAGATCATCCTTGAACCCTGGTCCGGCAACACCTTCAACGATCATGCGAATCGCATCATGCTCGTCTTGGGACCGAATATCACCTGCGACATGCACGATCCCGCCCTCGACGGCGACGACCGGCTGGGCTGATAGAACCGAAGCGGCTTCGGCGAGGCGTGCGACAATGGCGCGCCGCACAGCCTCGTCGCCTCGGATCTCGGCATCCGGCTTGCCGGTCGCAATGACCCTCAAGAGATCAGCCCGGCTGACGATGCCAACCAGTCGCTCCTTGCGCATGACCGGCAGGCGCTTGATGTCATGCTGGTCGATCAGCTTGGCGATCTCGTGCACAGCGGCGTTCTCGTCGATCGTGATGACATTCTTCGTCATGACATCGCCGACCTTCCAGCTCCGACTCTTCACATAGGCCCTCGCAACCGCATCGGCGTCTTGCGAGGGATTGGGGAACGCCTCTGCGGTTCCGAGCTCCGTGCGCCGCAGGAGGTCGCCCTCGGTCACAATGCCGGCAAGCAGGCCATCATCGGCAAGTACGGGGACCCCGCTCACATGTTCAGACAGCATGATCTGAGTCGCGTGCCATACACTGTGCTCTGGACTCACGGTCGTCGGCACCTCTGTCATCAGATCCTTTGCGTTCATCGTTCAGCCCACGTCCCTCTGCATTGCAGAACCCTGCGTTGATCGATCTCGGCACCTGGCCCCGCGTTCTCTACCCGGAATCGGTACAAGCAATCGGGGCCTTTTCACCGCTCGAGTCGAACCAGCGTCGGCCGCTGTGGTCAGCGCATATAGGCTTCCGTCGCATAGCGGCGCATCATGCGCTGGCTGTTGAAGGTCGCGCCGATCTTGCTGATCGACTGCTTCATCATCCAGATCCAGCGCGCCCTGTCATTGTAATAGAGCGGAAGAACGACGGACTGCAGCTTGTCGAAAAGCGCCGAGGCGTCTCCTGCTCCCGGCGGATGTCCTTCGATCGCCCATCCGGTAACTCCCTCGACCCAACCCTCGATCCACCAGCCGTCAAGGACGCTGAAGTTCAACACGCCGTTCAACGCCGCCTTCATGCCGCTGGTGCCAGAAGCCTCCAGAGGTGGAAGTGGCGTATTCAGCCATATGTCGCTGCCCGAAACCATCGCAGCGCCAAGTTTCATGTCGTAGCCGGGCAGGAATACAACGGGCACGACACCGGCAAGCCGCTCGATGTGCCGGTGAAAGCTCTCGATCAACCGGTGCCCGGGTTCATCGCGCGGGTGAGCAAGACCGGCCAGGACGACCTGGAACGGCTGGTCCTGGGCAATTGTCATCAATCGCTCGAGGTCGCTGAAAAGCAAATCCGGTCGCTTATAGGCCGTCATCCGCCGCGCAAGCCCGATAAGCGGAACATCCGCATGCATCAGCGTGCCAGTTGCATTCCTGACGTGTTCGACAAGTTCCGATTTTGCCACCTGGTGGGCGTTCCACACATCCTCATCAGCCAATTGGTCCGCAAAGGCCAGGATCTCGGGCTCGTGAGCCCAGTGCGGGAACCGCGCCACATGGAGTTCCGCCAGTGCCCGATGCGTCCACGTGTGGGCATGAACACCATTGGTGATCGAGCGTATTTGATAGCCCGGAAACATCTTCCGGGTGGTCTCTGCATGCCGCCGCGCCACGCCGTTGACATAGCCGCTCAGATTCAGGGCGAGTTGCGTCATATTGAGCCGATCCTGGCCGGCCAGCTGTTTCAACTCGTCGACTTCCAGGTAGTCGCCCAGTACGCGGTCGATGAGAGCGTAGTCGAACTTGTCAAACCCTGCCTCGACCGGAGTATGGGTCGTAAATACGCATTTTTCTCGCACCACGCCGCGATCATAGAGACTTCCGCCAGGAGCGAGATCGTCGGTCGGTCGGCGTGTTTCCCGAAGCAACTGCAGCGCAAGAAGCGCCGCATGTCCCTCGTTCAAATGGTAGGTGCGGATCGAGAAGCCGAGCGCGCGCAACGCGAGCAGGCCTCCGATCCCGAGCACGATGTCCTGCTTCAGCCGATAGGCATCGTCGCCGCCGTAGAGGCGGTCGGTTATTTTCCTGTCCTCAGC
This sequence comes from Rhizobiales bacterium 32-66-11, assembly GCA_002304505.1. Classification (GTDB taxonomy): domain Bacteria; phylum Pseudomonadota; class Alphaproteobacteria; order Rhizobiales; family Xanthobacteraceae; genus NCEH01. The sequence continues at coordinate 72,667 of NCEH01000008.1, read as the reverse complement.
AGCGTTCTGGTCGAGGTCGGTGTCCAGCAGCAACACCGGAACGGCGTGCCCGATCGGGCATGCCAGGCGGTAGAGCCTCGGCTGGATCCAGACGCTCCGCCCCTCGATGGAAATGGCCACCATGGCGGGAAGCGGATGTGTCGAGTCCGTCGGCGTCCATGGATTCGGCTTATCGATCTGCGCGCCACCGGCGCTCAGCTCCTGGCGAACATAGCCTTCTCGACTGAGTAAGGTTACGAAGACCATCGGGAGATTCAGATCAGCCGCTGAGCGGGCCATGTCGCCCGCCAGGACGCCAAGCCCGCCGCTATAGGTGTGAATGTCTGGACGGAGCGCGATCTCCATCGAAAAGTACGCGACAGTCGTGTGATAGAGGAAGGGTTCGAGGGCTTTCATGAAGGTCCCCTATTCCCATTCCAGCCAGACTGGCCGGATATCGCGGCAGCCCGGCATCGCACAAAGGCTCGATCGCGTCCAAACCTGCCGCCTACCATCGCCGGCCAAAGCCAGAGCACACCAAGATCACTTTTCAGTACGCACTGCCATGGACGCCCGAAGCAGCCGATGAACACTATGAGGCCTTCTTCGCAGCTGCGGCGCTTTTCAAAGCGAGTTTGCTCTCGGGTTCTGCCGATGTGACCTCGGCTTCGGCTCGCAGCCAATGCTCCAGATCGCAGCCATTCGGACTGCCTTCGCCCACCCAGATTTCATATGCGCGGTGCTCGATCTTCAGCTTGAGAGGGCTGTCGGCCGGACTTTCCTGCTCTGTGCTCATCGTCTCGTCTCTCCTTTTCCGCGCGACATCACGCCCGCCCAATACAGGTCTCCTGCGTTCCGCCGCATGTCATTGATGCAGGTTAAAGATGGCCTCGGGCTCAGCCAGCCCGATGGCCTGCCAAGCCCGACGCCGGATGCGAGGTACAGCTTCGATGCCACCCACGCCGGCGCGATCGGTGAGCCGATGCTGACGCCATGGGCTGCGTTCGAGGAACGTCGCCGGATCGGCGAACAGCGATTTCTGTACGCGTTAAGTTACTCAATGCCGCCGTCGGATCCCGGCACATAGCAGCTTGCCAAGAACTGGCAGAGCGCGACGAGATCGGCGTAGCCGGCCGCATCGATCCACTTCCGGCGCACCACGAGTTCGTCGCGGAAATAGCCGAGATCGGCGATCGGCCCGGCGAAGGAGGTGAGGCCCAGCTTGAGGAAAGCGTGGAACACTTCGGGCGGCGTGCCCCAGTCCCGCCTGTCCGCCTGCGGACGATCATCAGGAATGCTCATCGGTGCCTCCGGCCGGGATTGGCCGCAGCGCCCTGAGCGCGTTTAGGATGACGGCGACGTCGATCAGTTCCTGCGTCAGCGCGCCCTGCACCGGCGGAAGGAACCCGAGGGAGGCAACAGCCATCGCCATGACCGACAGACCGATCCCGGCGATGACGCTCTGCAGCGCGATCCGCTTCGTGCGATGAGCCAGGAAAAGCGCGTCGGCCAGCCGGTCGAGCCGGTCGACAAGGAGAACGATGTCGGCCGCTTCCGAGGACGCTGCCGAACCCCGGGCGCCCATCGCGACGCCGACATCAGCCGCGGCGAGCGCAGGCGCGTCATTGACCCCGTCGCCGACCATCATCACCGCGGCGGCGGCTCGTTCGCGCAGGACGACCTCCACCTTGGCGGCCGGGTCCAGCTCACCCTGCGCGGCGTCCAGTTGCAGCCGGTGTCCGACATCCGCCACGACATCGTCGCGATCGCCGGAGGCAAGGACGATGCGGCGGATGCCGGCCTTGCGGAACGCGGCGAGCACGCCTGCGGCATCGGGGCGGATGGGGTCGGCGAGCGTGATGATGCCCGCCACGGTGCCATCCACGGCCACGGCGACCACCACGGTTCCCTGAGCGAGCCCGGTCCCCAATGCACGCGGATTGCCCGCGGCACTGCGGGAGCGGACGAAGTCGCTGCCGCCGACCACGACACGCCGGCCCTCGACGATGCCTTCGATGCCGGTGCCTGCCGTCTCCTGAGCCTCGGAAGGGCTCGACAGAACAAGCCCGCGCTCATGCGCCGCCGTCACCAGCGCCTCTGCCGTGACATGGGCCGAGGCCTGATCGAGCGAGGCAGCGAGCCGCAGGATCTCGTCCTGGTCCCAGCCTTCCACGGTCCGGATTCCGGTGACGGCGGCCCGGCCGAAAGTCAGCGTTCCGGTCTTGTCGAGAATGACCGTGCGTATCCTGGCCAGCGCTTCGAGCGCCCCGCCGTTCTTGACGAGGACGCCGCGCGCGGCCGCGCGCGACATGCCCGATATGATCGCCACGGGCACGGCCAGGATGAGCGGACAGGGGGTGGCAACGACCAGAACCGCCAAGGCGCGCAGGCGATCGCCGCTCAGCCCCCATGCCGCGCCAGCGAGAACGACCGTGAACAGCAGGAACCAGATCGCATAGCGGTCCGCCATGCGTACCATCGGCGCCTTGCTCTTCTGCGCCGTCTCGACCAGACGGACGATGTTGGCGTAGGTGCTTTCCGCCGCCTCGCGGGCCACGACGAGATCGAACGCGTCACCCACGCAGGTGGAACCACTCAGGATCTCCTCGTCGGCGAGCCTGCGTTCTGGCAACGCCTCCCCAGTGAGCGCCGCCTCGTTGAGCAGCACTTCACCCGTCGCGACCTTCCCGTCAGCCGGGATCACCTCGCCACGGCGCACCAGAATGCGATCGCCGGGGCGAAGGCTTTCGATCGTCACCTCCTCGAGTAGATTGCCGGCATAGCGCATGGCGGTCCGCGAGACGCGCCCGAGCAGCGCCGTCATTTCTCGCCGCGCCCGGCCCTCGGCGAAACTCTCCAGTTGTTGGCCGCCAGCATACATCAACGCCACGACGTTGCCGGCGAGCGGTTCGCCGAAGGCGAGCGCCGTCGACATGGACAAGCCGGCAACGATGTCGAGCCCGATCTGGCCGCGTCGGAGGGCAGAGAAGATCTCGATGATGAGCGCCGCCAGAACGGGGAGCGTCCCTGCAGACCAGAGGCGTTCAGCCCAAGCGCCATTGTCCGTCAGAAAGGCGATCCCGCCGCCCGCCAGCCCAATAATGCGATGACGACCAGCAACAGTCTGGCGCGGGCCGTGGCCAGGCCGGTGAACAGACCCACGTCGAACCTCTGGATGGCTGGTCGCCGACTGCCACGGCGGGCGAATGCCCTTCCTTATAATCATTCTAATTAATACGCCATTCAAAAGTCGCGAACAACAGAGCCAGCAATACCGTTGATCAACAGGCTCACGATTCCCCTTTTTCATCTTCAAAACAGCCCGCCCCGAGAAAGTGTTTCAGTCCGCTGTTCGTACAACGTCCAAACGGTCGAATGCCGCGATCAGTAGATTCTTTGATATCGATTAAGGTTTCCGGTGTTCCCCCCGGCCAGTGTTTGCGCTGGCAATGCAAGGGGATTTCGACATCGTGTCCGGAACGACAGATCGCAATATCGCCGCCCCTTCAGAGCAAGGTTCGAGGTCCCAGTCTGGCCGCGCGCCTCAGGAGCCATCTTGGCTCCGCTCGCATTGGGGCCTGCTTACGGGTCTTGCGGCGCTTATCATCGTCATCATGCTCCCGACCCCGGAGGGGCTGCCCGTCGCGGGCCAGCGCATGCTGGCGGTGCTGGCCTTCGCCGTGATCGTGTGGATGACGGAAGCGGTCGATTACGCCGTCTCGGCCCTGATCATCGCTGCCCTGATGGCGTTCCTGCTGGGGCTGTCCCCCTCTCAGACGAATCCTGACGTGCTGATGGGCACCAGCAGAGGGCTCGGCCTGGCCTTTGGCGGCTTCGCCAATACTGCGCTCGTTCTGGTCGCGGCGGCGCTGTTCCTCGCCGCCGCGATGACGATCACCGGGCTCGACAAGCGCATTGCCCTCGTCATCCTCTCGCGCACCGGCACCCGGAGCCGCGACGTCGTCATCGGCGCGATCATCGTGGGCATCGTCATGGCTTTTCTCGTGCCATCCACCACGGCCCGCGTGGCCAGCATCGTTCCCATCATGCTCGGCATCATCGCGGCGTTCGGCGTGAACAAGAACGGCGCCTTCGCCGGCATGCTGATGATCACCACGGTGAACACCGCCAGCATTTGGAATATCGGCATCAAAACGGCAGCCGCCCAAAACATGGTGGCCGTCGGCTTCATCGAGCGAACCCTGAACTACACCGTTACCTGGCTGGAATGGTTCGTCGCCGCTGCGCCCTTCGCCGTTATCATGACGGTGGTGCTTTATTTCGTCATGACGCGGATGATGAAGCCAGAGGTCGATGAAGTCCCGGGCGGACGGGCGGCGATCCGCAAATCGCTCGCCGAGCTCGGCCCCATGAAGACGGCAGAAAAGAAGCTGCTCACCCTGTCGCTCACCCTGCTCGCCTTCTGGTCGACGGAAGGGGTCCTGCATCCGTTCGACACCTCGTCGACGACGGTCGCCGCGGTAGCGCTGATGTTTGTGCCCGGCATCGGCATCATGACGTGGAAAGAGGCGCAGCCGCGGATCCCGTGGGGCACGGTCATCCTGTTCGGTATCGGCATCAGCCTCGGCACCGCGCTTCTCCAGACGGGCGGCGCGGTCTGGCTCGCCGGCATCGTGGTGGAGCGGTTCGGGCTCGCCGGCGGAACCTCTCTCTTCATCCTCGCCGTGCTCAGCCTGTTCCTCATCGTGATCCATCTCGGCTTCGCCAGCGCGACGGCACTCGCCTCTGCGATGATCCCCATCGTCATCGCCGTGCTGCAGAGCGTATCGACCCCCGGCATCAACATCATCGGCATGACCATACTGCTGCAGTTCGTCGTCAGCTTCGGCTTCATCCTCGTGGTGAACGCGCCGCAGAACATGGTGGCATACGGAACCGAGACCTTCGAGGCGAAGGACTTCGTGCGCACCGGCCTCGTGCTCACAGTGATCGCCTTCGCGCTCGTCATGCTGCTTGGCGCAACTTACTGGAAATGGATCGGATATGTCTAAGATCCGGCAGCACCCTGCTCCCAGTCTTGGCGGCAGACCTTTGACGTCGCGCGTGAAGGCACCCCGGATGCAGGAGATGATGAGATGAAACTGACGGACATTTCCGCACCTGACTATTTTCACAAAGTCGTGGACTGTCAGTGGGCCTGTCCGGCGCATACGCCGGTTCCCGAATACATCCGTCTGATCGCGCAGGGCCGCTATACCGACGCATACATGATCAACTGGAGATCGAACGTCTTTCCGGGAATCCTCGGGCGCACCTGCGACCGGCCCTGCGAGCCGGCCTGCCGGCGCGGCCGGGTCGAGGAGGCGCCGGTGGCGATCTGCCGGCTCAAGCGGGTCGCGGCCGATTTCAAGGACGACATCCGCGACCGCCTCCCCAGGCCGACTGCCCACACGAACGGCAAGCGCGTCGCGCTGGTGGGCGCAGGTCCCGCCTCGCTGACGGTCGCGCGCGATCTTGCGCCGCTCGGATATGACTGCACCGTGTTCGACGGCAACCCCAAGGCCGGCGGCATGATACGCAGCCAGATCCCGAAATTCCGGCTGCCTGATTCCGTGATCGACGAGGAATGCGGCTATATCCTCGATCTCGGCGTCACCTTTCATTCCGGCAAGCGCATCGACAGCCTTAAGGCGCTGCTTTCGGAGGGTTATGATGCCGTGTTCATCGGCTCCGGCGCCCCCCGCGCCCGAGACCTTGACATCCCCGGCCGGAAAGAAGCGGCAGGCAGCGTCCACATCGGACTCGACTGGCTGGCGTCAGTGTCGTTCGGGCATGTGACAAGCACAGGCCGGCGTGTCGTCGTGATCGGCGGCGGCAACACCGCCATGGATTGCGGCCGCTCTGCCCGGCGCCTCGGCGGCGAGGAGGTCAGCGTCATCGTCCGCGAGGGCTTCGACGACATGCCGGCGGCAAGCTGGGAGAAGGAAGCGCTCCTCCACGAGGGGATCACCATCTCGGCCGATCTCGCGCCCAAAGCCTTCATCGTCGAGGGCGGTCGCCTGACGGGCCTGCTGGTCGAACCAGTCACGACCGTCACCGAAAACGGCCGCTCCACGTTCGTACCGACGGGCGAGCCGCCGCGGCAGATCGACTGCGACGAGGTCGTAATCGCAATCGGTCAGCAGAACGCCTTTCCATGGATCGAACGCGATATCGGAATCGACTTCGACAAATGGGACATGCCGGTCGTGGCGGAAACGACCTTCGCCTCGACCCACCCCAAGGTGTTCTTCGGGGGCGACGCGGCGCGGGGCCCGAAAAACATCATCAGCGCCGTCGCCCACGGCCACGACGCAGCGCTGTCGATCCACCGCCTGCTGTCAGGCGAGGACATCGGCGAACGCCTGTTACCCCATGTGCAGATCGAGAGCGAAAAGCTGGGCATCCACGAGTGGGCCTATGACAGCGAGGTCACGCTCGACCACCGCTTTCCGGTGCCCTCGCGCGATAACAAGACCGCGCTGAAGGACATCCGCACGGAGGTGGAACTCGGCTATGACCCGGCCCTGGCGCTCGCCGAGGCAGATCGCTGCCTCAACTGCGATGTCGAAACGGTGTTCAGCGGGCCGTCCTGCATCGAATGCGATTCCTGCGTCGACATCTGCCCGATGGACTGCATCACCTTCACCGAGAACGGCGAGGAGCAGGAGCTGCGCCTGCGGCTACGGGTGCCCGCGCTGAACCCGCTCCAGGATCTCTATGTCGCGGACGGGTTGAAGACCGGACGCGTCATGGTGAAGGACGAGGACCTTTGCCTGCATTGCGGATTGTGCGCCGAGCGCTGCCCGACCGGCGCCTGGAGCATGCAGAAATACTTCATCGACATGACCCATGCAGGTGACACATGCCCGACACGCTCGCGATAAGCCGCGTCAACGACTTCGTCGTCCGCTTTGCCAACACCAATGGATCGGGGTCCGCAAGCGCCAACGAGCTGTTCGCGCGGGCGGTGCTGCGAATGGGCGTGCCGGTCGCGGCGCGCAACATATTCCCATCGAACATCCAGGGCCTTCCGACCTGGTACGAGGTCCGCGTCTGCGAGGCCGGCTATCTGGGCGCACGCGGCGGAACCGATCTCGTGGTGGCGATGAACCCCCAGACCTTCGCCAAGGACCAGGCCGGGCTCGAACCGGGTGGATACCTGATCTACGATTCGACGCGTCCCGTTCAGAAATCCCAGTTCCGCGAGGATATAACCGTCCTCGGCGCTCCGCTGGGCGCAATCTGCAACAAGGAATACAACGACCCGCGGGAACGGCAGCTCTTCAAGAACATCATGTATATTGGTGTTCTCGCCGCGGTGCTCGAGATGGACACCGGTGAGATCGACACGCTTATCGGCCGGCAATTCGCGGGCAAGGAGCGCCTCATCGAGGCCAACGTCCGGGCCTTCCATCTCGGCCGTGACTGGGCGATCGAAAATCTCCCCTGTCCGATCGGCCTGCGCGTTCGGCGCGCGGACGCCGTCGGCGGGCGCATCTTCATCGACGGCAATTCCGCGACGGCGCTCGGCGCGGTGTTCGGCGGCGCTACGGTCTGCGCGTGGTATCCGATCACGCCCTCGACCTCGATCGCCGACGCCTTCTCCGCCTATTGCGCGCGCTTCCGGATCGATCCCGAGACCGGAAAGAAGCGCTACGCCATCATCCAGACAGAGGACGAGCTCGCTTCCAGTGGCATGGTGATCGGCGCCGCCTGGAACGGCGCGCGGGCCTTCGCGCCGACCTCCGGACCCGGCATCTCGCTGATGCAGGAGTTTCTCGGGCTAGCCTATTTCGCCGAGATCCCGGCCGTGATCATGGATGTGCAGCGCGGCGGCCCCTCGACGGGCATGCCGACGCGCACGCAGCAGTCCGACATCCTGCTCGCGGCTTATGCCTCGCACGGCGACACCAAGCATGTCCTGCTCTTCCCGGAGGGGCCGGCAGAGGCTTTCGAGTTCAGCGCCCTCTCCTTCGATCTCGCCGACCGGCTGCAGACGCCGGTCCTGCTCATGCTCGATCTCGACATCGGCATGAACCATCGGCTCTGTGCGCCGCTGCGCTGGGACGACGACCGGGTCTACGACCGCGGCAAGGTGATGACCGCAGCCGATCTCGACGCCGGCAAGGACTTCGGCCGTTATCTCGACGTCGACGGCGACGGCATTCCCTATCGTACCTACCCTGGCACCCATCCGCGCAAGGGCTCCTTCTTTACCCGCGGCACGACCCGGGACCGCTATGCACGCTATACTGAAGAGGGCGGCCCCTATGTCGACAACATGGAACGGCTGCTAAAGAAGTTCGAGACAGCAAAGGATCTCGTTCCCGGCCCCGTCATCACCCTGGCCAGCACCCCTTCGCGCTACGGGGTGATCTATTTCGGCTCGACATCTCCTGCCATGGACGAGGCAGTCGATCTGTTGGTGGCTGATGGCCATGCTCTCGACCGGATGCGGGTCAGGGCGTTTCCCTTCAACCGCGATGTCGACGCTTTCCTGCGCACACATGAGGCGGTGTTCGTGGTCGAGCAGAACCGCGACGCCCAGCTTCGCACGCTGATCATCACGGAATGCGGCGTCAATCCTGCGAAGCTGACGCCGGTGCTGCATTTCGACGGAACGCCGATCACCGCCCGATTCATCGCGGCCGCCATCGCCGCCCGTCTCGGCGAAGCCGCGAAGCAGAGCGAAAGGGCAGTCGCATGAGTTATCTCGCCAAGCCAAAATTCCATCACCCCGCACTGCCGGAAAACACGCTCGGCTATACGCGACGCGACTATGAGGGGGCGATTTCCACGCTGTGCGCGGGATGCGGCCACGATTCCATCACTGCTGCGATCGTCGAGGCATGCTTCGAGCTATCGATCGCACCGCACCGAGTGGCCAAGATCTCGGGCATCGGCTGCTCCTCGAAGACGCCGACCTATTTTCTGGGAAATTCCCACGGCTTCAACTCCGTGCACGGGCGCATGCCGTCGGTCCTGACCGGGGCCAGCCTTGCCAATCGCGACCTCATCTATCTCGGCGTGTCAGGCGATGGAGACAGCGCCTCGATCGGCCTTGGCCAGTTCGCGCATGCGCTGCGCCGCGGCGTCAACATGGTCTATATCGTCGAGAACAACGGCGTCTATGGCCTGACCAAGGGCCAGTTCTCCGCAACCGCCGATGATGGATCGACGTCCAAGCAGGGTGTCGTCAACATCGACAAGCCCATCGATCTTACCGCCCTGGCACTCCAGCTCGGCGCAAGCTACGTCGCCCGCTCGTTCTCCGGCGACAAGGCGCAGCTCGTCTCGCTCATCAAGGGCGCGATCGAGCACGAAGGCGCGGCCTTTGTCGACGTCATCTCGCCCTGCGTCGCCTTCAACAACCACGAGGGCTCCACCAAGAGTTATGACTATGTCCGCGAGCACAACATTGCGGTCAATCGGATAGACGTGATCGTCGGGCGCACGCCGATCACGGTCGACTACGAGCCCGGCAAGCTCGAATTGGTTCAACAGCACGACGGGTCCTGGCTCCGGCTGAGAAAGCTGAACGCCGAATACAGCGTGCACGATCGCCGCGCCGCAATAGACTTTCTGCTCGAACACGAGGCCAAGTCCGAGATCGTGACGGGCCTGCTCTATGTTGCAAGCGACAAGGATGAATTGCACGCCGATCTCAACACGACAGATACGCCCCTCAATGCGCTGTCGCAAAAGGAACTGTGCCCAGGCATGGCACGATTGGAGGAAATCAATGCAAGCCTTGGCTGAATGTCGCCTCTCGACGATGTTTCTGAGTTTATCGTAACTGAAACGGCGCCATGGCACTGGCGATGGGCGGGCGAGGAAGTATCAATGGACGACCGCGAGCGCCACGCTCCGCGGATTGCGCGAACAGTTGCCGGCTATTCGGTGGAAGAGGCAGGTCTCGACCACTCACGAACAGCACCTTACGACTGTCGTACGAGCATCGACCTGAATCGTGAGAGAGCGGCGGCAAGGAACACCGCCCCCAATGCGGTCATGACCATCAAATCCTTCCAGACGACATCGAGTCCCGCACCTCGATACAAGATCGACTGCGCAAATCTCACAAAGTGCGTCGAGGGCACCGCATACATGATGTCCTGCAGGATCGGAGGCATGCTCTCAAACGGCGTGAACGTGCCTGACAGCAGGAACATGACGACGAACACCGGGATCGCCAGCAGCGCGAACTGCGGCATCGAGTTCGCGATCGTCGCGAGCAAAATACCGAGCGACGTCACCGCGAAGAGATAGATGGCGGTTCCAGCCAGGAAAAGCTCGACAGAGCCGATGATCGGTATCTGCAGCACGAACTCTATGACAACGTGCAAAGAAAAGCCGGCTGCCAGGAGAATGATCAGACCGTTCGCCCAGATCTTCGCTGCGGCAATCTCACTCGGCCGGACCGGCATCACCAGCAAATGTTCAATGGTGCCGTGTTCTCGTTCGCGCATGACGGCTGCCCCGACGAGAATGATCCCGAGCATCGTTACGTTCATGATGATGTCCATGCTCGCATTGAAGCGGATCGCCTCAAGGTTCTGGTTGAACAAGGCGCGGATGACCGGCTCGATGGGAACGACTTCGCTCGTGCCGTGCTGATGCAGAAAGTTTGCCGCCTCGCGGGCGATGATTTCCTGGATATAGGCCGTTCCCACAGCGGCTTGGCTCACGGCCGTCGCGTCGACGTTGATTTGAATCGAGGGGCCACGATTTGCGAGGAGGTCCGCTTCGAGGCGGGGGGGTATCTCCAGGACAAACGTATATGACCCTTTGTCCAACAGCTCGTCGACTTCGGAACGGTCGATGTCGCGCGCTGGGCTGAAGTAAGGCGGCTGCAGCGCATCCTTGATGCGAGACGACAGTGTCGAACGGTCGGCGTCGACGACAGCGACGCTGGCATTGTTCACTTCGGTCTTGAGACCAGTGGCCATAGAATAAACGGCAACTGTAAAAACGTAGATGATCAGCCCGACCATCGCCACGTCACGCAGGACGCTCGCGATCTCTTTGAAACCCAGATAAAGTACGTTGAGGATCCATTGGCGCATCGCTACGAACCTTGCTTGCGGACGGCGAGGCGCGCCAGCAGGAGAAAGACGACCCCGAAGCCGAACAGCACGGCGATTTCGCGCACGAACGCATCGGCATCGAGCCCTTTCGCGAAGACGCCTAGGCTCACGGTCTGAAACCAGAATGCCGGAAAGCCGACCCCCATCGCGCGCGCCAAGCCTTCCAACGTCGAGGCCGGATAGAGGAACCCCGAATAGTGCGCCGTGGGGATTACGGTTAGAACGGCCGTCGCGAAGATCGCCGCGACTTGCGTCGAGACGAACGCGGATATCAGTAGTCCAAAGGCCGTTGCCGCGAACACGTACATGAGCGCTGCGAGAGAAAGGCCGATGAGAGACCCTTTGGCCACAACTCCAAAGAGCGCGCCGGCCAAGAGCACGAGACTGGCGAAGCTGACAAACCCAATCGCAATATAGGGCAATTGCTTGCCGATAAGATATTCGCCCACGGTCGCGGGCGAGGCATACACATTGGTGATGGACCCCATCTCCTTTTCACGCACGACACCAACGGCTGTCAGCATCGCGGGGATGAGGATCAGGAGAAGCATGATCGCGCCGGGCGTGATCGCGAAAACGCTGCGGAAATCCTGATTGTAGCGAAACCGGGGTTCCACATTGATCGGGAGGACCTGTGGAGCGCGGCCGTGCAGCTGGCGGTAGCGATCCGCGGCATAGGTTAGAACAGCGCCCTGGATATAGGCCCGTGCCGTCTCTGCAGGGAACGTCGCGCCACCGTCGAGCCAGAAGCTCACTTGCGGCTGGCGATCCTGCAGAAGGTCGCGACCGAAGCCGGGCGGAATATCGACGGCAAACCGCAGCTCGCCGGATCGGAGACGCCGATCAATCTCAAATTCGTCGTCCAGCCGCGTTTGTTCGACAAAATAACGGGATTGCGAAAACTGCTCCAGGAATAGCCGGCTCTCGTAGGACTGATCGCGATCAAGAACCGCATAACGGAGATTCTCGATGTCGAACGAAATGCCGTAGCCGAACCCGACCATAAGTACGAGCGGGCCGAGGAGCGCAAAGGCGAGCCGAATGCGATCCCGGAGGACTTCCACAGCCTCTCGCCGGGCAAAGGCCCAGACTCGGCGCAAAGAAGCCGACGACGACCTATGCGATGATTGGGATACCGACGATGTTCCCTTTTGGACATTATCCGGGGCACCGATCGGCTTTGGGGCAGCCGCCAATGAAGGCGCTTCCTTCATCACTTTGGACGCAGGCGGCGCTGACGCCTCCTCCAGATAGGCAACGAAAGCGCCCTCGAGAGTCGTGGTGCCACGAGCGACGCGAAGCTCCTCCGGGCTGCCGACGGACAAGACACGGCCCGCATGCATCAAGGATACGCGGTCGCACCGCTCGGCCTCGTTCATGAAGTGGGTCGATATGAAGATCGTTACACCGTCGCGGCGCGACATCTCGACGAGGAGGCGCCAGAACCTGTCGCGCGCTGCCGGATCGACGCCGGATGTGGGCTCGTCAAGGATCAATATTTCAGGCCGATGCAAACAGGCGGCGGCAAGCTGGAGCCGCTGACGCATCCCGAGCGGGAGCGACGCCGGCGAGGCGTCGGCAACGGCGTCGAGGTCGAAACGGGTAAGCGCCGCGGCGACGCGCAGCCTGAGTTCGCCCGAGGGAATGCGGAAGAGACGTCCGTGCAGCTCCAGATTCGCGCGGACGGAGATCTCTTCATAGAGCGAGAACGCTTGCGACATGTAGCCGATGCGCATTCTTGTTGCGATATCACGGGCGTCGATCGGTTTCCCCAGCAGCTCAGCTCGCCCTTCGCTCGCCGGCAGCAGTCCAGTGAGCATCTTCATCGTCGTCGTCTTGCCGCAGCCGTTCGACCCGAGAAACCCAAAAATCTCGCCGCGCCGGATGCGGAAACTGACATGATCGACGGCGGTGAAATCGCCGAAGCGCATGGTCAGGGCCTCTGCGACGATCGCCGGAGGCCCGCCGCTCTCCAGCAGCGGCGGGATTGCCAATGCCGCCTGATCGCCGCGCCGTTCGGGGCGCTGTAGCGCGACATAGGCCTCCTCCAGCGTACGCGTCGCGGTCCGATCAAGTAGCCCCGCCATGTCGCCGGCGGCGATGACCTTGCCCTCGTCGATCGCTATGATGTGGTCGAAACGCGCGGCCTCCTCCATATAGGCGGTCGCCACCAGAAGTGTCATGCCGGGGCGCTCAGCACGGATCCGTTCGATCAACTCCCAGAACTGACGCCGTGACAGGGGATCGACGCCGGTCGTCGGCTCGTCGAGGATCAAGAGGTCCGGATCGTGGATCAGCGCGCAGCACAGGCCGAGCTTCTGCTTCATCCCGCCCGAGAGCTTGCCGGCGAGGCGGTCCGGGAATGGGTCGAGCCCCGTGGCGGTCAGCAAGCCCGCGATGCGTGAGCGACGTTCGTTCTCGCTCTGGCCATAGAGGCGCCCGAAGAAATCGATGTTCTCGACCACCGAGAGCGTCGGATAGAGGTTGCGGCCGAGGCCTTGCGGCATATAGGCGATGCGCGGCGCGACGATGTCACGGTGAGAGCTCGATGCCATGTTGCCGGAGAGGGCCGTCACGGTTCCGGACTGGATGCGCTTGACGCCGGCGATCAGGCCAAGGAGAGTCGACTTTCCGACGCCATCGGGGCCGATGAAGGCCGCCGTCGATCCGGAGGCGATCGATAGGCTGACGCCGTCAATCGCAACGGTGTCACCGTAGCGGTGATGGACCGAATCGACTCGAACGGCCGGCTCGGCATCAGCGGACATCCGGAAGCCTCGGCGTCAGATTCGTCGGCCACGCCGCTCCGGCCTGGACCTTGACGTAGGCGTTGCCGGTCATGCCGGCTTTGACGTAAGCGCGATAGGTCTCGATGAGCTTCGGATCGATGTGCAGCTTGACGCGGTACATCAGCTTCTCGCGCTCGTTCGCGGTCTCGACATATTTCGGCGTGAACTGCGCTTCCGAGGCAACGAAGGCGACTGTTGCGGGAACGACGTAGCCGGGCGTACCATCCAGCATGATACGGGCATCCGACCCGAGTTCGACGCTGCCGACCTGGCTCGTCGGCAGGAAGATCGTCATGTGGACGTCGGAAAGGTCGAGAAGGGTGAGTACCCGCCCGCCGACAGCTACGACCTCCCCGGCCTGTGCAAGACGATACTCGACGCGACCCGATACCGGCGCTTTCAGCGTCATGTCCGCAATTGCGGCTTCGATCTGGCTGACCTGGGCCTCAGCCGCCTCGACGGCCGCCTTAGCGTCCTCGATGGCGACTTTCGCGCTATCCAGCGAGGCCTTTGAAATATCCCTTTGCGCCGTGCGGCGATCAAGTTCCGCTTGCGTCGCCGTATTCGTGCGCATCAGTTCGACGATGCGCCGGAGCTCGACTTCGGCAAGCTTCAACTCTGCCGAGCGGAGAGCCACATTGGACTCGGCGATGGCCACACCCTGGTGGCTGCGGTGCACGGCAGCTCTGGCTGCCGCGAGTTGCGCAAGAATTTCGGTCGTGTCGATGCGGGCGAGGATGCCATCCTTCTGAACATCGGCGCCCTCGTTGACGCGCACTTCGGCGAGGCGGCCCGCGTACTTGGTAGCGATGTCGACGCGTTCGACTTCGATCCGGCCATTTGCCCGGGCCAGTCCCGCGGGGACGCGGGTCGCCTGTTGCCTCCACCAATAGGCATAGCCGGCAGCCCCGGCGGCCGCGAGGATGACGACGGCAATGATCGGAGCAATACGCACATTCTCATCCATGTTAGGCGAGTAGTCGGCGCCATCGTGGAAACGACTTCAGCCAACCCTGGGGAGAGCGGTTTCTGGATGCGCGATTGACCCCCTTCGGCGTATCGCAGCGATGCAATTCGAAATGCCGCCAAATGAGACAAGCGGAACACTGAGTCTGAAGGGGTCGTCAGCTCCGGGAACGATGCGCGACCCAAGGATGCCGATCCTTAATCGAGATTAAAGATGGCTGACCGGGCCATCGCCTAAGTTTGAAAATCAGGAAATGAGAGTGCGGGTGCGGCATGGGGCGACAGCGCCCGCAATGGCGCCATCTATCGTCGTGCCCGCAAGCAGGAGTCACCGGAATGAGCACCACGTCTGCCGACCAGACCAAGACGACCTCCGAGCATTCGGTCCCAAATGCCTCTTCCTGCTGCGATGGCCATGCCGGCGCAGAGGCCGCGGAGAAAGCGAATGCTCTTGGCTCCTGCGGCAATTACGAAAATGCTGCGGCGCCCGACACGGTCGCGCCCGCTGGCGAACTGGACAAGTCAGTCTCCAGTGCTGGTCATCACCCGAAGAAGACCGGCTGCTGCGGCGGCAGTTGACAGCGCGATCCGTGAAAAAGGCGGGTGGTTCGTGGTGGGCATCCGCTCCGATTTCGACAGGAGACGCCGGTTGTGACGACCACAACAATTGACGTGGAGCAATTCTTCGATGTGCTCGATCCGCTCGTGGTCGAGAAGCGCCTGCGTCGATTGCCCGGTGTCACCTCCGCCGCCGTCAACTTCGCGTCCGGCACGGCTACGGTCGGCTTCGACGAGACACGTACCAGCCTGGAGACCATCCAGGCCGAGGTGATCGCCTGCGGCTTCCATTGCCGCGGCGAGGTGGTTCCGAGGCACCAATGCGTGCCAAACGAGACGACCGTGCCGCCGGCGCATCCGGCGGCGCCGCATCGTCATGGCGCCGGTCACGCGGGCCACGGGGCGCATCCTGCCTCTGGGACGCCGGGTAAGGCGATGCCGATCTCGCACGATGCCATGGCCCATGAGATGGGTCATGGCGCGGGAATGGACATGCAGGGCATGGTCCGGGACATGCGCAACCGGTTCTGGGTCGCGTTGATTTTCTCCGTGCCGATATTTCTGCTGCAGCCGATGGGCATGGATTTCCTGCGCATCGATCCGCCATTCGGCCTCGATCGCGAGATCCTCCTTTTCGTTCTCGCGAGCGCCGCGATCCTCTATCCGAGTTGGCCCTTCGTCGTCGCGGCGATCCGCGCGCTGCGCAACGGCGTGCTCAACATGGCGGTATTGGTGCTGCTCAGTGTCGGCACGGGCTACCTGTTCAGCGTCGGCTCGACCTTTTTCTTCAAAGGCCAGCAGTTCTACGAGGCTGTTGCCGTTCTGTTGGTGTTCATTCTGCTCGGACACTGGCTTGAGATGCGGGCACGAGCTGGCGCGTCGGAGGCAATCCGTCAGCTCATGGACCTCGCGCCGCCCAAGGCCACGGTGCTCAGGAGCGGTGCCGAGATCGAGATCCCGACCGCCGAGGTCCTACTGGGCGATACGGTCATTCTGCGTCCCGGCAACAAAATCCCTGTGGACGGCGAGGTTTTCGAAGGTCGCTCCGACGTCGATGAATCGATGTTGACGGGCGAGTCGATGCCGGTCTCGAAGAAGCCGGGCGACATGGTCATCGGAGCCACCATCAACAAGAGTGGCAGCTTGCGCTACAAGGCGACGAAGGTGGGTGCCGACACGGCCCTCGCCCAAATCGTCAAGCTCGTCCAGGAAGCGCAGAATTCCAAGGCGCCGGCGCAGCTTCTCGCCGATCGGGCCTCGCAATGGCTTGTGCTCGCGGCGATCCTGATCGGTCTCGTCACCTTCGCGGTCTGGTATTTCTGGATCGGTCAGACCCTCCTCTTCGCGCTGACGCTGACCATCACCGTCTTTGTCATCGCCTGTCCCGATGCGCTGGGGCTCGCCACGCCGATGGCGGTGATGGTGGGAACCGGGCTCGGCGCGATGAACGGCATCCTGTTCAAGAACGCGTCCGCGCTGGAGGATGCGACCAAGCTCGACGTCATCGTTTTCGACAAGACCGGCACGCTGACCATGGGTCAGCCGCGCGTGGTCGACGTGATCGCGGCAGGCCAGGCGTCGCCCGATGAGGTGCTGCGCATCGCGGCCGCGGTCGAGCACGGTTCGGATCATCCGCTCGCGCTGGCGATCATCGAACGCGCTGAAGGGCTCACTGTGCCGGACGCGCAGTCCTTCCTCAATCTCGAGGGGAAAGGCGCCCGCGCCGAGATCGAGGGTCAGACGACGTTTCTCGGCAACCGTCGGCTCATGGACGAGGAAAAGATCGGCCTTGACGAACTCGCCGATGCGGCGGAGCAGTTGAAGGGCGCCGGCCGAACCGTGGTTCATGTCGCCCGTGGCGGCCGCCTTCTCGGCATCGTCGCGATCGCCGACGCACCGCGCCCGACCGCCCAGGCGACCGTAGCCAAGCTGCGCGAGCGTGGCGTCCAGGTCGCCATGCTGACCGGCGACAACGCCGGCACGGCGAAGCGAATCGCCGCAACTCTCGGCATTGATATGGTGCTGGCGGATGTACTGCCGGGCCAGAAGGCGGCGAAGATTCAGGAACTGCAGGCACAAGGCCACAAGGTCGGGATGGTCGGCGACGGCGTCAACGACGCTCCGGCACTCACCCAGGCCGATGTGGGGTTCGCCATCGGTGCGGGGACGGACGTCGCCATCGAGAGCGCCGACGTCGTGCTGATGAAGAGCGATCCGTACGACATCGTCGGCGCCATCGAGCTCTCCCGCGCAACCCTGCGCAAGATGCACCAGAACCTGTGGTGGGCCGTGGCCTACAATGTCATCGCCTTCCCGCTCGCAGCGGGCGTGCTCTACCCAATGCTGCTGAGCCCCGAAATCGCCGCTCTCGCCATGTCGGGCAGCTCGGCTCTGGTGGCGATCAACGCCCTGATGCTCAAGCGCACACGGCTGGCCGGCATCACGCGCGGCAGCAGAGTCCAAAGTGGTTCAACGGAAACCGCAGTCGAGGCGGCGGCGTGATCGCGGCAAGTTCTTTCCAACCATTGCGATGGTGGATGATGATCTCATTGCTTCTGGCAATGTTCACGATTACCGTGGGTTACGGATTCCTTCTGCCGATACTTCCGCTTGCGATTCAACGGATAGCAGGAACGACGGATCCTACTGTCCTATCGCGGCATACCGGCATACTGACCGGAACCTACACCCTCGCGCTGTTTTTGTTCGCACCACTATGGGGCCGCCTTGCGGATCGGCATGGTAGCCGCCCCGTGCTGCTCGCGGGACTGATGGGGTTCTCCTTGACCCTGGCACTGTTTGCGCTCGCCGATGGCCTCCCTCTGCTCTATCTCGGCCGCTTCCTGAACGGGTTGTTCGCGGCTTCCATTGTGCCCGCAGCCTATGCCCTTGTCGGCGACTATGCTCGGACCAAGGAATGGCGCGCGCGCCGCTTTGCTCTGCTCAACATTGCCGGTGCCATCGGCTTCCTGGTCGGGCCGATGCTGGGAAGCTTCACCGTGGTTGTCGCCCGCGAACTCCTTCCAGGCTCGGGCGAGGCTGCAATTTCCCTTTCACCCTATTTAACGACATCGGGCTTTTCGCTTCTGGTGGCGCTGGCAGTATGGTTCTTTGTGCCTGACGCCATGGAGCGCGGCGTAAATCAGGAGGGAGTTGCAAGTGGGCCTGAGGGCCGTGCCGCCCTTCCACGCCTCCTTGTCATTTCGTTCGTAACCGCCGCGGCTGTGGGTGCCTTCGAAGTCGGCCTGTCGCTTCGCGGAATGCAAGTTCTCGACATGAGTACCTACCAGATCGGGCTCATGTTCAGTGTGTGCAGCCTCGTCATGTTGGTCGCTCAAACGATCGTCTTCTCGCCGCTCGTCAAGCCGGAGACCACACGCTGGTTCCTCACGCCCGCCCTTGTTGTCTTGGCAGTGAGCGTCGCCGCCGTGCCATTCGCCGCAGCGACCGTGCCTACGGCCATCGTCGTAGCCGCGATCGCGGCCAGCGCTGGTATCCTCTCCCCCATCGCGACGTACTGGATTTCGCTCAGTGCGGGGGAAAGGCAAGGAGCGGAATTGGGTCGGCAGACTGCGGCCGCAAGTCTCGGCCAAGCGGCAGGATCGGCCGCTGGCGGTCTGCTGTTTGGGGTTTCCTTCGTGCCAAACGCGCCCTTCACGCTAACGGCCCTCGTGGTGCTGGGAGGCGTCGTCGCAAGTCTTGGTATCCCGGGCCTCCTGGCACGGGTTAACTCTCCCGCCGCTCTTGAAACGGCGCACTGATGGATTTCGGCGCCTTTAGATCGCGATTCAGCGAGAGAATGGGAGTTACGAATTGGCAAGCCGAAGATATCCGACTGAGTAGGATCGGCCCCCGGTGAACGCCTGTCTAGGTTGGCAGGCGGCTGCGCTTTCGTACCGTTGAATTGCCACCGACGATACTTCGGAATGCAACAAACTTCATGACAGGAATTCCAGATGGGCAAGAAAGAAAAACACGAAGCCACCAGACAAGCACTTCACGAACTCCAGGTGGAGCTGGCGGGCCTTCAGAAGCACCTCATCAAATCCAGCAAGAAGGTTCTCGTGATCTTCGAAGGACGGGACGCCTCCGGCAAGGATGGAACGATCAAGCGAATCGTTGAGCATCTCAGCCCGCGCGAGACGCGGGTGGTCGCACTGGGCAAACCGTCCGACCGAGACCAGAAGTCTTGGTATTTCCAACGTTGGGTGCCGCATCTGCCGGCAGGCGGGGAGATCGTGCTGTTCAACCGCAGTTGGTACAATCGCGCCGGGGTCGAGCGGGTAATGGGCTTCTGCAGCAACGAGGAATATGACGAGTTCCTCATGACGGCCCCGCTGTTCGAGCAGCTGCTCGCCCATTGTGGCGTCACCATCCTCAAATACTATTTGGATATCTCGCGAACCGAACAGAAGCGCCGGCTGAAGGATCGCCGCGACGATCCGCTCAAGCAGTGGAAGCTGAGCCCGATCGACGATACAGCGACAAAGCACTGGGACGATTATAGTGTAGCCCGGAACGAGATGCTGGCCCGTACGCACACGCCATTTGCGCCCTGGACCGTCGTGCGCGCGGACGACAAGTCAGAGGCACGGCTTAATGTCATCCGAGATTTCCTGACGCGCTTCGACTTCGACGGTAAGGACCGCGCTCGCGACCTCCCCGACCCCAATCTCGTATTCTTGTACGACAAGGCGGCGGTTACGAACGGCCTTATCTCGGAGTAATTAGTCCAGCATAGAACTTGCCATCTTACGATGAAATCGTCGCACGTTAGGTCGGCATGGCTGCTGAGACATGTCAATTGGTGGTGTTGACACGAGAAGTATCTGGCTTTGCGTGTTGCCGCGACGAGCCTGGACGGAGGGCTCGCCCCTTCGCAGATTCTTGTATCTCAGGTTGTGAATTCACGCAGCAAAAGTGCTAAGGACATTCTAATGATGGACCAACCCTATATGATGATTGGCTATTGGTCGGCTTGGCACTGGATCGCTTTCGTCTTGTTTGTCACGCTGCTGCTTTACCCCGTCGGACGCATTCTCGCTCGAATTGGATTCTCGCCACTTTGGTCGATCGTTGCGCTCGTGCCTCTGGCCAACTTGGTGGGTCTCTGGATTGTTGCGTTGCAGGAATGGCCGCGGGATAGGTCTGGATCGCGCTGACGCGCGACCCCTGTCGCTCAAAAGGCCTTGGGGGCCCGAATGCCGCTTGGCGGGAAGTCGAGTTCGGCACTCCGGCGTTTGCCAGGCAGTCCGGTCCTTCGAGTGACGATGTATTGGTTGAGGTAAGTGTGCCGCTGCGACGGAATTGACTGAGATCAAACGCCAGTCACATCGGTGTCGTGGCATGCAAGCCCTGCCGAGAGATTGGAGAGGACGGATGAAACAGTCGGTTCGGCCCTTCGTGGTTGAGATCAAGCGGAACCGGAAATTCTCCGCGAAAATTGAAGCTGGGCTCCACAACTCTTCGAACGGTAAGGGTGACCACCGATATCAGGGCGAAGATGGTGTCGTGTCACCCCGGGGATCGAAGGGTGAAGAACTGCTTTCCTCCCGAGACATCTTGAGGCTTCCGAATGTTTTAGAAAAGCGCTTGGTTAAGGACCAGTAGTTCGTCGCAGCAGTGTATCGGCAACGAGTGGCGCTTCAGGCGCTACGGAGTAATGGCAACCTTCAACACCCCGTCACGCTGATGGGAGAAGAGGTCATAGGCATTCTCGATGTCGTCGAGCTTGTAGCGGTGGGTGATCAGCGGCGTCAGATCGACCCTTCCGGAAGCGATCACGTCCATGAGCCGCCGCATCCGCTCCTTGCCACCCGGACACAGCGCCGTGACGATCTTGTGATCTCCTAGCCCAGCAACGAAGGCCCCAAGCGGGATCCGAAGGTCGGTCGAGTAGACGCCAAGGCTCGACAGCGTGCCGCCCGGCCGCAGCACGCGCAGCGCAGCCTCGAAGGTTGCCTGCGTCCCGAGGGCCTCGATCGCAACATCAACCCCGCGCCCGTCCGTGATCCTCATGATCTCCTCGACAGGGTCAGCTTTCTTGAAATCGATGATGAAGTCCGCGCCGAGCATGCGCGACACGGCCATTCGTTCGGCGATCGCATCGACGGCGATGATCATCGTGGCGCCTCTCAATTTGGCGCCGGCGGTGGCACAAAGGCCGATCGGCCCTTGAGCGAAAACCACGACGCTATCGCCGATGCGAATGTCTCCGTTCTCCGCGCCGACGAAGCCTGTAGACATGATGTCCGGGCACATCAGAACCTGTTCGTCGGTCAAGCCTTCGGGTACGAGACTCAAATTGACCATGGCATCAGGAACGCACACGAACTCGGCCTGACAGCCATCGATCGTGTTGCCGAATTTCCAACCGCCCGCCGGCTTCCACCCGTGCTTGGTGCCTGCCCCGTCCTGCGAGTGATAGCCGCAAAGACAAGCATTGCTATGACCGCTCGGCGTGATTGCGCCGGCGATGACGCGCTGCCCCTCGTGAAAACCGGAAACGGCGGAGCCGAGCTTCTCGATCACCCCGACCGGCTCGTGACCGATGGTCAGGCCTTTGGCCACCGGATACTCACCTTTGAGAATATGCACGTCGGTTCCACAAATCGTCGTGGTCGTAATCCGGATGAGCGCGTCAAGCGGACCAATGTCTGGAATCGGCTTTTCATCAAGGACGATGCGGCCAGGTTCGACAAAAACGGCTGCTCGCATCAATGCCATTGAAGATCTCCTTGTGTCGATCACGTATCGATAGTCTCTCGGCTCGACCGAAGCGAAACATTGCTCGGGGTTAAAGAGCAGTCGAGCGTTGTGAATGTCGCCTTCCGCTTTTGCTGGAACCCACGGTGCACCCGAGCCGTCGTCGCGGCCGCTCTCATCGGCGATCGATTGAAGCCATCATCGAATACCGATGTTTAACCCCAATCAAAGAATGCGCCCGCTCCGCGGGGTTCATTGGCATTCAACAGCCGTCGTCTGCGTGGGGCCCAAGGATGAGCATCCAATCCGATCCTTCGTCTGCTTCCACCGTTTCTGAGAGGCCCCAACCGATTGATAGCGAAGTGAGTCGATCAAGCCCAATTCGGTCGCTCAAAAACATGAGCACGAATGCGACAATGCTCCTGTTTCGGAGGCTGCTTGGGCAGATCATCCACGACGGCAGATTGACTGTGATCGCGCCGAACGGAGGCGTCCATCACATCGGTAACGGAACACCGTCAATTACGATTCGTATCGTGGATCCAGCTGTGATTCCGCGCCTGCTCCTCAATCCAGATCTTGCCCTCGGCGAGGCCTACATGGATGGCGCATTATTGGTGGACGACGGGGATATCTACGGCTTTCTTGATCTCTGCTTTTCAAACATCGGCTGGAGCACTGGCCAAGGGGTGAGGCGCGCACGTGCAGCCCTGAGTCGCCTCGTCCGACGCTTTGTTCAGCACAATCCCATCCCAGTCGCACGCGCGAACGTCGCGCACCACTACGACCTGTCGGACGCGCTCTACGAGCAATTTCTAGACGCAGACCGTCAGTATTCCTGTGCGTACTACAACTCAAGTGACGACACACTGGAGCGCGCACAAGAACAAAAGAAGCGTCACCTGGCGGCTAAGTTGCTACTGAGCTCAGGGCAGCGGGTTCTCGACATCGGATCTGGATGGGGTGGGCTCGGTCTCTATCTCGCCCAGGTTGCCGCCGTTGACGTTACAGGCCTGACACTGTCGACCGAGCAACACGCATACTCCGAACGACGCGCTGCCGAGACGGACCTGGGGGACCGGGTGAGATTCTTGCTAAAGGACTATCGCCAAGAAGAAGGCCGGTATGACCGCATCGTCTCGGTCGGCATGTTTGAGCATGTCGGGGTGGGACATTACCGCGAATACTTCAAGAAGGTCAGGAATCTCCTCACGGACGACGGGGTGGCAATGATCCATACGATTGGTCGCGCCGACGGCCCCGGCGCGACCAACGCCTGGATCAACAAGTACATCTTTCCGGGTGGGTACGTCCCGGCGCTGTCGGAGATTCTGCCCGCCATCGAGCGGGCCGGACTGTACGTGACCGATATCGAGATACTGCGGCTACATTATGCAGAAACGCTGAAGGCGTGGCGGCAACGGTTCATCGCAAACCGTGGGCGCGTCGCGGAAATCTACGACCAGCGGTTCTGCCGGATGTGGGAATTCTACCTGGCCAGTTGCGAAGCAGCCTTTCGCCACGGCGGCCTCATCAATTTCCAGATTCAGGTGAGCAAGCGTGTCAATGCCGCACCGCTGACCCGCGATTACATCCAGAGCTGGGAGCAGCTGCACAAGATTGATGCGGCGGATGTCGATGCGCCCCCTCAATCAGTTTCCCGTCCGGCGTATAGCGGAGGCCTTGCACGGTGACCCTCGTTCGCTCCCTCCTATTCGACCTGGCGTTCTATTCTTGGACAACTCTTCTTTCTGTCCTTGCCTTGCCAGCGCTTTTCATCTCGCAACGCGCGGCTGCGCGGGTATCCGAACTGTGGGCGACCGTTTCCCTGTCGCTACTGCGGTCAATCGTCGGACTGACCTACGAGGTGCGCGGCAGACATAATCTGCCCGAAGGCCCGGTTATCGTTGCGCTCAAGCACCAGTCCGCCTGGGAGACCATTGCGCTGTGGGTCTTGCTTAAGAATCCGGCGATCGTGCTGAAGCAGAGCTTGGCGAGGATACCGGTATTTGGCTGGTATATGAAACGCGGCGAGGCGATCATCATCGATCGCGAGGCAGGCCCGAAAGCACTAAGACCGATGGTCGCGGCAGCTCGCTCTGCGATAGCAGACGGTCGCTCGATCGCGATCTTCCCGGAGGGGACGCGCACGCCGGTGGCAGCTCGCCAAGCCTATCATCCCGGGGTCGCCGCGCTTTACATGCAGCTTGGTCTTCCGGTCGTGCCGGTAGCGCTCAGTTCTGGTCTATTCTGGCGCCGGCGCTCCTTCCTAAAACGATCCGGCACGGTCCTCGTTGAGTTTCTGCCACCAATCCAGCCTGGACTTGATCGGCGGCATTTCATGACGGAACTTGAGCGTCGCATTGAGGCCGCGACAGCTATGCTCATCGTCGAAGGCAAGCAAGCGGAGAATATCTCCGGGGCTGTTCCCGCCACCTACGAAGAATATTGACGGAAGCTCATTCACGGTTGAACCGGACAGCATGTAATTGCATTTACCGTTGCTGACCGGCCTGTCCATCATCTTCTCGCCGATCCACATCGCCTTTCTCGAGATGATCATCGATCCCGTTTGCTCGTTGGTCTTCGAGGCGGAAAAGGAGGAGAAGGACATCATGAGCCGACGGCCGCGCGCGGTGACGAGCCATCTGTTCACGTCGGGGCTCGTGCTCTGGAGCCTGCTGCAGGGCGTTCTCGCCTTCGCGGCGGTTGCCGTACTCTATCTGCTTGCGCTGCGGCGCGGCATGCCCGCGGAGGATGTGCGTGCGCTCACCTTCGTGTCGCTCGTCCTGGCCAATCTGGGACTGGTGCTGGGCAACCGCTCCTTCGACAGCTCGGTGCGCGGGGCGCTGCGGTGGGACAATCACGCGCTGTGGCGGGTAAGCGCCGTGGCCGGCGTCCTACTGGGCACTGCCCTGGCGTGGGCGCGCGATCTTTTTCGCTTCGGGCCTCTGCACGCCGATGATCTCGCCGTCGCGTTCGGCATCGCCGTAGGTCTGGTTGTCGTTCTGGAGATCCTGAAGGGATTCTGGCGCGGATGGTTGACGGCCTGAGTCTCGGGGCGAGAGGGCAGATCAATCCTTGTGACCTGAGACCCTTTTCTCCTCCGGCTTAGGAGAGAGTCCGAAGGTTGATTTATGGCCTCAGGCGGCCTTGGTTTCCAGTGCGATTGCTGTGGCGAACTCGGCAGGGGTTCGATTGCCGAGGGCGGAATGGGGCCGGTTCAGATTGTAATCCTCCTTCCATACGGCGATGGCGGCACGAGCGTGTCCCAGGCTCGAGAACAGGGTCTCGTTCAGGCACTCATCCCGGAAGCGACCGTTGAAGCTCTCAATGAGCCCGTTCTGCATAGGCTTGCCGGGAGCGATGTAGTGCCATTCGACGCCGGTCTGCTGACACCATTTGAGAACTGCCATCGAGGTCAGCTCCGTGCCGTTGTCGGAAACGATGGTCGCAGGCCTGCCCCGGATGGCGAGCAGCGCGTTGAGCTCGCGCGTCACCCGAAGGCCCGAGAGCGAGGTGTCGGCCACCAGCGCCAGACACTCCCGGCTGAAGTCGTCGACCACGGCCAGCACCCGAAAGCGCCGACCGTCCGTGAAGGCATCTGACACGAAGTCGAGGCTCCAGCGGACGTTGATCCGATCCGGCACCAGGATAGGACGCCTCGTGCCGAGCGCTCGCTTGCGTCCCCCGCGCCGACGGACCTGAAGCTTCTCTTCCCGATACAGCCGGCGCAGCTTCTTCTGGTTCATGACGATGCCCTGGCGCCTCAGCATGACGTGGATCCGCCGATAGCCGAAGCGACGGCGCTCGCCGGCCACGGCCCGCATGGCCTCCCGCAGACTGGCGTCATCGGGACGTACGCTCCGATAGCGCACGCTGGCCCGATCGACGCCCAGTGCCTGGCACGCCCGACGCTGGCTCACCCCGTGCGCGGCACAGGCATGAGCCACGGCTTTGCGCCTTGCATCGGGCGTCACCATTTTTTTGAGCTGACATCCCTCAGGATGGCGTTGTCGAGCATCTGCTCGGCCAGCAGCTTCTTCAGCCGCGCGTTTTCCTCTTCCAGCGCCTTCAGCCGCCGGGCATCCGACACGTCCATGCCGCCGTACTTGGCCTTGAACTTGTAGAAGGTCGCCCCCGCGAAGTTGAACACGCCGAACGCCGTCCCGCGCAGATCCTCGGGCGCGGTATCGGCCACGAGGCTGGCAAAGAGGCCTTGGGTGAGCGCCATGTGCAGCCCCCAGAACACCACGCCGAGCATGACCAGAGGAACCGTTGTGCCGAGCGCGAGGATGAGGTCGGCGACGATCAGGCAGACGATGCCGACAGCGAGCAATCCACCTCGGCCGATCCGGTCGGAGAGCACGCCGGCCGGATAAGCGCCAAGCGCATAGACGACGTTCATCACCACCATGACGACGGGCACCAGCGCGATCGGCAGACCGACATTCTGGGAACGCAGGATGAGAAACGCGTCCGAGAACCGCGCGAGCGTCAGGATCGTGGCGACGCCGACCACGATCCAGAACGGGCGGGACAGGCGTTTCGCATCCGCGAGGCGCAGTCGCGGCTTGGCATCGGTTTCACGCCGGACCGGTTCGTGGACGGCGAATATCATCACGGCGAGCGAGATGAACGCCGGGATGATCGCGATCCAGAACACGAAGCGGAAATTGTCGGAGCTGAGTGACATCAGGACGATCGCGGCGAGCGGCCCGACAAAGGCGCCGACCGTATCGAGCGCCTGCCGCAGGCCGAAGCTCGCGCCCCGCACCTCCGCCGGCGCAAGATCGGCGATGAGCGCGTCCCTCGGAGCATCACGGACGCCCTTGCCGATACGATCAATGAAACGTGCGGCGACCACCCAGCCGACCGAGTTGGCCAGCGGAAAGATCGGCTTGGTGACGGCAGCGAGACCGTATCCGAGGGCGGTCAGCAACTTGCGCTTGCCGAGCCAGTCGGACAGCGCGCCCGAGAAGATTTTGGTGATATTGGCGGTCGCTTCCGCGATGCCTTCGATGAAGCCGACCGTCAGCGTCGACGCGCCGAGCACGGTTACGAGATAGACCGGCAGCAGCGCGTTGACCATCTCCGACGAGATGTCCATGAACATGCTGACGAAACCGAGCGCCCAGACGCCTGGCGGCAGCCTGGCACGCGATTTCGGCCCGGCAGGCGGTGTGTCTGTTGCCATTTCCCAAGGACTCCGAACGGGGGGCGTCTCGCAGCGCGAGCTTTGTCGATACCATGCTTCGAGGCGTATTCCCCCGATGGGATATCGAGCTTCTGTAAGTTCCAAGACATCTCCCTCTGGTAGATCAAACCGGGATTTCAGCAATGCTTGTGTGAGGGAAGCGCTGCGGATGAAATCAATGGAGCAAGGCTGACATGAGTCGCATGCATAACGAGAGGCACCTTGTCGGGCGAATTGGCTGGCTGCGCGCCGCTGTGCTGGGCGCAAACGACGGGATCATCTCGACGGCGAGCCTGATCCTGGGCGTGGCTTCGGCAGCGGCCTCCTCAAGCAATGTCCTGCTGACGGGCGTCGCCGGTCTAGTCGCCGGCGCCATGTCCATGGCTGCGGGGGAATATGTTTCTGTCAGTTCGCAGTCCGACACTGAGCATGCCGATCTCGCACGTGAAAAGCGCGAACTCGCGAGTGATCCGGAGTTCGAGAAGAAGGAACTGGCTCAGATCTATGTCTCCCGAGGCGTCGAGACCGGGCTTGCCCGCCAGGTCGCGGAGCAGCTCATGGCCAAGGACGCATTGGGCGCCCATGCCAGGGACGAACTCGGCATCTCGGAGATCACCACGGCGCGTCCCGTGCAAGCAGCGCTGGCGTCCGCGGCGACCTTTTCCCTCGGAGCGGCCGCGCCGTTGGCGCTCGTGCTCGTCTCGCCATCGAGCTGGCTGCTGCCAGCTGTTTCAGTTGGTTCGCTCGTGTTCCTGGCCCTGCTCGGCATGATCGGCGCCAGAGCCGGCGGAGCCGACATCCTGAAGCCGACAATCCGCGTGACGTTCTGGGGGGCTCTCGCAATGGCCGTGACGGCCGGGATCGGGGCCATCTTCGGCACGGTCGCCTGAGATGCCGTGGCGGAGCGCCAAAAGAATTATTGTAGGCGTCATCGTGCACGCAGCCTATCGAGAAGATACGCGCATCGATCGCGTCATCACCGGCATTCGATAGGCACCGTCGGATGATGACGTCCTTGGTCCTAACGATAGTCGATTTCCTGACGGCACATCGGCATGTCGCCTATCTGGCGGTGTTTCTCCTAGCCCTTTCGGAGTCGATCCCGATCATCGGTGCCGTCATACCGGGTACGGTCGGGATCCTGGCACTCAGCACCTTAGTACCGAGCGGCGCGTTGGTGCTCTGGCCGTTGCTGGCTGCCGCCACGTTTGGCGCCGTCGCCGGTGATGGAGTTTCGTTTTGGCTAGGGCATCGATACCACCGCGAGATTCTTGGCCTCTGGCCATTGAACCGGCATCCGGGACTGATCGAGCGTAGCGAATCGTTTTTCACCCGCCACGGCGACAAGAGTGTTTTTCTCGCACGCTTCACACCGGGCGTCCGCGCCTTCGTTCCTCTCCTCGCCGGTGTGCTGGGAATGCCGGTCCGCCGATTCTACGCCGTCAATGTCGCATCGGCGCTCGCCTGGGCTCCGTCGCATATTCTGCCCGGCGTATTCGTCGGGGCCGCCTTCGGCATTCTCGGCACGGCCGCCAAGCCGCTCGCCGTCCTTCTGGTCGTTCTGGCCGCAGTGGGTTGGGTCATTCTGCATATCGTGCGCTGGACGTTGCGCCGCGGCATACCCCTTCTCATCATTGGTGTGGAACGGCTGCGGGGCTGGGTCGGCACCCGCGACACCTGGCTCAGCCGCAATCTCTCCAGTTTGCTCGACCCAGAGCGGCACGAGGCGCGGACTCTCGCATTATTGACTGTTCTGCTCGTCGGCGCGGCGTGGCTTTTCTTCGGTATCCTTGAAGACGTCGTCAGCAGAGATCCGTTGGTGCTGGCCGACAGCGCTATCTACCGCGCTCTCCAGGATCTCCGCACGGCGCCCGGCGATGCGGTAATGATCGCCATCACTGAACTTGGGGATACCGTCGTCGTCGTGGCGGTCACTGTCATCGTCTTCCTGTGGCTTGCCTGGAAACGGGCATGGCGCACGGCAGCCTATTGGTTGGTTGCGATCGCCGGCGCCTCGGCGCTCAATACCGCGATCAAAATGGCACTGCATCGAGCGCGGCCCGGTGATCTGCACTACTCAGGCTGGAGCGCGTTTTCCTTCCCCAGTGGTCATAGCACAATCAACTTGGTTCTATACGGTTTCCTCACCTTCCTCATCGCGCGTGAGTTTCGCTCGGCACTGCGCGTATCGGTCGCTCTCGGCGCGGCAACCCTGATATTTTTGATCGGATTTTCACGCCTTTACCTCGGTGCGCACTGGCTTTCCGACGTGCTCGGAGGCCTGGCATTCGGGTCTGCATGGCTGGCGCTGCTCGGGCTGTCCTATCTGCGGCGGAAAGTAGAACGCGTTGAGCCGGGCGGCCTGCTCGCCGTCGGATGTGCGGCGGTTGTCCTCGCCGGTGGCTTCAACATCTACCGCAACCACGCAACGGACAGCGATCGCTATGCCGTCAAAAGCGTGCTGCCGACGATGGCCGCCGCCGAATGGTGGGCATCGGGTTGGCAGCAATTGCCAGGTAGGCGGATCGATCTTACCGGCGAGGTGGAGGAGCCGCTGACCTTCCAGTGGACCGGTAGCCTGCGGGACCTGCAAGACGCCTTGCTGCGGGATGGGTGGCACACATCAGCGGCCTGGGAGCTCTTGAGCGCCCTAAGCTGGCTTACCCCATCGGCGGACCCCGCCAATCTTCCGGTTGTTCCTCTCTTCGCCAGCGGGCGTCTTCCCAGCCTCACTCTCATTCGACCCAATAGCGTTGGTACACCCACCGCGTCGCGTCTCGTGCTCCGACTGTGGGCCGTCGACCTCGAGCTCACAAATGGACAGACCGCTCCGCTCTGGATCGGATCGGTCGTCGAGGAACGCCTCTATCGTCCCTTTTCGCTCGTCTCGGTGGCCTCGACGCAGACTGACGTCAATGCGCCGCGACAAGTCCTGGCAGGGTCTCTCGGTGGGGGACGTCTCGTTTTGCGGGCTGTCGAAATGACCGATGCTGATTGGGATGGGCAAGTCCTGTTGGCTCGCCAAGGCGAGGCACCAAAGACAATTTCCGATTGATCGTAGCGCGTCTGCTCAACCGTCGTTCAATTCGGGGCAGAATGCATCCAGTCGGCGTTGGCGCCGTCGCGTGAACGGCGGCCACACGGAACAGCGCCTCGATCAGAGGACATTCCGGCAGTGTGCCGCTAGCGCATCGCACAACCACGTTCTTGAGCATCCACTCCATACACCTCAAATCGGCGATCTTCGCGTGCACGTTGGGGAAGTGCGTGGCGGTGAAGGTCGCCCAGTTTGGCCTCGACGTTCTATGAGCATCAGCATGCACAACCTGCCGTACCGCCCTGGCAACTCTGAGACGCCTCACGTCCTTCGTCACACCTTCGCCAGCGGAGCTGGCGCCTTCGGGTTTTCCGAGCTTACGATCGCGGGGCTACTTGGCCATTCCGCTCGCGGCGTCACGTAAGGCTACGTTCATTTGGACGCTGCGCTTGAGCTTCAGGTGGGTGTCAGCTTGGTAGGGTCTAGTTGCGCCGGCAACAATCCTATGGAAAGACAGCCGAGGCGGCACATGGTTCAGCGTTACTCGAAATTCATGATCGTACTGCATTGGCTGACGGCGATTTGCGTGGTGGTCGCCTGGTTCCTCGGCGAAGGCGGACCACAGATTCTGAAGAACCCTCCAACAGTACACTTCGCGTTCGGTCTCGCCGTGCTGGTGCTCGTGGTGCCGCGGCTCATCGCGCGGCTGGCCGGCGGTGCTCCTCGGCTCGACCCACGCAGCGCTCCCCTGCTGCAGCTTGCCGCCAAGGCCGGCCATGCCGTGCTCTATGCGTTTTTGATCGCCATGCCGCTTTCGGGATGGTACGCCGCCTCGGCGCTAGGCATCCCAGTTACCGTGTTCGGAGTGACCCTGCCGGCCCTGACGGCACCGGTCCAGCAACCTCCGGGTATCGTCGCGGACCTCCACAGCAACGGCGGAACCGTGTTTCTCGTTATCGCCGGTCTCCACGGTCTCATGGCGCTGTACCATCACTTCGTCCTGAAGGACGATACCCTTCGCCGCATGACGCCGGCTTGAATCCTGCTCCATCATCGTCCGCGAGAGGTCGGCGGAAAGCCGGCTGTCGCTCCAGTGCGTGGCCGCAAGCTTTTCAACGTTTCGCCGATACCTGCGGTGGTAGGTGATGCACCGGCAAGTCGTCATCGACGGTACCCACGACCGCACTACGGCAATGGACGGCCACTTTTTCCGAAGGCAACTCGTCCGGCCATTGGAGAATGGCCTCGAAGCCATCCTTCCTCTCGATCGCGGGCGAACGGAGCGTCAGGCTTCCACCCGTCTGGTCCATGATGGAGCGGACGATGGACAGGCCGAGGCCCGTTCCCTTGGCCGATGTGGAGCCGCGCCTGAAGGGCTCAGCGATCCGCGCCAGCGTTGCTCCGGGGACAACCGGCCCCGCATTGATCACGCGAACCTGTCGGCCCGGCCCGGCGATAACCTCGACCAAGCCATCCGGCGCACCATGGATCAGGGCGTTCTGGATCAGGTTGCGCACGGCGATGGCGAAGGCATCAAGGTTGATCCGGCCGACGAGGGCCAGTCCTTGCGCAACCTGCAATCTCACCCGTGACTGCGTCCTCGATGCCACCTGGAAGTCCCGCACCACCAGACGCAGAGCCGGGAGAAGATCGGAGGCCGACTCCGCCTGCGCGAAGCCCGCATCGAGGCGCGAGAGCTGCAGCAGCTTTTCGGACAGTTGCGCCAGGCGCCTCAAGGAGAACTCGACCTCCCTCAGACGCCGGCCGGCCGGCTGGTCGCCGAGTTCGATCGCCAATTGCTGCGTCTGAGCCAAGGCTCCAGCGATCGGCGTTCGTAATTCGTGGGCGCTGCTGGCCGCAAACGCCCGCTCCGCATCTAGTGCCGCGCTAAGGCGCGTGAGCAGGCTTGCCACCGCCTCTGCGATGGGCGCGAGTTCCGCAGGCTGTCCGTCCGACGTCAAAGGCGACAAGTTCCGGCTGCCGCGCTGCGAAATGTCGTGCGTCAACCGCTCGACGGGACGCATCCCCAGCCGGATCGCGATCCAGATGCCGCCCCCGACCAGCGGTATTAGCCCGGCGAGCGGCCACAGGATTGTAGCCAGCGCTGCCCTCAAAGCCGCGCGGCGGTGCTCCGTGCGCTCGACAAGGACGATCGAGAATCCGGATCGGGGGTCCGTCTTCGAAAACAGGCGCTTGCCGTCGACATCCGAGAAGCCGGCCGAGACGAGGACCGGCGGCGAGATGTCCGGGGCGTCGTCCGTCCGCAGAACCATGGCGCCATGCTGATCGATCAGGTAGTAGGTGAAGTAGGCTTCGTCCTCGTCGCGATCGGAACCCCGCACGCGATCCAGGCCATATTTGTCACCCTCGCCGATTTCATGAACCGCCAGCGGCAGCAGACGAAGCGCACCCTGGCGCAAGGATTGGTCGAAAGCCTCGTTGATCTGAGCATACATGACCGTGCCGGCGAGGCCCGCGGCTCCGATCCAAAGCACGGCCATGGTCGCCGAAAGACCGGCGGCGAGGCGCCAGGCTATCGAAGGACGCGCCAATCTCAGCTTCCCGCCTTGTAGCCGAGGCCCCGGACGGTGCTCACGAACTCCCTGCCGAGCTTCTTGCGCAGACGGCTGACATAGACTTCGACGGCGTTGCTGTCGATTTCCGCGCCGAATTCATAGAGTGAATCCTCGATCTCGCTCTTCGTGACGACGGCGCCACGATGGCGGACGAGCCGTTCCAGCACCGCCCATTCCCGCGCGGTGATCCCGGCATCCTCGCCCGCCACCGTGACCAGCCTCAGGGCCAGGTCGATCGAGACAGGGCCGATGTCGATGGCGGGGTTCGGATCGCCGGTGTAGCGGCGCGTCACGGCGGAAATCCGCGCGATCATTTCGCTGAGGTCGAACGGCTTGACCAGATAGTCGTCCGCCCCCGCGTTCAGCCCCTCGATACGGACGGCGATCTGGTCCTGTGCCGTTGCGATGATGACGGGCACCGGGTTTCGCGCGGCGCGCAATTCGCGCAACAAGGCCAGACCGTCACCGTCGGTCAGCCCGAGGTCGAGGAGGATCAGCTCATACCCGACAGTGGCCAGGGCCAATCGCGCGTCGTCGATCCGCTGCACCCAGTCGACGCCGTGGCCGTTTGACGCGATGTGATCGCGGATGGCCGTGCCCAGCACCTGGTCGTCTTCGATCAGTAATATGCGCAAGGTCTCTCCCAAGAAATTGCCTTGAGCAAATACCATCCTATGCTGACGTGAAGCTGAAGGACTATATCAGCTCTCTCCAAAATGATGTGGGTTTAGCAACGTCTATTGGCGCCGCAACAATAGCTCGAATCTTGCCATGGACGTCGAAGCGATAGCGCAATTCTTCGGGACGGCGAGCATCTGTGCGATTGGCAGTCGATGTGTACGTGTCACAAGACACATCGGATGCTGAGGTTCATCGCGGATTAACACTGTGCGCGGCCAAAGCGCGGTTCCTTAATCAGGATCAAAGATTCCCAACAAGCGTACCACCTAAGGTCAAAAACTCGAAGTCTGAGCGCTCCCGGGAGCCAAGGCTGCATCAGACGAAAAATGCCTGGCAATTCCGCCATCCCTGGATCGCCCTGTCGTCCGGGAGGAGACAATAGAATGAGCCATCCGATTGCACGCTTGGCCGCTCGCGTCGGCGCGGTCCTCCTTCTTGCGATCGGCCTCGCCGGCTGCGGTATCAACGCTGTGCCAACCCAGGATGAGCAGGTGAAAGCTGCTTGGAGCGAGGTGCTGAACCAGTATCAACGACGCGCCGATCTCGTTCCCAACCTGGTAGAAACGGTGAGGGGCTATGCTAAACAGGAGCAGACGGTGTTGACGCAGGTCACCGAGGCTCGTGCGCGCGCCACCCAAGTGACCTTGCCGGCGGACATCCTCACCAACCCGGACGCCTTCCGTCAGTTCGAACAAAACCAAGCATCTCTTGGCGGGGCCTTGGGACGCCTTTTGGCTATCAGCGAGCAATACCCCGATCTCAAGTCGAACCAAAATTTCCTAGCGCTTCAATCGCAGCTCGAGGGCACGGAGAACCGCATCGCCGTCGCGCGGCGCGACTATATCGGCACGGTGCAAACCTACAACACGACCTTGCGCACCATTCCCAGCCGATGGATCGCAGCTATCCTTTATCCGAACGCCAAGGTGAGAGAAACCTTTACGATCGATGAAAAGGCGCAAGAAGTGCCGCAAGTCAAACTATGATCCACCCCCGCATGCATCCGCAGGTCGCATGGCAAGCACTTCTCGCAGGGCTGGTCTATGTATTGCTTGCCACCGCGCTCTACGCAGCGCCGGTTTTTCCACCCCTCACCGGTCGCGTAGTGGATGACGCAGGTATCCTTTCAGCTGAAACGCAGCAAAAGCTGACACAAATGCTGGCTCAGCATGAGGCGCAGACCGGGAACCAGATTGTCATTGCAACGATCAAATCACTTCAAGGCTATTCCATCGACGACTTTGGCTATCAGTTGGGCCGCGCCTGGGGGATCGGACAAAAGGGTCAGAACAACGGTGCATTGCTGTTGGTAGCGCCGAACGAACGCAATGTGCGGGTTGAAGTCGGCTACGGCCTGGAGGGTCGGCTCACCGATGCACAGAGCAGGCTGATCATCGAGAATCTCATCCTGCCCGAATTTCGGAAGGGCGATTTCAACACCGGCGTTCTTGTCGGGGCAACGACGCTTCTGCGTGTTCTGGGCGGCGATGCGTCTGCCCTGCCCCAGCAAACCGAGCAACGAAAGAGCCAAGACGAAGACGGTAGTGGAGGCGGAAGCGTCATCGCCATTATCGTCATCATGTTCATCTTCGGCCGTTTCTTCTGGCCTCTGCTGTTCCTTGGCGGATTCCGCGGACGGCACGGGGGGCCCGGGCGTGGCGGCTTCTCGCGCGGCGGGTTTTCCGGCGGCGGAGGCTCGTTTGGTGGCGGGGGAGCATCAGGACGCTGGTGATGAAGATGAAATGCATGTCCGACGACGACAGCCGACGCCTACACGAGCTTATGACGACCGTTGAACGGCGCACTGGCGCACACTTCGCGTTGGTGGTCACTCCGCTCAGCGATCGGTATTTGCTTTTTCCGCTGATATGGGCGGCTGCAGCCGCCCTTGCAGTCGGAGGCCTATTGGCGATCTTCTGGCCGCTATTGCCACTCCCCATCGGCTTTCTGATCCAGGCGGGGACGTTCGCGAGCTCGGCTCTGATCTTTGATTGGTTGCCTCTACGTTTGTTGCTCGTGCCTGGCCGGATCAAGCGCGAGCACTGTGTCGGCTTGGCCCGTCGTGAGTTTGCGGCACGGATCCTGGCCGACCACGAACATCGTCCCGGCATGCTGCTCTTCGTGTCCTTGGGCGAACGCCATGTTGAGATTTTGGCCGACAACGCCCTCCACACATGCGTCGGCGAAGCCGCCTGGAACAGGGCCATTGCCACCTTCATGACAGCGCCGAAGCCCGGCAATTCGATTGCGGATGGCCTCATCGGCAGTATAGAAGCCTGCGCCGCCACACTGGAAATGCACTATCCACGGGCGTAGATGGCGAGCCGCGAATGTTGAGTGAAATGCATGATCAAGCTCTGGAAGCACGCACGAACAGACATTGCTCGTAGCTTCATGTCGAGGCCCGCCGGTTTGAATGAGACCGACTTGGATCGCTAGATCAAAGATCCGACATCTTGGACCATGATTGCGCCTGTCACGGCCGGATACCGGCCCTATAGCGGGCGAGCAGAAGCGCGATGGCACAGGAGGCCAACCGCGCGGCCGTCGTGCCTGCACGGCTGGTCAGGATGATCGGGACACGCGCGCCCAGCACGATGCCGGCGACTTCGGCCTCGGCAAGATATTCAAGCTGCTTCGCCAGCATGTTTCCGGCCTCGAGGTCAGGCACAAGGAGGATGTCTGCTTGGCCCGCGACGGGAGTGATGATGCCCTTCGTCGTTGCCGCATCGATGGAAACGGCATTGTCGAACGCGAGCGGGCCGTCGAGGAGCGCGCCGGTGATCTGGCCGCGGTCCGCCATCTTGCAGAGAGCTGCGGCGTCGAGTGTCGATGGAATCTTCGACGACACCGTCTCGACGGCCGACAGGACGGCTACCTTCGGCGTCGCGAGTCCCAGGGCATGAGCCAAGTCGATCGCGTTCTGCACGATGTCGCGCTTGTCGTCGAGATTGGGATTGATATTGATCGCCGCGTCGGTGATGAAGAGCGGGCGTGGATAGCGTGGCGCGTCGATCGCGAACACATGGCTGACCCGCCGCGCGGTCCGCAGTCCATGATCGCGATCCACTACGGCGCCCATGAGTTCATCGGTGTGCAGCGCCCCCTTCATCAAGGCCCCGACCTTGCCGGCACGCGCCATCGCGACCGCCTGTGCCGCCGCAGCATCGCTGTGCTCCGTTGGGACGATTTCAAAGGGGGACAGATCGAGCGCAGCTTGCTGAGCAGCGGCCCGAATCTTTGCCTCAGGTCCGACCAGGATGGGGACGATCAGCTTCTGTTGAGCAGCCTCGATCGCGCCGAGTAGTGATGTCGTATCGACGGGATGCACCACAGCCGTGCGAATTGGCTCAAGACCTTGGACCAATTTCATGAGATGGCGATGCCAACGCCCTTTCTCGACGAACTCTACCTCTGGCAGAATCGTGCGCTGGCGAGAGATTTTCTCCGTTGGCGCGATCACATCTGCAATTCCACTGATGACGATCTCACCGAGCTGATTGACCGCCTTGCAGTCGAGAAGGACGGTAAGCGTTGTCCTTAGGCCACGTGGCTGAGGGCTGGCTGTGCTGGGTAGGCCCATGGCATGAGGTCGTCGATGCGGCTGTTGGGGTGGCCGTTGACGATGTGGGTGATGACGCCCGCGAGGTAGGCCTGGGGGTCGATGCCGTTGAGCTTGCAGGTTTCGACGAGGGAGGCGATGACGGCCCAGTGCTCGGCGCCGCCGTCGGCGCCGGCGAAGAGCGCATTCTTCCGGGTGAGGGCCAGGGGGCGGATGGAGCGCTCCACGATATTGTTGTCCAGCTCGACGCGGCCGTCGTCGAGGAAGAGGGTCAGCCCCTCCCAGCGCGAGAGGGCGTAGCGGATCGCCTCCGCGAGCTTGGTCTTCTGGCTGATCAGCGCCAGCTTCGCCCGCAACCATGGCTCGAGAGCCTCGATGATCGGCCTGCTCTTTTCCTGACGCGTG
The DNA here is from genome assembly GCA_002304505.1 of Rhizobiales bacterium 32-66-11. Taxonomy (GTDB): domain Bacteria; phylum Pseudomonadota; class Alphaproteobacteria; order Rhizobiales; family Xanthobacteraceae; genus NCEH01. The sequence continues at coordinate 35,122 of NCEH01000008.1, read as the reverse complement.
GCCTGACGCTCATCCGGGCGCCGCCCCCGGATCGCAGCCTCGACGTGATAGAGCTCGGCGATGCGCCGCAGGGCCTCGCCGGCGATTGGCGAGGGACCGCTCTGTGCGAGCTCGTAGAAGCGGCGCCGTGCATGCGCCCAGCAGAACGCCAGGCGCACCGTGTTGCGCCCGGCCAGCGCCTTGTAGCCGCCATAGCCATCGACCTGCAGGATGCCGCTGAAGCCGTCGAGGTGGGCCATGGGCCGCTCGCCCTTGCGGTCCGGGGCATAGACATAGGCGACGGCAGGGGGATCGGCGCCGCCCCAGGGCCGGTCATCACGGGCATAGGCGAAGAGCTGCCCGGTCTTGGTCCGGCCGCGGCCGGGATCCAGCACCGGCGCCGTGGTCTCGTCGGCGAACAGCTTGGGCGAAGCATTCAGAACCGCCAGCATCCGCTCGTGCACAGGCCGCAGCAGGAAGGCCGCCCGTCCCACCCAGTCCGCCAGCGTCGAGCGGTCGAGCGCGATGCCCTGGCGCCCATAGATCTGGGCCTGGCGGTACAGGGGCAGATGGTCGGCATATTTGGAGACGAGCACATGGGCGACGGTTGCCTCGGTCGGCAGGCCGCCCTCGATCAACCGCGCCGGCGCGGGCGCCTGCACCACCACATCCGCGCAGGACCGGCAGGCATATTTCGGCCGACGCACCACCAGGACACGGAACTGGGCCGGCACCATGTCGAGCCGCTCCGCCATGTCCTCGCCGATGCGGTGCAGCTTGCCGGAACAGCAGGGGCAGATGTCGCTCTCGATATCGACCACGGTCTCGATCCGCGGCAGATGGGCGGGCAGAGCCCCGCGGTTTGCCCGGCGCTTCGCGACCCGCCCGGCCTTCTCGGCCGGCACCTGCTCCTCGGACGCGGCGAAGCCAGAGGCCTCGACCTGCTCGGCCTCTTCCAGGGCCAGCAGCAACTGGTCCTCGGGGAGGCTCTCCGCCCGCCGTCCGAAGCGGTGCCTCTGCAGCTCCTTGATGATCTGGCGCAGGCGCTCGATCTCCGCGTCCCGCGCGATCAGCATCGCCTGGAGCGTCTCGGGGTCGCGGGGAAGCTCGGTGGAGAGCGAGGCCATGATCAAGATAGAATCATATTCGCCGGGCGCCTGCGAGCCTCTTCAGCTGGCGGCGACCGGTGTCGTCGTACGCTGTGCCTCATGCACCCGCCGCCAGTCGAGGCCCTCGAGCAGGGCCTGAAGCTGGGCCGATGTCAGCTGCAGGGTGCCGTCCTCGATCTTCGGCCAGCGGAACTCCCCGTCCTCCAGCCGCTTCGCCACCAGCACGACGCCGGTGCCGTCCCAGAACACCAGCTTCACCCGGTCCGCGCGCTTGGCCCGGAACACGTACACCGTGCCGGAGAATGGATCGGCGCCCATGGTCTCGCGCACCAGCGCCGCGAGCCCCTCCGCCCCCTTGCGAAAGTCCACCGGCCGCGTCGCCACCATGACGCGGACCGTGCCGCTCGGGCCGATCATCATCCGGCCTTCAGCGCGCCGATGACCGCTGCGATAGTGGACGGCGAAGCCCCGTTCTCGATCATCACTCGAACCCCGGCGACGTCGACCTCGATCGCCGCCCGGCGCTCCCGGGTCCGCCGTTTCGGCCGTGACGGTGGGGCGGGCAGCTCAGATCCCGGAGCCGGTTCCGGCAGGACTACGGCCGGCACAAACGCCGGGACCCTCTCGCTCGCCTTGCGCGCCTCTCGGCGCCAGGTGAACAGCTGCTGCGGTGTCAACCCGTGGCGGCGAGCAACCGCGGAGACTACGGCGCCGGGAACCAGCGTCTCTTCCAGGATCCGCGCCCGCTCGTCCGCCGTCCAGCGCCGCCGCCCCATCGCACCGTTGATGACCTCGAAGCGCCGGACCTCAATCTCCGGCTCAAGTCTATGGTCAAGTCCAGACACAAAACGATCCTCCATCAGGATCGTCAGACTGCGCTCTCACGTCCCACCGATGAAGGTGCCCCCAGGACGACGCTTACGAAGGACGCGATGCCCGTCTTCAATCTTTTCGGCGACCCGCACGGTCACCGTGATGGTGTCGCCGAGACCAACTGGGCGATGGAAACGAAGAGTCTGGCCAAAATAGACGGTGCCTGGGCCTGGCAGCTCGGTGCCGAGAATGGTCGAGATAAGGGCACCGCCCCACATGCCGTGTGCTACGATCTTGTGAAACAGATCGCTCTTGGCGAACGCTTCATCGACATGAGTGGGATTGACGTCCCCCGACATGACGGCAAAGAGCTCGACGTCCTTTCGGACGAGCGTATGGACGATGCTGGCGGTGTCACCGATCCGAATCTCGTCGAACGTCCGGTTTTCGATCGTGCCCGTTTGGTTCATTCCGGCCTCTGAGGTTCTCTACCCGTATTGGAACCAAGCCGAACGGTCCGGGACCTCTGCGCCCTAGCAGCCATGTCGGTGGTGCTGGGGATGGTTGTCGTCGCGCTGGTTATCGATCGCTTGGCCCGAAGCAGCCATCCCGGTCAGATACTTTTCGGGATCGGCCTCGAACGCCTCACGGTTTTCGCGGGACTCGAAATAGTAGGCGCGCTCCCGATAGACCGAAGATATCGACGAACTGCCGCTGACAGACTGCCGGCTTACGGGATCAAGAACCGACCGCGGACCGGCTCCAGCGTCGGATGGTGGGCCGTCTTGCCCGCTTCCGTGGCTGTGGCGTGCCGATCGGCCCATTCCGCGGCCGCCCATGCGGGTCATGAAGAAGAATGCGCCAATTGCAAGTGCGATCCAGATCCAGTTCTGGGAGATCCAATCCATGTCTGCCTCCTGTCGACTGAGGCACTGAGGAAAGCTGAAATCGCAGTGAGAGCTTTGCCGCAGGTTAAAGATCGCCACTTGCGCCGTGCGAAGCGCCGAAGGAAATCGCAGCGCGCGCCGTGAGGGATTGCAAGCCCGCGGTCTTGCGTTTGTCTTGGCGCTCCCGATCAGTGATGTAGTCTTGCATCATAGTGAGCCTGTTCGTATGGCCGGCGTCGACCCGTCCAGCGCCATCGGGCCCCGCAATCGGCCATATGCGCTGGCCCTGTACTATTGTGGAGTTGATATTCTTCCGAGTGGAAATGCATCCGTTCCATTTGAACGACTCGCTGCGGTTTCACCTCTCTGACCGGCGTAGTCACAAATGGCAGCGCCTCGTTCATCGACATGACCGACGCGCTCGATCGATCACTTCACAGTCGCTATTACTGATGCCGTTCTTCGAATTCCACCTTGATGTCCTGCGCCCGGTCCCGCAGGCGAATTGTCAGGCTGATCCGAAACGGTCCATTGCCCTGCATTTCAAAGTAGTTGCCGTAGCTTTCGGTGCCCGCGATCTCCATCGGATTGAGGTTCTTCTGGCTCCCAGCAAGTCCGATTTCGGAGACGCGGGCCGAGACGTCGGCGCCGGTGAGACGGCGTCCACTCCTGACGTCGAAGAGTGCAACAACGATATGGAATTGCCCGCGGGCCATCGGCTGCCCGCCATGCATGGAATTCTCCGTGTGGCCTTGCGGATGACCGCGGACTAATTCCGCCGGCAGGATTCCCATATAGATCTGGACCTCGCCGACGACTCTGCTGTCGCCGCTAGGGGCCGCCATTGCTGTGTGGACCAATCCGGAAAGCAGGATCAGACCCAGCGCCACCCCGACTCTCATTGCTCGCATGGTCATTTGCTCTCCCACCGCTGGCCAACGACCTAAGATGGTGCACGACGTGCCGGCGAGAGTTCGGTCCGTTCCGATCCCGCCAGGACATCAGCCCATCGCGGCGAAAAGGCTGATATCCGAGACGGATTCGTAGCGACGACCGGCAACAGAAAGCTTGATCTGCGTTAAAGAACGTGGGCGGTCGCGGCCGTAACGTTAAATCCTGTCTGGTTTTGGCAGAGACGTCTCAAGAGGACGTTTCAACCATTGAAAGATCTGGCTGGACGATGACCAACAGGCGTGAGACGAATGCTCAGCATTCGGGCAGTGATCCGGAAGGAGAGGACGCCGCAAAACCAGCGGACGCGGCTGTACGACGAGCGCTTGTCGAGGCACGCGAGGAGTTTCTGGTCTTTTTGCATCATCGGGTGGGCAGCCGGGACGAGGCTGAAGAGTTGTTGCAGCAGTTCTCGCTCCGGGCGATCGAGCGCGCCTGGCAATTGCGGGACGTCCGCACGGTCCGCGGTTGGCTCGGGCGCATACTGGCGACGACACTCGTCGATCACCAGCGACGCGCCATCAGGCGGCGTCGCCGGGAGGTCGACATGGAGCAGTCGGACGTCGAGAACCTGGCGATCGAGCCGGATCGAGAAACCGATGAGGCCGTCTGCAGCTGCCTCCATAAATTGCTGCCGACGCTCAAGCCCGAATATGCCGATGTCGTCTGGCGCTCCGACATTCTTGGCGAGCCGCGGGATCGGATCGCCGCGAGCCTCGGCACCACGCTCAACAACATCGCGGTCCGGCTTCACCGCGGGCGCCAGGCGCTCCGCAAGAGGCTCGAGGAAATGTGCCTGACATGTCCGGTCCACGGCTTCCTCGATTGCCGGTGCGATGAGGCCGAGCGCATTCGCCGGCGAGCTCGGGGCCTCGCTGACGAGACCGAGACGCCGCCTGAGAACGGATAACACAATGAATGCAGATGACCTCACCAAGCGCGTGGCGATCATCACCGGCGGAACGCGAGGGATCGGCGCCGCGATTGCGCGTCGCTTCAAGAATGCGGGATACGCGGTTGCGGCCGTCTACCACGGAAACGCGACAGCGGCCGACGCGTTCTCGGGCGATACCGGTATCCCAGTCTACAAATGGGATGTTGCCGATTTTGACGCCTGCCAGGATGGCGTGGCCAGCGTGGCGAACGACCTCGGCGGACCGGTTGAGATCCTCGTCAACAATGCGGGCATCACCCGCGATGCCATGCTGCACAAGATGACATCTGCCCAGTGGGGCGAGGTCATCGCGACCGACCTCACCTCCTGCTTCAACATGTGCCGAGCAGTCATCGGCGCCATGCGTGATCACGGCTTCGGCCGGATCGTCAATATTTCCTCGATCAACGGTCAGAAGGGGCAGCTTGGTCAGACCAACTATGCAGCCGCGAAGGCTGGCATCCTTGGTTTCACCAAAGCGCTCGCGCTCGAGACGGCGTCGAGGGGCATCACCGTGAACGCGGTCGCGCCCGGCTACATCGCGACGGACATGGTCGGTGCCATGTCTGAAGATGTTCTCGCAAGGATCGAGGGGCAAATCCCTGTCGGGCGGCTGGGCAATGCCGACGAGGTCGCACGCATCGTCCAGTTCCTGGTGAGCGAGGATGCGACGTTCATCACCGGCTCAACGGTCACCGCCAATGGCGGCCAGTCATGGCATAGGGGCACCCCCCGGGAAATCGAAAGGACATCCACATGGCACAGTCGAACGTCGTGCTCTGCACCCCGGTGCGGACAGCCATCGGCACGTATGGCGGAACGCTGAAAGACATAGGCGCCCCCGAGCTCGGGGCCGCCGTGATCAAGGAAATATTGATCCGCGCGAAGATCGCAGACGGTGCGATCGGCGCCGTGGTGATGGGGCAGGTCGTCCAGGCCGGCGCCAAGATGAACCCGGCGCGGCAGGCGGCGATCAAGGCCGGCGTTCCGGCCGGCGTTCCGGCGATGACCATCAACCGGGTGTGTGGTTCGGGTGCGCAGGCGATCGCGACCGCCGCGCAGGAGATCATGCTCGGCCTCGCCGAGAGCGCCATCGCCGGCGGCATGGAGAACATGGACCAATCGCCCTACCTGATGTCGGGCGGACGGTGGGGCTACCGCATGGGCGATGCCCAGATCTACGACAGCATGCTGCGCGATGGCCTCAACGATGCCTTTTCCGATCACCACTCGGGCTTGGTGACCGAGGACCTCGTCAGCAAGTTTCAGGTGACGCGCGAGGCGCAGGACCGCTGGGCGGAGCGGACGCAGCGGCGCTTTGGCGCGGCGCAGGCGGCCGGCAAGTTCAATGCCGAGATCGCGCCGATCGAAATCCCCGGTCGCAAGGGGCCGACGATCTTCGACAAGGATGAGCACAACCGCCCGGACGCAACGCTGGAGTCGCTGGCCAAGCTGAAGCCGGCTTTCCGCAAGGATGGAACCATTACCGCCGGCAATGCACCGGGCCTCAACAGCGGCGCCGCGGGCATGATCGTTGCGGATGCCCGCTGGGCCGAGAAGCACGGCCTGACGCCGATGGCTCGTCTTGTGGCCTTCGGGGTCGGCGCGGTCGAACCCGGCCTGTTCGGTCTCGGGCCGGTTCCCGCGGTTCGGCAGGCCTTGGATCGCGCTGGCTGGACGCTCGGCGACGTCGAGCGCGTGGAAATCAACGAGGCCTTCGCGGCGATCGTCTTGGCGCTCATCGGAGAGCTCGGGCTCCCGGAGGACATCGTCAATGTCGAGGGCGGCGCCATCGCACATGGCCATCCGATCGGTGCGACAGGAGCCGTGCTGACGACCCGCCTCCTTCACGCGATGCACCGGGACGGTCTCCGCCGCGGATTGGTGACGCTGTGCATCGGCGGCGGTCAGGGGGTCGCTTTGGCGCTTGAGGCTCTCCACTGACCGCGAGAGCGCAAAATGCGACCCATCACAGTAAATCGAACGTCGCGTTCCTGAAACTGCAACCAAACAATCAAGGAGAGAACAATGGCCACGAAGAATGAGGCGCCAGTTGGTTTCGATCGCATGAACGCTGTATTCGCATGGTGGGGACTGTCGGGCGCCGACAGTACCGGCAAGCTCGACGGCCAGTTCAAGCGGTTCCAGGCCTTCACGTCCGATCTGCAGAAGGCCTATGGCGAGACATACAGCGCTCAGATGAGCACTCTCCTTGGCGCCAATGAGCGGATCGGACGCTCGCTTCTGGAATTCGTGCAGTGCCGGCGACCGCAGGATGTGATCGCGGCAGAATCGAGCGTCATGGCGGCCATCCTGGAAGAGACGTCGTTGCAGACGAAGACTTGGCTCGATCTCTCGCAGAAGGTCCAAGACTACTGTGCGACCATGGCACGGGAGACCGCAGGCGAAATCCGTCAGCAGGCAAATGGAACCCCTGACACCGGAAGCAGCGTCAAGGCATCGTAGCCGCATATAGTGTTGACGAGCGTCCCGCGGGGTCTTGCCGAGACCGTGGCGTGCGGCTGGCACGGCAGCCGGATTTCTGGCCGCTGTTCAACTTCCTCGCCCTTAAGATCAGATGATGGAGATGGTGATGCCCGAAGCAAGATCGGATTCCGCGCTGGTTGACCAGCCGAAGGCGTCGCCGGGTCGGCAATTGGCTGTTCGGCGGGATATCGTAGCGGCGGCTACGGTGAAAAGCCTGGAACCGGTCGTCGCGGCGAATCCAGTCGGACTGCCGATCAACATCGGTGATCCCTTGGCCTATCAGAGGGATGTCTTCGAACGGTCGATTCTGTTTTGGGACACGCTGCGCCAGCGTGCCAACAACATGATCGCCCATGAGCGCGCCGGCAAGCCGCCGCTTCTCGACTTCGACTATGAGACGCTGGTCGATGCCCGCCGTTTCGAACGACCTGTCAACTACGCCCTCCTGCGGATCACCCGGATCGGGGACGATTGCATCGAGGATTGTATCGATCCGGCGAAGCCACCCGTCGTCATCCTCGACCCTCGAGCCGGCCATGGGCCCGGCATCGGCGGCTTCAAGCGCGACTCCGAGGTTGGGATCGCCATGCACGAGGGCTATCCGGTCTATTTCGTTTCCTTCTTTCCGGAACCCTGCGTGGGCCAGACCCTGGCGGATGTGCTGCATGCGCTCGGACGCTTCGTCGAGGACGTGGTCAAACGTCACCCCGGCAAGCCTCCGGTGCTCTATGGCAACTGTCAGGCCGGCTGGGCGATCACCCTGCTCTCGGCGGATTGCGAAGGCTTGGTCGGCCCCGCCGTGCTCAACGGCTCTCCGCTCTCCTATTGGGCGGGAGAATCGGGCGTCAATCCGATGCGGATCGCGGGCGGGCTGCTCGGCGGCGTCTGGGCCACCCACCTTCTCGCCGATCTCAACGACGGCCGCCTGGACGGTGCGTGGCTCGCCTTCAATTTCGAAAACCTTCAGCCCGAAGCCGTCTGGGAGAAATATGCCAACCTGTTCACGCATGTCGACACGGAACGGGAGCGCTTCCTCGAGTTCGAGCGGTGGTGGAATGGCTTCTATTTCCTCAGCCGGGAAGAGATCGTCGCCATCGTCGAGAACCTCTTCATCGGCAATCGCCTCGAGGAGGGCAAGATGCGGATCTGCGAGGGTTGCGTCGCCGACCTTCGGCGTATTCGCAATCCGCTGGTGATCTTCGCGTCCTACGGCGACAACATCACCCCGCCGCACCAGGCGCTCGGCTGGATCCCGGTGGTGTACAAGGATACGAGCGATCTCAAGGCCGCCGGTCAGCGCATTGTCTACCTGACGAACCCCCATGCGGGCCATCTCGGCATTTTCGTGTCAGCCAAGGTGGCGCGGTTCGAACATCGCGCGATCCTCGAAAGCCTCGGCGAAATCGAGACCCTCGCCCCCGGCCTCTACGAGATGAAGATCGACAATCCGACCGGCAATCCCGACTGCGATAAGCCGGAATACTCGGTCCGGTTCGAAGAGCGGCGTGTCGAGGATCTTCGGTTCGCGACGCCGCGCGCGGAGTTCGAGCAGGTTCGCCATCTTTCAGAGGTGAACGAGCAATTCTACAAGGCCATGGTCAGCCCCTTCGTTCGCGCGCTCTCCAATCCCTGGACTGCGGCGACGCTCGAATGGCTCCATCCGATGCGCACGAGCCGCTACCTGCTGTCGGAATCCTTCAGTCCGTGGATGCGTGGCGTCGCTGCGCTCGCGCGTCTGATCGAGCAGCGCCGCCAGCCGCTGCCGGAGGACGATGCCAATCTCCGTCGTGAGCGGGAGGCGATTGACCGTGTCTCCGAGGTGATCGAAAACGGCCGCAGGCAGCGCGACGCGACGGAGGAACGGGTCTTCCAGGCGCTTTACGATGTTCCCGCCTCGGCTCGGCCAGCAGCGCCACCGGCCGTATAGGCTTGACACCGTCGTCGTTCGCCATGGCAAGCCGGTGCAATTGAACGTTTCCGCGGGAGGAGACGGCGCTCTGTTCCGAGAAGGTCGCTTTCGCTGACTCAATAAGCGCGCGGACCTGTCGGCCGGACAGACGGTTCGGGTGGAGACCATGCCAGACAAGCCCGGCAAATTCGGCTTCGGCTGCCAGATGGGGATATTCACGGACAGGCTTGTCGTGGAGTGAGATCGCATCTTTGGGCGCAGACGCGACCCGTGACGCCGCAACGCAAAGGGGCCGCTGGTGACGGAAGATCAGCGGTTGTCTTTGCGCAACAATGGAGCCGAAGGAGCATGACGCGGCAGCTCGCAACAAGGCTGGATCGCACATTCCGCCCGCTCCATCCCATATTGTCCCGGTCGATCGTCCATCAGCGGATCCAGGACATCACGAGCTGAGGGTCAAGACCTGCAACGTCGACGAGTTTGTCCGGATCCAGGATCCGGAGCCGTCGATAATGGAATTCCAGGATCCTATCCTTTCGCAGATCCCTTAGCACCCGGTTGACATGAACGAAGGTCAGACCCGTCGCATCTCCGATATCTTCTTGGGTCAGCGGAAGATGCATCTCCTCGATATGACTGCCCGGCCATTGCGCGCGGTAGCGGACGAACAGCTTGAGCAGCAGGTGGGCAACGCGCTCACGGGCTGAATGCCGCCCAATGCTGGTAAGACGGTCATAAGCCAGGGTGCAATCGCGCGCGATCAGCCAGGCAAGCCGCAGACCGAACTCCGGCTGCTGTTTGACGATCGGTGGAAGCGCCTTGCGCGGAATTGTGCTGACGACGATATCCGTCAAGGCTTGCGCGCCAAATGTCATCATCGCGCCGCCGCCGGGATGGAATCCAAGCACGGCGCCCGGCAATGCGAAGTGCAAAATCTGCCGTCGCCCATCTTCCAATAAATTATAGAGAATGACCCAACCTTCAAGGAGATTGTAGATCGAATCGCACGGCTCACCGAGGCTGAAGAGATCCTGGCCGGCCTTGAATTCCCGATCAGCAGATTTGTAACTCGCGATCACACAGGGCGATCCCGGCTGGCAATCGCCGCACAAACCCCGGTTAGCCCGCGCGAAGCAAGCCTCACAGCCCGGGGGTTGCTTCGTCGTGCCATTCCCAGGCATCGGCATACGGGCGTTCCTTTCCGCATCACTGATCGTGTTTGCGGTTCCCCAAGGAACTGGGGACCGGACCACCCCGGGTTGCAGACCGTCGTATCGGCCATGGGCGTGATCCCGCGACGCTCGGATAGTGCTCTCCAAATAAGACGCTTGGCTCGGAGTCATATTACAGTCCTCGATCTGGTCGGTTTCACCTGGAAGGTTGAATCCATCTGACCAGGTCGCCCGGCTCGGCCGGCCGCTTTGGCGGCGCGACGCCAGCGGGAATGGAACAATCAAGCCACGCTCCCGATCCGCGCAGGGCGTGGACCGTTGGCAGCTAGATCGCGCTCCGCTGGGCCGATCGACCCGCTAGGTCGAGCGCCGAGGAACTGGGGGGTCGAGTCCGGGGATGACCGAGCCTGGGTCGGCTTCTTCGGACCCCATCCCTACTGAAGAGCGCTCGAAGGCATGGGCCGCGAGGCTGCTAGGGAGGGGCGCCAAGCTCGTTGAGCAGGTGGCCGGGCAGGAGCAGGTACTCATCGGACAGCAGGGCTTGTCCGAATTTGGACACTCCGGGCAGTCGTCGCATTCGTCACTGTGGGGCCCAAGGCCAGAAGCGCTCACAACCACCATGGTCGCATCAGCAGTGATCGCTACTGTCCCGGCCATACTCCGCCCGCTCAGCGTCATGATGATCGCTGTGGCGAAGATCAGTATGGCGAGGAACCGCAGCATCCGCCTCTTTCCAAGAAGGCCAGAACCGGAGGCTATCACACCGCCCCGCAGCTACCAATTTGCCCGGCGGAAACCTATACGGGGAAAGGCCCGGCGAGATTGATTGAAATCAAATGCCGGGCGGGGCGCATCAACCGCCCGGAAACCTGCGCGCGGGGCAACTCTGCGGCCGCCCGTCGGATGCTCGGCAGATGATGTCATGCCGCGCTGCCCGCGCGAATGTTTGATCGAGTTTAAAGTCCGATATGTTAGCCGGTCCCATAATTGCCCGACTCTGCTGGTGTTCAAACGAGGAACCGATGGCTAGGTCCGCCTGCGTACCACCCCCGCCGGCAAATCGCATTGCGATCATCGTGATGAAATCCGACGCGGGCCCAGCACTCTGCCCCTTCTTCGGCAAGTGCGATGGAATATGGATCGTCGATACCGCCACGGGCGCGACAGAATTCCGCGCCAACCCGCAGCGCACGTCCGCAGCGGTATGCGATCTCATTGTCGCAGCCAGACCAGGTCGCTTGATCTGCGGCTTTATCGGCGAGCCAGAGAAACAGAGACTTTGTGCTGCTGGGATCGACGTGAGGCTCGGCTCGTGCGTGAGGACGATCCAGGAACTCGTGGCCTGCTTTTCCGCTCTCGTTGCAGCATGACGCCGGCTGCCACGGGCCGGGGCAGGCGAGGCATCTGATCGGTCCTGCTGCATCGATCCACACCCGGCGGATGTTTAACCGGGATCAAAGATTCAGAACAGATGGCCGGCCATGGTTCGAGCGCTGTCGTGTCGCTCGGAGGATGGCGTCTGGCCGATGCAAGCCTGCATCGTCTAGCGACCTCTGGACGGTTGCAGGGCGTGCCGGTGCGTCCTGGTCTGACGTGGGTGGAGTTTCCAATGGAACACGGCGGTCATGGTGGTGAGGGTGGCTTCTTTCGCTCCCGCGCAAATTGGGTCCTGATCGGTTTTCTCGCGATCGGCGGCTTCTATCTTCTGACCGAGCATCGCGCGCATCTCATCCCGTATTTGGGGTATTGGCCGTTCCTGCTGATCCTCGCCTGCCCGTTGATGCATGTTTTCATGCATGGCGGCCACGGCGGACGGGGAGGAAGCAACGACAGCGGCAGCGGATCGGCGGATGCCGGCCAGAACCAGCCTCACAAACATTGAGCCGCGATCAACGGTCCGGAGGTCGACCATGCACGACGATGTTCCTGCCTATGGCCTCTGGTCACTGGTGATTATCAATTCGGCGATCTTCATCTTCTTCGCCTTCAGTTTTTTCAAGCCGCAGACAAAGCGCGACTGGCGGTCCTTCGGCGCCTTCAGCGCCTTTCTGGTCGCGCTTTTCACCGAGATGTATGGGTTCCCGCTGACGATCTATCTGCTCTCCGGCTGGCTACAGAGCCGCTTTCCAGGCGTCGATTGGTTCTCCCATGACGCCGGGCATCTTCTCGAGGAGATGTTCGGCTGGAGAGCCAATCCGCATTTCGGGCCATTTCACCTCCTGAGCTTCGCATTCATCGGTGGCGGCTTTATCCTGATCTCGGCCGGCTGGAAGGTGCTCTACGAGGCACAGCGCCATCAAACGCTCGCCACCACCGGCGCCTACGCTTATGTGCGGCATCCGCAATATGTCGGCTTCGTGCTGGTGATGTTCGGCTTCCTGCTGCAATGGCCGACCTTGCTGACCCTCGCGATGTTCCCGGTGCTGGTGTTCATGTACGTGCGTCTTGCCCGCGCCGAAGAACGCGAGTCTTTGGCGGAATTTGGCTCTGACTATGAACGCTATATGCGAGACGTGCCGGGCTTCATTCCACGGCTCGGCGGCCCGAAAAGTAGCCACGCCGGCCAAGGTTGAACAGCGAGTTTCGGGCCTCGCCGTAGCAGGCTCCGCCCTGTCATGACAACTCACAACGCGAAGGAATCGGCTCCGATGATCAAGATGCCCTCGATCTCCATCCTGCTTTTCAGCGCCATGCTCCTCGCAGGGTCACCCGCCTCGGCTAATGATGAGCACCATCCGGCCGGGGGCGCTGAAGCGCCCGCCACGCCTTTGAACGCGCCCGGATCACAAATTCCCATGGGTGGGATGATGTCGATGATGGGTACTGGCGGCATGCCCATGATGGGCATGATGACCGGGCACATTGAAGGCCGGCTGGCATTCTTGAAAACCGAAATCAAGATCACCGACGTTCAGGAATCCAAATGGAGCGTGTTCGCAGACGCCGTGCGAGCCAACGCGAAGGCGATGATGGGCATGCGTGAGGGCATGATGCAGGCACGTGACGGCGCTCTTCCAGTGCGTCTTGAGCGGATCGAGAAGGCCATGGCTCTGTGCCAGGAAGCGCTCCAAAAGATCAAAGTAGCGGTGGAGCCGCTCTACGCAAGCTTCAGCGAGGAGCAGAAGCGCACCGCCGATCAGTTGATGGTGAGCCCGATGGGCCTATTCTGAACGGACGGCGTCTGCTGAGAAGCAGAGCCATCGCGTCGCTTCAAGCTCGTCTCGGTGAGCGACGCGGGCCGCGCGGACCACGGCTACATATTTCATGGCGCGTCGTCGCCGAACCCGTCCTGCAGCCCGGTAAGGGTTGTCAGCGCTTGCCTGACCCGCTCTTCCTGACCAACTGCCGCGGTGCTGGCAGCCATCGCTTCGAAGTCGCGACGCTGAGCGCTTTCCGACGCGGCCAGTAGATCACTGATGTTGCAGTTCTCCCCAGGCGGAACCAATGGCTGGTCACCAAGCGAGAGCTGCTTGCGGGCCAGTCGTTCGACTGGCTTCACCCTCGTGATCACCAGCGGCGCCGGAAAGAAAGCGGGTTCCGCCGCGGCTTGCCGCTTGGCTGGGGCCTTCTTTCCTGGGGGTTGAGGATTTCGCCTTGGCGCCCGTTGCGCGGCGGCTTGGAGCGGTGGCCGGGCGACCGTGTCGTCTTCGGTGCTCTCGGCGGCCGGCGCCGGATTGATCGCGCCGCCCAATGCCTCATCCTTCCATTCGCGCAGGCTCGGCAACGCCGGCGGATTTCCCTTCGCCGCCTCGTAGGGCCGTCGATAGGGCTTGTCGAGATAGTGGCGGATCTTGGTAAGCTCGAACGAGCGCGAGTTCTTCACCATCAGGATCGACACGCGGTCGGACATCTCGCGCAATTCGAGCGGGCTGCGTAGCGGGCGCGGCGTGTAGTGCGGCGCCCAGGCGCGCGGCGCGAAGATCCCCTGCCCTGGCCGCATCACCGGCGTTTTGTAGACCTGCGTCGTCTCGCCGAGCATCTCGGACACGAAATCCGACGTCTCCAGATCGTTGATCTGGATGAACAGCTTGATCTGCGAACCGGACACGGTGGTGATGCGCGTGTTGCGGCCATAGAGCTCATCGAGCTGGGAGATGTCCTGCATCACGATCGCCATGCGGAAGCCATAGCCGGCGCTGATGGTAATCTTGGAAATCAGCGAGTCCATGCGCCCGACATGGTAGAATTCATCGAGCATGAGCAGCACCTGGTGCGGCTCATCCTCGCCCGGGATCCTCACCATCATCAGATCATGGATCTGCTGGAACAGGATGCGGATCAGCGGACGGAAGATGGCGAGCTCGGCGATGGTGCAGCCGATGAAGATGGTCATCGGCTGGCGGCGCAGCTCGCGAATGTCGAAGTCGGACGTCTCGGTCGCCGCCGAGATCAAGCCGTTGTTCCAGAGCGACATGGCCATGTTGACGTTGAACACGGCGCTGTTGCGGGTCTCCGGCTCGAGCGCGATGTACTGGTTGAAATTATCGATCACCCAGGTCGGCAGATGCTGCCGCTCGGTCTTCACGATCGCCCGCAGCACCGACGAGATGTCCCGTCCCGTGGTCGTCATCCGGGCGACCGTGCGCATGTGCTGCGCCCCGGTGATCAGCGGCGACGAGAGCACATAGCCGATCAGGGCGGATAGCAGCAGTCGCCCCGCCCCGGCCCAGGTGTCATCCGCTTTCTCGGGGATCACGAAGGAAGCGACGACCAAGCAGTCCGTCGCCATGCGCTCGTCGCGGCGCACGAAGTCGAGCGGGTTGTAGCGGTGCGTGTCATTGGAGCCCGGCGAGAACATGAAGACCTTGTTGCCCATGGCCTTGCGGTGGTTCGCCAGCGCGTCGAAATTCTCCCGCTTCGGATCGAAGAACACCGCCGAACCTTGCCAGAGATAGCCGTTCGGCAGCACGAACCCGGTCCCCTTGCCCGATCGCGAGGGCCCGACCACGAGGATGTGGGCTGGCTCATCCGAACGCACCGTGACACCACCGATCGTCCCCAGCACGATGCCCTGCTTGCCGGTCAGGCCCTGCTTCGCCGCCTCCATCAACGTACCGAAGCGCGCCGCCCCAAAGGGCATCTGGCGGCGATTGATGAAGGCGAACAGCCATCCTGCCAGACCAAGGGCAATGACCACCCCCGCCGCAATGCCGGCGCGGATCAGCGCCTCGATCTGTGTCGCCGGGTAAAGAAGACGGGCATGGAAATGCTGCCAGGCGACCAGGAAGAAGCCGGCCGAGCGGTCGGCATTCTGCAGCCGCAGCAATCCCCAGCGGCTGGCGCCCTCGCCCGGAAAGCGCGCCGGGGCCCAGCGCAGCCCGACGACGATCTCATAGGCCATGCTCCAGAGCAGCCAGAAGGCAATGGCGAGCAGGATCGCAATGCCGATCCTATAAACGACGACGCGGGCCATGGCCGGCCTTCCTTCCTGTCCCCCCTGCCCTCTCCGCCCGCCACTCCGCCATCCGCGAAAAATACACGGCCGAGGTGCCGCGCCAGCCGCCGACCTTGGTCTGCTGGATGACGATCGGCAGGACGGATTTGATGTAGCCAACGATCTCGTCCCGCCGCAGACCGAGCCCGGCCTGCATCACCATCAGCGCGAGCTGCTCGAACGCGCCGGCCGGACTATCGGCATGGACCGTGGTGATGCTGCCGGGATGGCCGGTGTTGATGGCCCGCAGAAACGAATAGGCCTCCGCACCGCGAATCTCGCCGAGGAAGATACGGTCCGGACGCAGGCGCATCGAAGCCTGCAGCAGCGTCTCGACGGTGACGCGGGCTTCACCCTGATCGCCCTTCGAGGCGACCAGCGGCAGATAGTTCCTCTGGATCGGGTTCACCTCGCGGGTGTCCTCGATGGTGATGATGCGTTCCTCGACTGGGACCTCCTTCAAAATCGCGTTGAGGAATGTCGTCTTGCCGGAGGAGGTGCCACCCGAGAGCAGGATCGAATAGCGGTTCACGACGGCGAGGCGGATGAAGTTCTCGATGCGGCCGGCGTCGAGATGCGCGCAGAGCTGCCGGTCGACATCCGACAATTCGCCCTCAGTGACGGTCGCGACTTTCTCGAACGAGCCGAGCCGGCGATAATCATCGAGCCGCATCTCCTTGATGACCTGCTTGCGGATCGCGAAAGCCCCGCCCGCTGTCGTCGCCGGCGGCATCACGCCTTGAAAGCGTTCGCCCGTCGGCAGCGCCGCCGACAGCAGCGGATGCTCTTCGTTGACGCTCTGGCCGGAATGACCGGCAATGCGTTCGGCGAGGTGTCGGATTGCGAGCTCGGTGAGCTCAGGAACCGGATGACACTCCATCGCGGCCTGACCGAAGCGCTCGACCCAGACCTCACCGGGGCCATTGGCGCAGATCTCGACGACCTGGTCGTCGTCGAGCCAAGGCCGAATGGGCCCGAGCGCCCTATCGAGGAAGACTGTCAGGTTTCGCGCCGGCGCGTTCACGCTTGAGCTCCCTGAGCGCCTCCTTCACCGGATCGGGGTAAAGGGAGGAGAAATCCAGGTCCCGGCGCACGAAGACGATGATCCGCGTGCCCTGGTCGAGATAGATCGTCGGCGGGATGTTGATCGAGTTCTTCAGCGCCTCCTGGGCGATATTGGTTAGCGTCTGCGAGACATTCTGCGCGGCGATCTGGCGGGCCTGGAGCGACTGGCTGTTCTGGTTGGTGCCCGTTTGGGTCGTGGTGACGAGGCCCGTGACCGGATCCGTCGTCGTGATCGTGGTGCCATTATTATTGTTGTCGTACTGGCCATAGCCGCTCAGGAATTGCGAGACGCCGCCGACGACCGACAGCATGATCGCGGAGCCGAAGCGCTCGAGGTAGTGATTGTCGACGAAGCCGGCATTGCCGGCGCGGCCGAGATCGTCGGTGCCGTTCGAGCCGAGCTGGACCGACACCCCATCCGAGCGCAGCAGCCGCGTCCACACCACGAAGACGCGGGTCTGCCCCTGCGAGATTCCGGACTTGTATTCGCCAACGAGCCGGCTTCCTGCCGGGATGAGAATGCGGCGGCCGTCGAATGACCAGACATTCTCAGCCGTGACGGCGCGCACCATGCCCGGCAGGTCGCTCTGAACGGCGGTCTCAAGAATCCCGCGGATCATCGTGCCCTGTGCGACAAGCGCATCGATCCGATCGTTCTTCACCGCCTTCGCGATCTCGACGCCGGCGCTCGTGACCGACGCCAGGAAGCGGCGGTTGGGGTCCTCGTCCTGCCCGGCAGCCGCGCGCGCCGGATCGGCGGGACTGCCAGCTGCATCGCTCGGACTGGCGTTGTCGGCAATCACCTGCGGCGCGCGGAACCGTTCCCACTTCCGCCGCTCCTCTTCCTGGCGCAGCCGCTCGAGTTCGGCCAGCCGGCGCGCTTCATCATCGTTCGGTGCCGACAGGGCGAGCGGTGGCTCGGGTGGCGGCGGCGCCGGCAGTGCCAGGGGCGGCGCGATGGGCGGTGGTGGCAAGACCGGCTCGGGCGGCACAGGCGGCGCTTGCGGGATGAGAATAGTGCCCTGGTCGGTCTGGGTCCGTGGGGTTTGCAGCGATGGCGCCGGAAACTGCGTCGTCGTGAACTCTTCCTTGTCCGGCGCGGTCATGTTCCGTGGACCGCTGCCGAGCGAGGCGTAGATCATCCATCCCGCGATCAAGACGGCGCCGAGCGGCACGCCGAATTTCACCAAATTGCCGAGGGCAGTCGAACCCCGCGCTACCGCCGTCGCAGCGGAGGCTTCCAGTTCGAGCGAGCGATAATCCTGTGGCGAGGGCATGGCGCGTCAGCCTCCTGCGCTGGCTGACGGAAAACCTACGCGCTGCGGCGCATAGGGCTCGAGCCCATTCGGCTCGTGCACATTGGTCGCACGCCGATTGAAGATGCAGGTCGATTCCGTGCCATTGCGCAGCGTCCATTGCGGGCTGACCTTGTCGACGACGACGAACGGTCCCTCGGTCCGGAAATTGACCAGGCTCTCATTGCGCTCGGCATCGACGATGTAGATCGCCGGCGTTTCACCCTCGAAGCGGAACCAGGTCTTCACGCCGTCGTCGAACACGGCGACCGGCTTGTTGGTCGACGAGCCCTTGTAGCCATAGTCGCTGTTGGCGTTGGCGATGTTGAGATCGCGCAGGTTCGGATTGGCGGCGCGCTCCTTGGCGGCCGCGAGCAGCTTCGCGCTCGCCTCGTCGTCGGGAAACCGGAACCGAACCGCGTAGATCTGGTCATTCGGCGCGCGCGTGTTCGACCGCAGCAGGAAGCTGTAGATGCGCTTGTCGGTGACGACGTTGAGGTTCGACTGCGCATTCTTGTCGATCGGCTTGACGAAGATGATGTCGCCCTTGCGATTGGGCTCGACCTTCCAGGCAAGGGAATCGCCGAGCGCCAGCGTCTCGATCTTCTCGTCCGGCTGCAGCTGGATCATCGTCGACGTGCCGTAGGTGGCGTCGATCGCCGTGACGTTGTCGCGGTTATAGACGACGTCGCGGACGCGAGCATCGACCCGTCCCGCGCGCGGGATCGCTTCCGCGAACGCATGGCCGGACGCAAGCAAGACGCAGCCTGCAAGGATCAGGCGCCGCCTCATGATCTTTGCGCTCCGGCCGTGCCGGGAGAGGGAGCCGTCTCCTGGTCGCGTCGATATTCGAGCACCTGGAAGCCGAGCGGATTGTCGAAGCGATACTCGTTGCGCATCGGTGCGGAGGTGTAGCGGAAGCGCACGAGCGAGACCCAGTTGCGCGTCGTAATGCTGGTCGCCGTTTTCTCATCGGTGGAGAACCGCACCAGCGCGGTGCGGTTGTTCGGGAACGTCACCGACTTGACCGAGACCGAGACCTCGGTGTTGGAGCTGTAGATCTTGACGGGATTTTGCGGATTGGCCGGCGAATAGATCTCCGTGAGCTCACGCGCCGCGTCGCCGGTGGCGAGCAACTGTGCCAGGTCGAAATTGTCCTTCAGCGCCCTCGGATCGTAGGTCTCGCGCGCCTTGATGTAGCGAACCACATTGAAGGTGGTGACGGCCTCGTCCTGCGTCAGCGGCCCCTCGGCCATCGGGCGTTTGACCTCGACGAAGCCCGTCGTCCTGTCGACGACCACCATATAGGGCTCGTAGGTTTTCAGCGGCACCAGCAGCGCCAATGTACCGAGTGAGGCGACGGCAACGATGGTCATGACGCCGGCGACGATCCAGGCCAGCGCTCGCGAGTTCCGGTTACGCCGTGCGACGTCATATTCCCAGGTTGCGCCCTCAGCGTAATAGCGGGGGTCGATCTTAGCCGAGACATCGACCGCTCCAGCCTCTGTCACTGGGGTATCGCTCAAGGCCGGTTCCCTCCCCCACCTTGCGCCGGCGGCGAGCCGGGATGCTTGATCTGTTCAGCGAGCCTGCGGAACTCAGGCGATTGCGCCCACGACGCCGCGCGCAGCCCGACACGCGCACGCTGGCGCGCCGCCAGCTCCTCGCGCCGCGACGTTGAGCCCGGGTTCAACGGGTTGCGAAAGGCAAGACGGGCCCTGTTTGCCGCCATGCCGAGCCGATAGCCGCTGACCGTGGCGAGCACCGCACCGATCCGCGAACTCGAGATCGGCACGCCGCCGGCAATGGCCGCGGCCACGTTGTTGATCTGGGCCAGCAGCAGCACGCCGATGATGGCCAGCAGCACGACGGGGCCAATCGTCGCCCAGCTCGCGCTCTTGGTATTTGCGACGCCGTTCAGCGTGTCGATGGTCTGCTGGATCAGCGAGACGTAGAAGGCGAGGAATGCGTAGACGAGCACCTGCACCAGAAAATACTGGATGAGCGTACCGAGCCAGCCGCTGAAGAAGCGCGAGGTGACGCCAAACAGCAGCAGGATGATGAATACCGGCGCCAATGCCAGCAGCAGCCACATGAAGAGCTTCGACAGCACGATCAGGAAGATCGCGAAGCCGATCAGCAGCGCCATCACCACATAGAAGACGGCGGCGAAGATGTAGGGCCCCCAATTGGTGAGGCCCGCATTCTGCAGGAACGCTTCGGTGGCGCTGTTGGTGGTGTCCCACATGTTCTGCAGGGCCGACTGCACGCCGTTGACCGAGGTCAGGTTCTGCGCCGTGCCGGTGTTGTTGGCGGTGGTCACGGCGCTGAGCAGCGCGTTGCCGATCGCCGACGGCCCGTCATTCATGAACCGGTACGCCAGCGTCTGAAAATCGTTCCAACTGGTTGCGAGCGCATAGATCAGGAAGGCGCGAAGCAGCCTGAAGGCGTGGTCGGCCGGGCCGCCGGTTGCCGTGCCCTGCCAGATGCCGACGCCCCAGAAGATCACATAAAGCGTCAGGAGCAGCCCGGCGACGCTCGTCGCTCCGCCCGATGTCAGCGCGTTCGACAGCGCCTGGTAGGCGGTCGAGACGTAGTTCTGGCCGATCTGGTCGACCGATTGCAGCAGCGAGGTGATGCTGAACGTCGCCATCGCGCCCTCAGATCGGTTTCATCGGGCCGCAGGCGTCAAGCGACTCGAACGGCTGAGGTGATGGCGTCGGCGTAGACGCCGCGTAGCCGAGCGGCGCGCCGCCTTCGTCCGGCGAACACGGCGCCTTGAGTGGCTTGTAGGCACAGCCCGCGAGGGCAAGCGCGAGACCGCAAAGGGCGGCGAGTGCTGCCGAGGTGCGGATCATTTCTTCGGCTCGGCGGGCGAGGTGAAGGTCATGGCGCGCGCCAGGCCTTCGGTATCCGGCTTGCTCTCCGTCTGCGCAGCGGGTGCCGGTGGCGCGGGCATGCGGATGATGATCACGCTGGCGGCGACGATGAGGATGATCGCAGCGGCGACGGCGATGGTGATCTTGTTCAAGCGTCCTCCAAAGTCACTGCTGGGTGAATTTCATGGCGCGCGCGACGGCGGACTCCGCCGCGATGCGATCGAGATTCGCCTGGTTGGCAGCCGCCGCCGCATTGTTCACGACGCCGTTGAGCTCATTGATGGTCTGTCCGGTCTGGATCTGCACCTGCGTGTTCTGGTCGACGCTGCCCTTCAGGTCCTGGGCCTGGCCGATCTGCTGGCCGCCCTGGGTAAATGCGGAGGAGCGCTGCTGGACGGCTCCCTGCGTCGAGTCGATCAGGCCGGACAGGGTCGCCGCGACATTGACGGAGTTCTTGTAGGCGGTGTCGACCGGGTGCGTCTGGCCGCCGGTCATCCCGGTGATGGTCTGGACGAGCTGCAGGCCGTTGATCAGCGTCGAGACGATGTTCTGCGATCCCGAGCCCAAGCCTGCGAAGGACAACGAGCCGCCCGAAATCACCGAGCCCAGTGACGGGGCCTGCGCCATGGAGAAACCACCACCCAAGGCCATCTGCGCCAGGCTGCCCTGCGCCTGTGAGGTGCGATCCCCGGTCACCGCGGCAAGCGTCTTCTGCGTGAATTGCAGGATCTGCTGGTCGGCGTCGAGGATCTGCCGGGTGCTGGTCGCGATCTCCTGTGCTTTCGTTAGATTCGCATTGTCGATCACCGGCACCTGCGCGCGCGCTGCGGACGTGGCAATGACCAGGCCCACGGCGAGACCGAGCGCCAGTTTCAGAACAGATCGCATGGCAGCCTCCTATTGGCCGTTGGCTTGAATGCTCTCGATCGCGGCGGCGACGTCAGCGCCGGACAAGGGCGGCTGGGCGGAGGGCGCGGTCGCGGCAGTCCGCGCCTCGTCCTGAGCCGCCGAGAGGTAGAACAGGACGTTGCCGTCGCTATCCATGTGGCGGGCCGCGACGCATCCTGGGTCCACGGGCGATCCCGGCGGCGTGGTCGAGCATGACCCCGCCGTGCGGCAGGGATCGGCCACGGTCCCCGATCCGACCATGCCGACCATGCCGACCGTGCAGGCCGGCATGGTCGGGGTGCCGGACGACGACGTTGTCGCCGAGCGCATCCCAATGGTGGCGCGGCTGATGTCGCTGTTCTGCGCCAGATTGAGCGCGTTCAGGGCCGTCACCCAGATATTCGCCGAGCCCATCACGCCGTTCCAGGCGAGGTTGTTCTGCAGACGCGCGGCACTGTTCATATCGATGGCCGCCATCACCGTCGTCGCGGTGCCAACCTGCGAACCGGCGTTGCGAAACGCAGATTGTGCGGCGCCGAGTGTCGATCGGCTGGCATCGAGGCCGGCGACGACGTCGCCCGTCGACTTGAACAAGGTCTGGCTGTTGAGCGCGGCGCCGTGGGCCTCCGCTGTCGGGACCGCCGGCATTTCCGGTGCATAGACCTGGATGGTGCGGCTGCCGGCGCCCGATTGCGGCTGCACCGTCGGATCGGTGACGCTGGCCTTCTTGCCCGTCGTGACGGCGCATTTCACGCCCTGATTGGCGTTCTGCCGTTGCGTGGAGATCGGTACCAGTTTGATGGTCGCGCCTGCGGTCTCCGAATGCTGCGTTAGCTGCGCGGCGTCGGTGGTCGGGATGGCGGCAAAGGCCGCGCCTGCGCCGATCCACGACCAGGCAATCACCGTCAGCGCGAGCCGCTTCATGCCTCAGCCCTTCCCATGAATATCGGCAGCCAGACGGCTGGATCGTCACCGACGCGGGCCCGCAGCGCGTCGAGCTCGGCCACGGTCTCGGTGCGGCCCGACAGCACCTTGATGATGTCCGGCATGCCGGCGAGATTGAGTTTGGCGATGACGCTGTCGCGGCCGTGCTTGATCAGGAAGGAACGGCTCTCCGGCACCGTGCTGCGGATCCAGGTCACTTCGCGCTCCGAGAGCCGGAAGGCGCGGGTGTAGCTTTCGTCATCCGCCTTCGGATTCGGGAAGAAGACATTGGTCGCGGTCTGCTCGATCAGCGTGCTCGCCGAGTTGGAGCGCACGATGTCGGCGGCCGATTGCGTCCCGAAGCCGATGATGCCGTTCTGCTTGCGGATTGTCTTCAGCTTGTCCTTGATGAAGAAGGCGAAGACCGGGTCGTCGAGCAGCCGCCAGCCCTCGTCGAGGAAGATCATCACCGGATCGCCCGTCAACAGCTCCTCGGTGCGGTGGAAGATGTACATCAGCGCCGCGGTGCGGATGACGGGATCGTCCAGCACCCGTGTCATGTCGAACCCGAAGATGCTCGAGACCGAGAACTGATCGGCCTCATTATTGAACAGCCAACCGCGCTGGTCCGGCCGCATCCAGCTCTCCAACCGAGCGAGGAGATCGCCCTCGCCGGCCCGGATGCGCCCGCGCAACAGCGTCGAGAAGGCCTTTAGCGTCCGCCCGTCCGGCCCGGCGCTCAGCGCTGAAGCGATGGCGTTGCGGATGACCTGCTCCTCGGAGGCGCTGAGCTCGCCGCCATGGCCTGGCCGCAACATGAAGCCGAGGAGCTGGAACAGGAATTCGCGGTTCGGCGCTGTGTCGGGCAGGGACAGCGGATTGAACCCCGTCGGCTCGCCTGGGACCAGAACCTCATATTGGCCACCCATGGCGCGGATGAAGATCTCGGCGCCGCGATCCTTGTCGACGAACAGCAGCTTCGGTCGCGGCGTGACGCGCTGCGACTGCGCCGAGATGAAGGACAGGAAGACCGTCTTGCCGCTGCCCGAGGGCCCGACGACGGTGAAGTTGCCGAGGTCGCGAACATGGTGATTGTAGTAATAGGCAGTCTGCGAAGTGGTTTCGAACACCGAGATCGCCGGACCCCAATGGTTCCCGTCCAACCGCCCACTCGGGTAATTATGCAATGACGTGAAGCCGGCGAAGTTCTTTGAGGAGATCACCGACTTGCGCGCGATGTAGGGGAAATTCCCAGGCAGCTGGGCCCAGAAGGCCGGCTCGCAATTGAGATCCTCGCGCGTCCAGATCACCGAGCGATCGGTCAGCGCCGCGCCGACCGCGGTCACGGTGGCGGCAACCTCGGCAACCGTGCGACCGAGGCACATCACCGACATGTGGTGCTCACCGTAGATCGCCTCGGACGCCAGGAGTTCGTCACGCGCTTCGTCAAGATGCTCGGCGATGATGGAGCCGGCCTCGTCCGACATGTCGACCTGCCGGGCGACGCGGTCGATCTGCTTGGCCGCCTCGGGGCGGTCGACGATGGCGAAACTCTGCGTCGCGATGAACTCGTGCGGGACACGCAACAGATTGTCGAAGGAGCCCGGTCCGGTCTGCGCCGGATACTCGCGGATCGACACCATGGCGCCGAAGCGGGTGTCCTCGGGCCCGGCGCCACGGATTTCGATGGCGTTCTTGCCGAAGAAGATCCGCTTCATCGACAGCGCATCGGCGAGCGCCATGCGTGGCAAATGCATTGGGCGGGGGATGCCACCATTGACGAGCTGAACGAGGAATTCCAGCGGTTCCGAGTGCCAGACCCCATCCCGGCGTACGACGCCGAGCTGGCGCGCTCCATAGGCGGCGAGATTCTCGCGCACTGCGGTCGAGGCGTCGTGCAACTCGCTCAAGGCCGTCTGCGACGCCACGGATTCGCCGGCGGCGTCCTTGCGTCCAAGCAGCTTCGTCAGCATCGCGTCGAACGTGCCGGCCTGGCCCTGCAGCGGCCGACGCACGATGGTCAGATAGAGATCATTGACGAACATCCGCCGCTGCGACAGCGCCGCGTCATAGCGCTCGTCGATCTCGCGGCACAGCGCATTGTCGAAGCTCGACGCGATCCGCGGCTGCACCTCGCGGCGGATGATATGGCTGACGAGCGCGAAGCGGGAATTGGCCAGCGTGCGGACGAGGTCGTTGCGCGCCAACAGGCGGGAGTTGATCTCGCTAATGTCGGCGGTCTCGAAGGAATAGCCCTCGCATTTCAGGATCGTCATCACCAGACCGTCGCGGGTCTTGATGACGTGATCGTCGACATGGCGGGTATAGGGGATGTGGCTGGCCACCGGACGCTCGCGGCGCGACACCGCACCGTAGGTCAGTTCATCGAGGAGTGCCTTTGCCACCATCTCCTCGCCTCACGCGCGATAGCTGTCGGCGGCCCAGAAGGCGCGCGAGCGGGGTGGGCATCTTGTCGATTTGACGAACAGGATTTCGAAGATGCGATCATCGCGCAGCGTCAATATGTAGCCGAACAGATGCAGCGGGATTGCGACCAGCAGCAGGAACAAATTGTGGGAGATCAGAAAGCAGACCGACGAGACCACGCCGTTGAACATGAAATACATGTACGGCACGCCCATCAGCGTCGGCGCGCGTGTGAGTGCTTTGACCAGCGGGCTGATATGCGGCTCTTCGAGGTGCTGGCTGTTCATTGACCGACCGCCGACTGGAAGAATTGAACGATCTGCGCCGAACCGAACACCAGCACGATGCCGAAGATCACACTGCCGGCGATGCCCCAGGTCAGCCGGCCCGACCAGGCGAAGAAGCCGCAGGCGATGACGGCAAGCGTCGCCAGCGCGGTGGCGATCGGGCCGGTCAGCGCCTGCACGAGGGTGGTCAGCGTCGACTGCACCGGCTGCAGTGTGCCGCCCGACTGTGCGGCGGCGCCGGCGGTCATCAGAAGCAACATGGCTCCGGTGAGGTAAGGAACGCGTTTCGACGGCTGCTTCATCTACGATCTCCTCAGTCGACATGCATCACGAAGCCGTCGCTCCATTGTGTCTTGGCGCGTGGCTTCGCAGGCTCCGAGGCTGCCGCTGGTGAAGCGCCGCCGGAGAGAGGTTGGATGATGTCGGCAGCGGCCGACGCGACCCGCGCGGCGCCGACTGTCGCGGCCGCGGCGGGGTCTGGCCATGTATAGAAGTCGTTCATGACGTCGGCGACGAAACGCACGGTCTCGGGATAAGGCGGAACACCGCGGCTTTTTTGCACGGCGGCCTCACCGGCGTTGTAGGCGGCGAGAATGAAGAACGGATTCCGGTAGCGCTCGTGCAGCGCGCGCAGAAAGCGGACGCCGCCGCGTACATTGCCTACCGGGTCGCACAGATCGACATCGAAACGCTGCGCCGTCTCGGGCATCAACTGCATCAGGCCATACGCGCCCTTTTCCGATAGCGCCGTCGACAGATAGCGGCTCTCGATCTTGGCGACCGACAAGACGAAGTCCGGATAGAACTTCTCCTCTGTGGCGATCCTCACGATCAGCGCCCTCGCGGCATCGGATGCGAGGTCCGTGGCGGGCGCACAGGGAGATGCCGCGCCCTTCTGACCCTGGAGTATCTCGACCGGTTG
Organism: Rhizobiales bacterium 32-66-11; assembly: GCA_002304505.1. Classification (GTDB taxonomy): domain Bacteria; phylum Pseudomonadota; class Alphaproteobacteria; order Rhizobiales; family Xanthobacteraceae; genus NCEH01. The sequence goes on along the minus strand of NCEH01000008.1, from coordinate 8,760 downwards.
CGCCGGCGCTTCGATCGGGACGACGCGGCCGGAACTGTCGACGGTGGCGAGCGTCGTAGGCGCTCCGCTCTGCGCGCTGGCCCCTGCCATCCCGGTCGTCAGGAGCGTTCCGATCGTCAAGCCGCGAATCCACATGCCCTGCCCTCAAATCAATTCGCCATGGACAATATATTGAATGTTGATACGATGGCAACACGACTGGCGACGGGTTTTCCTAGAGGACCGAAAAGGAGGGCGGATGAAGCGGCCTCAGTGGTTGGCGATGGCGATAATCGTCACCGGCGGCGCGCTTGGGCCCGGCGGAGCCGGGGCGCAGGATGCCTCATTTGGCTGCAAGGTACTCCTTTGCGCCGCTGCCACGGCGCCCAGCTGGTCGGGCATCCCCTATTGCGTGCCGGTCATGCAGCAGCTCTTCCGGTCGCTCGCGCGCGGCGGGTCCTGGCCGACCTGCCCGGAAGGCAATGCCGGGCGCCTTGGCTTTGAGCCCTATTTCGCCTGCCCGACCGGCACGACGCCCATGCAACGAACCGGCGGCGATACCGACGCGCTCGTGCCGGCGCCGAACGGTGATCTTTGCGCCGACACCTCCAAACCGCGGCGCGATTGCCATAGTGGTGACGATGGATCGTGTGAGACCACCTATCCCACGACACCACGGCAGGCTCGCACCGAGCCCAATTATGTCGACATCTCCACGGCGAACGGCGCGCAGCGCTTTTATTTCTCGCTGAGGGGATACTGAGATGCGCCGCGTCCGCGTCGCGCTCCTCGTGCTGGCGGCCGCGGTATCGCCCGTGGCGGCGCAGTCCGCCGCGCCGGGCTGGTTTGCCGTCCCAGGCAACGCTGTCTACCAGACCGGCGACAGCTGGACGGACGGCGGCGTGATCTATCGCCTTTATGGGGTTCAGTCCTGCCTGCGCGGCACCATCGTCACCAATGCGCATGGCGTGAAGCGTGACTGCGGCGAGGCCTCGCTCGCGATGCTGATCGCGCTGACGCGGGACCTGAAGCCACAATGCTACCAGGCGGCTGCCCTGCCGGAGGCGCGCACGGTCTTCGTGTTCTGCATCGCGCAACCATTGAGCGGAGCAGGCGCCGGCTCACGGATCGATCTCGGCACCGCGCTGATTTCGACCGGCTACGGCTTCGCGGCGCTGACACCCGACGGCAAGCCGGTCCACCCGCCCTACTTCGTCGCGCAGCTCGTGGCGCAACGCGGACACGCCGGGCTGTGGGCCTTCGCCGACCTGCCCGAACCGAACGCCATCATCCTGCGCGCGCTCCGGGCGGATCGATCGGCTACGACGCCGTCGCAGCCAACAGCCTCGAGCGCCCCGGACACGCCAGGGATCGCGCCGCCATGACCAACGCCACCACCAGCCGAGGGAGCCTTGCCCATGAGAACCACCAACCTGTTCATCCTTCGCGGCCATGTCGGACAGGCACCGAAGGCCTTTGGCAAGACCGCCAAGGTCAATGTCGCGACCGATCGCGTCTGGACCGACAGCAAGGGCGAGCGAAAGGAAGAGACCGACTGGGTGACGATCAGCCTGCTGAACGAAAAGGTCGCCCAATGGGCGCTGACCCATGTCGTCAAAGGCGACGCCGTCTACGCGGAGTGCCGCATCGCCGACGGCTCATATAAGGATAAGGCCGGTGAGACAGTCTACACCACCGACGTCATCGCCAATGCCTTCCACAAGCTCGACCTGGGCAACCGTGATGACGCGGGGGCGTAACCGCGGCGCCAGAACGGGGACCATCGTCATGGTCGCCACGCTTGCCGCGACCACATTGGCCGGCGCGCAATCGCCGGAAAGATCCGGCCTTTACTCGCCAGGTAGCGCGCTGCAATCGCCACCGCTGCGCGTCGAGGTTCTCGACGGGACGCGCTTTCGCGATATCGAGACGCAGGCTGTCTATCGGCTCTACGGCATCGACACCTGTGCGCCAGGGCAAGCCGCTCATCTCGGCCGTCAGCCCTGGCCGTGCGGCACCGTGGCGGCGGCTTGGCTGGTCTCGGCAACGCTCAACAAATGGGTTGCCTGCAACATTCTTCGCGATGAGCAGGGCGAGCACCTCGCGCGCTGCGCCTCGGCGGATCACGCCGATATCGGCGCCGACATGATCCGCGACGGCATTGCGATGACCCTGCCGCCAAGCGAGCAGGATTCCGCGATCCGCGCCTATGTGTCGGCCGAGAGGGACGCGCGCAAAGCCTATCGGGGTATCTGGGCCAGCACGTTCCAGATGCCCTGGGAGTACCGGACCAGCGATCGGCGGCGTGCGATCGCGAAGACAGGCGCCGAGGCTGCTCCATGAACATCACGGTGTATCTCGCGCCCGGGCTTCTGGCGCTCGCCCTGGCGGCTTGCGCCGCCCCGACGTCGCCGGTTGTCGAGGCGTTGCCTCTGCCATCGCGCGACACGCTCTACGAGCCAGACCGCGTTCAGCCCGGGCGCCTCGAATACGCTCCCGATCGGACGACGTTCGCCCCGATCCTGACCGAACGCTTCTCCTATCCGACGCAGGCCCAGGCCAACGACGCCTATCGCCGGCTGCTTGGCGACGACCCGATCCCGCCGTCGCGCGCGACCTCTGTCTGGCTCTTCGGCTGCAAGCCCGGAGCGCTCGATGCCCAGACCGCGCGCGTCAGCCGCTACCGGGGACCCGTCGTGCATTGCGCCACAGATTTTCTCGATGCCGGGGGCAGACGTCTCAGGCGCGAGACCGCGAACTTCTATCATTACCGCTCTGTCTGGAACATGCAGCCGGTCGATCCGCCGCGAACCCTTGTCCCCTGGCGCGGCGGTGAGCGCTCGCCGAAAGACGCGTGGCGCTGGGTCCCGGGCCGCGATCGATACGAATAGCGCGGCGGGGGCTTTCCACGGGTGCGACATTGGTTCATTATACTAGATGTTGTTGAAGGAATGCGCACCTGCTTTCCACGGCATATCGCGCGACGAATGCCAGCGATCGCCGCTGCATGGATGTCTCTTGTGATCCCGGCACTCGTTCATGCTCAGGCGCTCACCACAGATCCAGGAGCGTGGCGTCCGATGTCCTATGCCGATCTCCAGCACGCGACGGCGGACACCGCCACCTATGCCGACATCTGGAAGGACGCCATCGAGGACAACAACCGCGCCTATCTCGCGCGCGGCGACACGCGCTACGCAAGCGCCAACGCCCCGGCGACCGAGGCGCATTTCGTTATCTGGAGCTCCAGGAAGTCAGTCGTGCTCAGCATCCTGAACACCGCGACCGGCTGCACGCTGAAAGAGGTCCAGGCGTCGGCGCGTGCCACGATAAAACTCTGTCCGCTGCGGATCGCCATCTATGAAGGCATTCAGGTTCGCACCCTCGACGGGGGAAGCGCCTGCTTCCTCGAGCTCGCGCCGGCCGCGGCGGGCGCACCCGTGGACCCCGCCCGAACCGTCGCCTACGCTGCCTATGATGTCGCGACGAAGACCGTGAAGACTGGCCTGGTCATCGACCATCAGGCCGTCGACGGCTGCTCGAACAACATCCCGCTGGGCGCGCCATGATCAAACGGCTGCGCGCCCGCCATCATCCCATGTCCGCTGACGGCGCGGTCAAGGCGACCCCTTGCGGGGCGCGGCTTGCGCCGCGGCCCGGACCGCCCCTGCGGCCATGCCATGCTGGCCGGCCATCTCAGCATCAGGAGGCTTCGATGCGTTCCTTTCTCGTCATCGCACTTGTCGGGCTTACCACCCTCTCAACGGCCGCCGTTGCGCAGGACCAGGGCTCCGGGGCCTGGCAGCCGATGACGTTCCACAATTTCCAGACGCCATCGAAAACCGACACCCTGCAGACGCTCGTCTGGCCGGACGTGATCCGCGAAGCGAATGCCTACGTCACCACCGAGCTCAAGCGACCGCTCAATGGCAAGAATGCCCTGGTGACGGCCCTGTCCTCGACCTATCGCGACGGGTCCCGCACGATCATTGTCAGCACCGCGCTCTCGCGCGATTGCGACAGCGGCGCGAACGACGCCGGCGCCGAGATCGAGCCATCGACCTGCCCGCTGCGCATCGTCACCATCGAGGACGGCAAGGTTCTCGCCATCAAGACGGCAACGGGCTGCTACGCGGATCACGCCGATCCGGACATCCCGGCGAAGAACCGCAATGACAATTCCTACACGCGCTTCGATCCGGCAGCCGGCACCATCGCCTTCCGGACCAATGTCGGCGGTCGCGACGTGCCCGGCTGCGCGCGGACCTATTCGATCAGGTGATTCCCTGCACCAGGAGGCGACCATGGGTAGACAGCTTGCCAGATTGATCACGACGCTCGCATTCGTTCCGATGTTGCTCGCGGCGGTGACAGGCCATGCGCTGGCGCAGAAAGGCCAATATTGCGAGCGCACCAATTATTCAGCCCAGGAGATCACCGACGCGGTGAGAAACTCCTCCCTGCGCGACGATCTCAAGGGGACGTCATGCTCGCTGGGTGGTCTCGGGCGTTTCGAATCCGGCGGCAACAAGGGCGTCTACAATGGCAGTTGCTGCACCGGAATCTTCCAGCTCAACAACGCCAATGTCCAGAAATATGCCGGCACGGATCGCGCCGGATACGGGTGCATGTCGCTGCAGGATCAGGTCGATGCCTGGGCCAGGCTGACGAATGCGGGCTACAACGCGCCGGCCGTGAAACAGCTGGCCTCGATGTCGACCTTCGACGGCCAGAAGGTGGACGCCAGTTTCATCGCGGCGTGTATCCAGCTTGGCACCGGCAACTGCCAGAAGATGGTAAATTCCGGGTCATGCTCAGGCTTCTCCGACATCAACGGGACGACGATCTGCGGTATGGCAAGCAACGCCCGCGCCATGGCTGATCCCAACTGCAAGGATGGACAGGCTGTCTGCGGACCGTCGGGACCTGGAGACTTCCCGACGTCGACGGGCTTCGCCGCCAACCCACCGACGGCAACCACCGCATCGATCATCGTCGCGCCGACCGACGTTTGATCGTCCGACTGGCTCAGTTCAGGTCGGGCGGATCCGGCAGAATATTTTTCCGGAATGCCGCGAGCTGCTCTTCAGTCGCGTCACACAGATCACCGCCACGATAGTGTGCGTAAACCAATGCCCAAAACACCACCTCGTCCGCCCTGCCGGCAAAGAGGGCCTTCTGCAACGTCCGTCCGATCAGCGCGACGGCGCGGGGCGGCTCGTAGCGAGAATGCAGTTCACTCGCGATGAGCTTCGTATCGGCGGTTCGGATCACGGCGCACCTCCTGATCTAAGAGAGTTGGGTTATGCCGCCGAAGGCAGTGATCCGGGGTCAGGGAGAACCGAGCCTTCGCAATGCCGCGCCTGCTGGATCGTCGTGAGGGTTTCCCGGTTGAATGACATGCGCAGCGCCACGACCTCGTCGCGGCCGATGCGCTTGGGAAAGCCGAGAGGGCGCACGAAGAACCGCAGCTGCATCGCGATCACCATCAGCCGCCAATCGATTGCCACGGTGACGGTATCCACGCGATGCGCCATGCCCCATTCGACCACGCCTTGCGCCAGCTCGAGGAATGGTCCGTTTGCGCTGGGGCGGAGCTCGCGATGACGGGGTGCCACGCAAAAGCGTGTCCATTCGAAGACGCGTGGCCCCCGCGGCGGCTTGCTCCGGCAAAGATCGGTCAGGACGTCGCTCAGCAAATGCGGGCGTGTCGTCGGAAGCAGTCTTTGGTAACCGACGATCTCATCGTCACGCAGGCAGACCTGATGAATCGCATGCGCGTCGTCGAAGCGGTCCCGTTCGAGCCCGTCCGGTTGGCGCAGGTCGCTCCAGCCTTTCTCTTCGACGAAGATGGCATGCCGGAAGCGGAAGACGCGCTCCATCAGATCGCCATGCTGCGCGATCTCGGAGCCAGGGATGAGCAAAAGCATGAGAAATTCCTCGGCTTGTTGGGTAACGAGCCGAGGAGTTCATGAATCAAGCGCGGCGGGTATGGTTAGAAATCACCATTGCGCACTGGCGCCGCGATCATTCGTGACGGCTATCGGGCAATCGAGTCGTGCCGTTCCCACCGTGGAGTGCGGGCGCGATCCGAAGCTGATAGCCGCGCCGAAGCTTGCGATCCAGCCACGTTCCAAGCGCCATGCGCGCATCTTCGCGCTGCGCGTAGAGTTCAGTGCGGCGTTGCCCAAAGCTCCCGATCCGCCCCCATTCGCGCACCATCGCCGTCTCCCCGAATAACGTCGGCTCGATCGACAGCACATAGTAACGCGCCATGTTCTGCGACGCGTCGATACGGTCGAGCACGAGAACCTGAAGCATTGATGGCGAGGGCCGATGATCGTCTAGCATGATGCACAGTCCCACGCGCGTGCGCGCATGGTCCAACGCAATGATTGAATCAGTTGCCCGTGATCGATTCGTTTTGGTGATGACGGTCGGCTCGGATCAGCCGACGTGACGGCCAGCAGGCTGCGGAGGCAGGGTACGGCCCGCTTCTGACAGAGTTCTGCGACCCCGGCACCCGGGGCTTCCACGGTGAGCCACCCCGCTCTCAATCAGCGCAATTCCTTGGTCTCGGCCATGGCCTTCTGCGATCAACCCGCCAGGGGTCCGCTATGCGCGCATGCGGCCTCTGCGGCTTCGCCTGCGAGGTGATCGCGGCCGTAATCCGGACGCTTCGGGCGCCTGTCGAGCGGGGATGGTCCCCGCCGCAAGACGGGAGCTGATACGATGTCGCAGAACCTCACCCTTGCTCAAGACCACGCCTGGAACCTCGCCAAGACCCTGATGGTCTGCATCACGCTCTTCGAGTCCGACGGCGGCTATGGCGTTCTCCCCTCGGACGAATTCGACGGCGACCCTGCCTCGGTCATTCACGAATATGATCCCTATGCGCGATGAGGCGCTCTCGACGCGGGGCCCCGGCGGGGTCCCCGCGGTCAGGGAATCTCGCTATCCGGTGGCAGCTCCGCCAATCCCTTGATCGCCTCTTTCAGGCGATGGCTACGATACGCGCTGTCGGCAAACCAGAGCTCGATCTCGGCAGGGTCGAGCGTATCGGCATAAGCCGATGTCGGCACTGGACATCCGGACTCCCGGATGGCGCGTATGTTGTGCTGGTAGCGCCGGATCCGCTCCTCCATCGGCAGCTCGGGTCCATGCTTCAGCAATTTGTCCTTCGGCCAGGTCGGCATGGCAGAGCTCCAAACATCCACTCCAGTCAGCGCAACTCGTCGGCCATCTCCGGATGGCGATCGAGCAGCTTGATCAGCTGGCTGGTCGGGCCGCTCGGCTCGACCAGCCCGCGCTCGTATTTGTCGAAGGCGTTCTCGCCGACCTTGAGCAACGCGCCAGCGTCACGCTGGGAGAGGTTCAGCTTGGTGCGCACACGCCGGATCGTCGCCGGCGACGGCGTGCCGTCAACCTGTTCCTTCAGCGTCCGCAGCGCCACGTCAACCACCGCCATGTCCTTGCCGACATGGATGCCGTCGCCCTCGCCGGCCGGATAATAGCCGGGCAGCTCGACCATGAGGCTCACGCCCTTATAGGCCACCACGAACGGCCGCACGCTGCGCGTCAGGATCTCGCCGGTTTCCGGCGCCGTCATGGTGTCGGGAAGCACCGTCTCTTTCATCGCCATGGTCATTTCTCCTTGAACGACATGACCGTGAACTCGGTGATGACGTCCGCCTGGAACTTCACATAGAGCGTCAATCCCCGCGCCGGCACATGATCGGCGAACGTTGTCATCGACTTGAAGAACATGCGCCGCTCGATGCCGATAATCGTCTCGACGATGCCACCACGATCGAATCCGAGCGCCGTCGCATCCCGCAGCGCCGATGTCGTCATCGCCAAGCGGTCGACCGACCCCAGTGCCAGTTTGATGGCCTCGAGATCATAGGTCGGCCGCCGCTTCTCCATGGTCGAAATATGCCACCATAAAGGTGGCAGTTCAAGGGCGCGTCCGATGGGGGTCGGACCCCGCTCTATGCCGCCGGCTGCACCGTCTCCACGCAGCCCCGTCCCGGGTCTGCGCCTGCGGTAACGATCGGTCGCGCGGCAGAGGCCAAGCCGCGGATCGCCGGGAAAGGATGGGCGCGGGAGGCAGGCCCTCCAGGAGAGCGAGAGGGTGGCCGGTCCGGCCGTGACGGGTCGAGGGACCAGCGAGAGTGGCTCGCGGCCGGCCCGTCGCGGAGACCCGCCATGGACCATGCAGCCACCCGCCGGCGCCCTGCCCCGAACCGGGCGTCACTCTACCAGGACATCACCGACCGCATCATCGCCGAATTGGAGGCCGGCCGCGTCCCCTGGGTCCAGCCCTGGTCCGCCGCCGCCGCCCCGCTGGCCATGCCGCGAAACGCCACGACGGGGCGAAAATACTCCGGTATCAACATCCTCATTCTCTGGCACACCGTCATCGAGCACGGCTTCAGCACCCAGCACTGGCTCACCTTCCGCCAGGCGCTCGGGCTCGGCGGCAGCGTGCGCAAGGGCGAGCATGGCACCACCGTCGTCTATGCCAGCCGCTTCACGCCGGGCGAGGACAATGCGCGCGGCAGCCGGGACCGTGACGGGCGCGGCGGCATCCCCTTCCTGAAGCGCTTCACCGTCTTCAACGCCGACCAGTGCGACGGTCTCCCCGACACGCTGACGGCGCCGGTGCCCGCTGTTCCCGACGCCGTCGTGCCGCCGGCGATCGACGCCCTCATCAAGGCCAGCGGCGCCGATTTTCGTCTCGGCGGCGACCAGGCCTTTTACGACACCCGGCACGACTAC
>NCEH01000206.1 GCA_002304505.1 Rhizobiales bacterium 32-66-11 | reverse complement strand
TGATCCCTACACGCAACAGTTACAGACCAGCGAATGTCATGCCGTCGCGGGAGGCGGTCGAATGCAAAGCGAGCGAAAGTCTTCGCGCTCCCGCCATGGAAGGAGCGCGGCGACGCAAGCTGTCACCTTTGGCATTCGGTCCGCTTCTTCGCTGCCGGGCACCGATGGCGCCGGGGAGCAGGACATGAACTCTCAAATGGGCCGATGTTCAGGCGAACATCGTCCATGAGTCCGAAGCTAGGCGAAGTTGGTAACCATTTCCTTGACACCGGCGGATTGAGTCTCTCGGCATCGCCCTGCGTTGGTTGCCGCACCCGACCGGAACCATCCTGCAGCCTTATCAATTCAAAGTGGTCGAAACGCCATTTGCATGTTCTGGGTGATGAGGTCAGAGCTACGTATCTTATGAGAATTCTCATTCCTCGATGAAAGCACGCCATGTTCTCCGGGAAAGAAAAGGCAAAGCTTGCCGCCGTCAGCCGGTCGCAGGCCGTAATCGAATTTGACCGAGATGGAAACGTTCTATCGGCCAACGAAGGCTTCCTGAAGCTGATGGGCTATACCGAGGCGGAGATCGTCGGTGTGCACCATCGCATCTTCGTGTTGCCGGAAGAGCGGGACTCTCCGGACTACGCTGCGTTCTGGCAGAACCTTCGGGCCGGTCAGTTCCAGGCGCGTGAGTTCCTCCGCGTCGCGAAGGACGGGCGCGAGGTCTGGATCCAGGCTTCCTACAACCCGATCCTCGACGGGCATGGCCGCACGCAGTCCATCATGAAGATCGCAACAGACATCACCGCCCAGAAGGCGGTCATGGCCGAACTCAACAGCATCCTCAACGCCATTCATCGCGTCCAGGCCGTGATCGAGTTCGATCTGGAAGGCAATATCCTCGTCGCAAACGAAAACTTCCTGTCAGCCTTGGGCTACCGGCTGGGCGATGTCCGGGGCCGGCACCATTCCATGTTTGTCACGCCGGAAGAGCGGGAGTCCCCGGCTTACCGGCAGTTCTGGGACGCGCTGCGGAGAGGCGAGTATTTCGCGGGAGAATTCTGCCGCCGGGGCAAGGACAACAAGGAGGTCTGGATCCAGGCCTCCTACAATCCTGTCTTCGATTCGCGCGGCAAGGTCTACAAGGTCATCAAGTTTGCAAGCGACGTCACCGCGCAGGCGCTGGAGCGGCAGCGCCGTGAGCGGCGGCGGCAGATCGATGAGGAGCTGCGCGAGATCGCGGAGGCGATCACCGCAACCAGCCATCAGGCGGTAGGCGCGGTCGCGGCTTCGACGCAGGCGTCCGCAAGCGTTGGCACCATCGCCGCCGCCGTCGAGGAACTGTCCAGCTCCATCGACGAGATCACCCAGCAGGCCTCGCGCTCTGTTTCGATCGCGCACGAGGCGGCGGTTGAGGCCCAGCGCACCAACAGCGTTGTCGCCGGCCTCGCCGAGGCCGCCCAGAAGATCGGCGCCGTCGTGGAACTGATCAGCCAGATCGCCGGCCAGACCAATCTGCTCGCCCTGAACGCCACCATCGAGGCGGCGCGGGCCGGCGACATGGGCAAGGGCTTCGCCGTGGTCGCTACCGAGGTGAAGACGCTCGCGGCGCAGACCTCCCGTGCCACGGGAGAGATTTCCGCGCAGATCGCGGCGGTGCGGGAATCCACGGAGGGCGCGGTGGCCGCCATCAACCAGATCACCACGACAATCTCGCGGATCAATGATGTCTCGACCAGCATTGCCGGCGCGGTGTCCGAGCAGGCGGCCGTCACGAGCGAGATTTCCCGCAACATGCACGGCGCCGCGACGGGCGTGAACGAGATCGTGGAGCGCCTTGCCACCATTTCCGCATCGACCCAACAGATCGATGCGGCCAACCGGAAGGTGCAGGACGCACAGCGCGCCGCCGCATGAGGGCGGCGCCTATTCGGCGATGATCTTGACCTTTTCGCCGTATTTCAGCTTCGCGTCCCGGTCGAGCCCGTTGAGGATGAGGAAGCGCTCCAGCGGCCGGTCGGACACCTGCATCCGCCCCGCCATCTTCTCCACCGTGTCGCCGATGCCCACGGGCACCGCGCGAATGCGCAGCGGGCGCACCGCCTCCGCCTCGTCGCTGGCCACGCGGCGGAAGGTTTCGGCCGCAGCCCGGAACTGGCGGTCGAGGTCCGGCGTCAGGGTGCGGGCGGCGAAGATCAGGCGGTAGACATCCGAGCCGAACCGGATGGCGAACATGCGGAACGACCATTGCTCG
>NCEH01000122.1 GCA_002304505.1 Rhizobiales bacterium 32-66-11 | reverse complement strand
GATCGTCCAGGATGTCGATGACCGAGCGGCGCTCGAGGTCGACTATGATGGTTCCGTAGCTCGTCGCCCGCCGCCAACTCCAATCATCGATACCGACTATCTGTCGCGCTACACCCATCGCGTGGCCATCTCCAACAGCCGGCTCCTCACCATGGATGCGCGTGGGGTCACCTTCCGCTGGAAGGACTACCGCGCCAGGGCCAAGGCCTCGGGCAACGGCTGGATCAAGGCCATGACCCTGCCGACGGACGAGTTCATCCGCCGCTTCCTGCTCCATGTCCTGCCCGACGGCTTCCACCGCATCCGGCACTACGGCCTGTTCGCCAGCGCCGTCCGAGGCAGCAACATCGAGAGGATCCGCACCCTCCTCGCACCGGAGACCAAGAGCAATCAGCCGGCACCGGTCGAGACGGGGAAGGCCGATGACCGGCCGCGCTGCCGATGCTGCGGCGGGATCATGACCATCACCGAGACCTTCGCCCGAGGCTCGCTGCCCAGGACCTGGTCCGCCGCTCCCATCAGGATCGACACCTCATGACCATCGCACCCGCTCTCCGGCACCAAGGTCCCGTAGCAGGCGATGCTGTCTCCGGCATCGGGACCACGTGTGTCCTGCCATTGCCAGGACAGCGTCCGGCATCATCGCGGATGAGGAAAGGGGCCGCTCGCACCATGGCCCGCACCCGGACGAAGCAGGCCGGCCCTGGCATCTGCCGCCAGCTCGGCTTCTCCCACGTCAGCGCCGGCCTCAAATCCCCATAGCCCCACAGCGACCTCCACCGTCGCGCTGGCCGGACCGCGGTTTCCTCCCCTGGAGGCTTTCCGACGCCGGCCCGCGTAACCAGCCCCACCGCCATGATCGGGCCGGCATCCGAAACCCTTCACACGAGCGGCTCACGTCTCTACGCCCAGAATGCCTGGATCTTCGGAGCTTCGACCTTCGCCCGGTCGTATCCGGCCCGCAAAGCGGGCTCGATCTGCTTGGGATCGAGAAGGCTCACGCCGGGCGGCGTGCCGGCGATGATCAGCATCGCCTTCGTGCCGGTGGCCTCCAGCGCGGTTATCTCGTTGTGGATGTTGTGCGGGATGCCGCTGAGCAGGCTGCCCTCATAGCCGTTGGTGAGCGTGATGACGATCGCGCGCTTAGAGCCCGCGACAAGGTCCGTGTGCGCCCAGGTCTTGGAGATGCCGCCATCCATGCAGAAGCGCTGTCCGAGCAGGGTCGGGCCGATGATGCCCGGCAGGGAGGAACTGGCCGCGGCCCCGTGCGCGAGGGGGATATTGTTCTTCCGGGCGACATCCTGGTGCACCACGAGGCGCTCGCCCGTGTAGCAATCGTTCGCGGTTGTGAACATCTTCTTCACCGGCCAGCCCGACCGGCTGTCGCCGGTCAGGAGCCAGGCGAGGCGGTCGACGCCGTTCCCATTGAGATGATTGTCCGCAGCGAGGGCGGCATGGCCGATGGCGCGGATCGAGTCCGGGCTGCCATCCTTGACGCTGGAATTGATCTCCTGCGCCCGCTTCTGGCTGGCGTTCGGAGCCGTCACCGGGGCGAGCTTGGCGAACAGCCCGGGAAAATGGCTGAAGAATTCGAATTCGGTGCGCAGCTGCCGGAACCGGCCGGACAGCAGGGACGAGCCCAGATAGGAGCCGGCGGACGTGCCGACGATCAAGTCTGCGATCGTCGGATCGACGCCGTGTTCGAGCAGGCCATGGAAGAAGCCGCAATACCAGGCGACGTAATATTCGCCGCCCCCACCGAGCACGAGTGTGCGATCGAGGCCCTTCGCCAGATCGGAGATGGTGGGCGTATCCGGCACCGGCCGGGCCAGGCCGTCGCTATCGAACAATTTATCCGAGATGGACGCCGCCATTTGCGCGGCCCCGCTTGCCGGAGCGTCGCTCTCGGCTGCCTGTGCCGACATTGCCATGGGAAGTACTGTAGAAGCCGCCATGCCGGTGGCACACTGAATGAGGTGTCTGCGAGAAAGCATTGTGTCTCCGTTGTCTGAGGCTATATCCGGCGGAAAAGGCGTAACTTTTGGGGCTTGTGAAGGCGATCCGGCCATCGTCGCGTTTGTCCGCCGCTGGAGGCGACAGGCGATGCTCAGAAATGATAGGCGAAGCGCACGCTGCCGCTCTGGACCAGGAAGGAATCCCCGCCCGAGAGCCCGTACTCCGCCTTCGCCTCGAAGCCGCCCGCCTTGTAGAAATCGACGCCGGCCGAGAATGCGCCGAGGACGCCGGGCGAGTTCAGATTGGTCTGGAAGGTGCCGTCCTGCGCCGAGGCTCCCACGAAGCTCGAGGAGACCGTGCGCGAATTGTTGGAGTTGAAGCTGACCCCGAAGGTCAGGAACGGACGCAGGATCGCATCGTCGAGATTATAGCGGCCGCCGATCTCCACCATGGGCGAGAAGATGAGGCTCGTCTGGCTGCTGCCGTCCACTTTGAGCGCATAGCCCACGGCGCCCTGCTCCTGGTAGCCCGGCGCGTTGGAATAGACGAGATCGAGATCCGCATAGGGCCGGATGTACCAGTTGGGGAAGGTGAACTCATAGCCCGCCCGCAGCCGTCCGCCGATGAAGGTCATGCTGCTGTCGCTCTCCAGCACATTGTAGACCCCCGGCAGGGTCCCCACCGCCGGCAGGGAGACGAGCCGGCTGTTGTCATAGCTGCCGTTGGCCACGGCGACCGAGCCGGCGAACAGCCAGGGCCCCACCACGTGCTTGATGGAGACGCTGCCGTCGAAGGACGTGCCGCTGCCGCTGGAGCCGTTGTTCGCCGAGGCCCAACTCTGGCCGACGCCGAACGATCCGCCCACATACCAGCCCGCCGCCACCTCCTTCTGCGCGCCCATCCGGTACATCACCTCCGAGACGCGGAAGCCCTGGGTGTCGCCGGTCTGCCACTGGCTCGCCCAGCTCCCCGTCACCTTGGCCCAGGTGCATTCGTCCTCCCCGAGCAGCGTTCCGGCGTCGACGAAGACCGGGCAGCTCAGGGCCGCGCCCAGCACGGCGCCGGAATTGTTCAGCAAAGCGGTGGCCTGCGCCTGCGCGGCCTCGGGCGAGAGCGCTTTGAGCGCGGACGTGTAGGCGCCTCCGCCGCTGACCTGAGAGAGATAGCCGAATAGGGGCGCGAAGAGCGGGTCCGCAGTGTTCCAGGCATTCGTCAGATAACCGGCAAAAGAGGCTTCGCCGGGCGTCAGCGTCACTCCGGCCGGCGCGAAATGCGCGCTCGGCGTGAGGGAAGCCGTGTTCGTGCTGTCGTCACTGCTGACGCTCCAGTCGAACAGCAGCGTGGAGGGCACCGTCGCCGCCACGCCCATGGCGCCGCCGTCCGGCACCGACAGGAATTCATAGGACCCCGGCAGCAGGGTCCTGGCGGTGGGGATGATCGTCCCGCCGACCGGGGCATTGCCGTACACGAAGAGCAGGTCCGACTTCTGCGCCGCCATCGCGTCGATATCCACCGCGAGGGTACCGGACGAGTTGAATATGCCGGTGACCGTCGTTGTCGCGACATTTCCGGTGCCGCCGATATTCACGGTCCCCGTATTGACCAGGGCCCCGACGTCAATCAGCGTTCCTGAATTGAGCGTGCCGTTGTTCCACAGCGTGCCGGATGGTCCGCCGAGCTCGATCCGGCCGGTGATGGTTCCGTAATTGATCACGTTCGTCGCGCCATCGATGCCGGAGATGGCGGTGCCGTTTACGCCATCGACGGTGCTCAGCGAACCGGTGGCGCCGATCGTGACCTGGTTCGCGGTGTCCCACTGCCCGTAGCCGCCGCCGGAGAGGACGAGGCCGGCGGCGCCCACGGTGCCGCCGCTATAGCCGGTCATGGTGCCACCGACGACGGTGCCGTTGATGTTGATGTTGATCGGCGAATAGTCGTTATCGCCATGGATGACGCCGGTACTCTGGGCAAGGATGCCGATAGAGCCGGCGCCCGTCGCCTTGATCGACGCGCCGGCCTCCACGGTCACCGTCACGGTGCCGGCGATCGCGGTATATTGGCCCTCGGAGCTGGTGGCGCCCGCGAAATCGACGCTGTTGCCGATGGCAAGGCTCGTATTTCCGCTGTTAGCGATGCCGCCGCCGCCACCCACCGATTGCGCCACGACGCCATGGGCATTGGCCCCCGTCGTGGAAATGCCGCCGAAGAGATCGACGGTGACGTCGCCGGCCGAGGCATTCACTTTGCTGGAACTCGAGATCGCGTTGGCAGTCAGCGACCCTATGGGCAATGAGGGATCGCCGGCGAAGCCACCACCGCCATAAATGCTCTGGGCGAGGATGCCCCAGCCGCCACCGCCCGATGTCGTGATGCTGGTGCCGGCGGCTTGCGTGACCGTGACCGTCCCGGAGGCTCCGTTATTCTTGCCGGCCGCGGCTGCCATCTCGACCGACGCCGTGTTGGCGGCCGAAACCGTAACGAGGCCGCCGCCGCCGCCGATCGACTGCGCGATCACGCCCAGGCTGCGGGCGCCGCTCGTGGCCAGGGCGCCGTCGACGACCACGGTCACGGCGCCACCGGCGCCGCTGGCGCCGGAGCCGCCGCCCATGTGGATGGTGACGGAGGAGGCGTCGTTCCACGGCGCGAAATTGCCGGTGAGGCCGGCGGTGTTGCCGTAGCACAGGGTCGTCGCGATGCCGCCCGCCGAGGCCTGGACGGAATTGGTGCAGCCCGCGCTGCCGAGGCCGCCACCGCCGCCGATTGATTCCGCGACGATGGCGTGCGCGTCGTCGCCGAGCGTCGTCACCGGGCCTGCGGTGACGCTGACGGTGCCGCCGGTTCCGGCGGCGCCGCCGCTGCCGCTCCAGCCGGCGCCGATGCCGAGGGTCGTGGCGGTGTTGACGCTGCCCTCCGCGCCCACGCCGCCGCCGCCGCCGATGGACTGGGCGAGGATGCCGATGGCGCCATAGCCGGCGGTGAGCACACTGCCGCCGCCCTGGACCGTCACGCCGCCGCCGCTGCCACCCACGTTGCCGCTGCCGGCGACCGACACGTTCGCCGAATAGGTGCCGGACTTGCCGTCTCCGTTCGGGCCACCGAGCACGGACGTCGCCGCCGAGGTTGCCGTGCCGCCGGTGCCGCCGCCGCCGCCGATGCTCTGGGCGAGGATGCCGTAGGCACGCTCGCCGAGGGTCGTGACGCTGCCGGTATTGGTGACCTGCACAGTGCCGCCGTCTCCGCCCTTCCCGCCCTTGCCGCCGACCGCCAAGGTGGCGTCGTAGCTATTGCTCGGCGCGTTCAGCAGGTCCTCGATCTGCGTAAGGGGACCGATGGCGGCCGCCGCGTCCGAGGAGCCCGCAGTGCCGCCGCCGCCTCCGATGGACTGGGCGAGGATGCCCACCGCATCGCCGCCGGTGGTGTAGAAGGTGCCGCCGCCGTCCTGCGCCAGCCCGCCGGTGCTGATGGTGCCGGAGTTGGTCACGGTGACCAGTTGGCCGATGCCGCCGCCGCCACCGGATCCGCCGACCGCCACGTTCATCTGGACGCTGTCGCCGCTGGCCGCCGCGACGCCGCCGCCAGCATTGCCGCCGCCGCCGCCGATGCTCTGGGCGAGGATGCCCTGCGAGCCCGAGCCGGTGGTCTGGACGAGGCTGCCGGAAGCGTTCGTGACCGTGACCCCCGTGCCGCCGCCGGCATTGCCGCCGCTGCCGCCGCTGCCACCCACCCCAAGGGCCAGATTGATGGTCGTGCCCGTGTCCACGCCAAGATTCTGGCTGCTCACGCTGCCATTGCCGGCCCCGCCATTGCCGCCGCTGCCGCCGATGGACTGGGCCAGGATGCCGGCGGCGTTGTTGCCTTGGGTGATGATCGTTCCGATGCAGGATGCCTCGCACCCGGTCGAGCCGCCATTGGTCACGCTGACAGGGGCGCCGTTGCCGCCGCCGCCGCTCCCGCCTCCATCACCGACGCCGACCTTGATCGTGGGGAGCGTTCCCTCGAGGGCGCGGCCCAGGGCGCTGGCATCGCCGCCATTGCCGCCTCCGCCGCCGATGGACTGCGCGAGGATGCCGATGCTGCCGTCGCCGGCGGTGCTGATATAGCCGGTGCTGATATTCATGGTCGCGCCGGTATTGGTCACCGCGACGGCATTGGTGGCCGTGCCGGCATTGGTCACCGTGACGGCGCCGCCTGCTCCGCCCGCTCCGCCCGTCCCGCCGATGGTGGTATTGATGGTGATGGTCGGCGTTTCGCTGGTGGGCAAGGTTTCCGAACGCGCCAGGGCAGAGCCGCCATTGCCGCCGCCCCCGCCGATGCTCTGGGCGAGGATGCCGATGGAATCGAGCCCGATGGTGGCAAGGGTCGTGCCGGTTCCGGTGATCGTGACGGCGCCGCCGGCGCCGCCATTGCCCGCGTCGCCACCGATGGCGGTGGTCACCGTCAGGATGGCGCCGGCCGAGTAGACGGCCGCCGCGCCGCCAGTGCCGCCGCCCCCGCCGATGGATTGCGCGAGCACTGCCGGCGCATGCACGCCGGTCGTGGCGATGGAGCTGTCGGTGGCCGTGATCTGGATCACGCCGCCCGCGCCGCCCGCATTGCCGGAACCGCCGATGGCCGTGCTTGCGGGCGTGACGAGCGAATAGGTCTTGGCGTATCCGCCATTGCCGCCGCCGCCGCCGATGGACTGGGCGCCGATGCCCGGCGCGAAGTCGCCGGCGGTCAAGAGGGTCGATGACTGCAGGATGATGTCCACCTCGCTGCCGGTGCCGGACGCTCCGCCCTTGCCGCCGACCGCGGCCCAGAGGCCGGATGCGTTGGCGCCGTTGCCGCCGCCGCCGCCGATGCTCTGGGCGAGGATGCCGAAGGCGCCGTCGCCCTGGGTGGTGATGGAGCCGCCGAGCTTGTCCACGGTGACGTTGGCGCCGATACCCCCGCCGCCGCCATTGGTGCCGACGGCGACGACGCCCTGGGTGCCCGTCGCAGTGCCGCCGCCGCCGCCGATGCTCTGGGCGAGGATGCCCATGGCGGCGATGCCGGTGGTGGCGATGGTGCCCGTGTCGGTGATCTGGACCGTGTTGCCGTCTGCGCCGCTGCCGGCGGTGCTGCCGCCGAGAAGGTTGAGCAGGCCCGGATTGCTGTCCATCACGCCGCCCGAGCCGCCGAGGCTGAGGCCCAATATGCCGATGGCGCCCACGCCGCTGGTGGAGATGGCCCCGGAATTCGTGACGGTCACCGTTCCGGGCGTGCCCGCCCCGGGGCCGACCTGGCCCACCTGGTCGATCACATACGTCTGGCCGTCCACCATCTCCAGGAGCTGCCCGGCGCCGCGGCCGCCCGTGGCGCTGACGGCGGCGATGCCGACGGAGACGTTGCCCGCCGTGGTGATGGCCGCCTGGTTGTTCACCACCACATCGCCCGCGTTGCCGGGCGGGGCGTAATCGCTGGGCTTTGAATTCTGACCGTTGTCCTGGAGGCTGTCCGGCGGCGTCTGGGTCGTCGTCGAGTTGCCGCCGTTGCTCACTGCGAGGATGCCGATGCCCAGCTCGCCCGACGTCGTGATGGTGACGTTCGGGCCGGCGGTGACGGTGACGCCTGCGCCGTCGCCGTTCTGGTGGCCGCCATAGGTGCCGCCGTCCGCGTACCAGGACAGGCCGCCGACGCTCGCCGCGAAGACCGCGATCGCGCCGTTGCCGGACATGTTGATCTGCGTGCCCGGATTGAGCGTCACGAAGACGTTCTCCGCATTGCCGCCCGACACCGAATACTTGCTGTCGGTCGCGCCCGACGCGCCGCCCACCGACAGGGCGTAGATGCCGTAGGCGCCATCGGCGTTCTGCCCGTTGATGGTGCCCGTGAAGTCGACGGTCACGATCCCCGCAACGCCGCCCGGGCCAAGGTTGTGGTTGGCATCGTAGGTGTAGCCGGCGCCCTGTCCCCCGGCGCTGAGGGCGTAGATGCCCGCGACGCTCGAGCTGAGAGTGAGCACCGTGCCCGCATTGGCGGTGACAGTGACCGCCCCGCCTTCGCCGCCGGCGCCGGCGGCGTTGCCGGTCGCGACATTGGCGCAGCCGCCCACCGACTGGGCCCAGACGGCCGCGCCCAGGGGAAGGACGAGCCCGCCCGGCCCCTGTGTGCTGCTGCCGGAGCCGGACGCGGAAATGGCACCGGCCGTGGTCACGGCCACGGCGCCGGCATTCCCGCCATCCACGCCGGCGTCGTTTCCGCCGTTGGCGCCGAGGGACTGCACGACCACCGGCGCGCTGGTGCCGTCGCCGGGATAAGTGATGGTGATCCCGCTTGTATTGATGCCGTATCGCGCGCTGCCTTGCACGAGGCATGTCACCGGCTGGATGGCCTGCGTATGGCCAGGACAGGAGGAAGCCAGCAGCACAGCGACCGGAAGCGCCAGTGCAAGACCGGAGCCGCTCACGCGCACCACACCCAAGCGTACAAGTCCCATGAAAACAGCCCCTCAGCGTTCGTGTCGAACGCGCAGCGGGAGCGTTGCCCCATGCGGATCCGATTGGCTCGGATCACCGACGACGACCGAAGAAGAAGGTGTAAGTTACGGCCCAGCTTGCGGCAATTGCAGACTTCTCAGGCGCTCCTGAACGATCTTCAGGTGGCCATGCAGCTCAGGCGCCGTCAGCGTCCGCATCTTCGCTCACGGCTTGCATTTGCTCACGCAACCATTTGAGGCCTTCGTCCGCATCATCACTGGCGCGATAGACCATCTCCAGGGTTACCTCGATCGGCTCCAGCGCAGGATCAAGCATGGCAACGCCACCTTCCGCAAGGGCCGAGCGGGCGAGGCGGGCCGGCAAGGTCGCCACCATGTCGGACGCACGCAGGAGGGGAGGAAGGGCAGTGAAATAAGGCACCGAAACCGCAACCCGCGGCGTCGGTCCCGCATGCGTCCGTCCCTCCAGCACGGCGCGTTCTATCCAGACGCGCCGCACCAGACCGCGGTCGTCCTGAAAGCCGTCGGTGCGCATCTCTTCGGTTCCGGTCAACTCGACGACGGCGTGCGGATAGGCGAGGAGGCGGGCCATTGTCACGTCGCCATCAAGCAATGGGTGGCCCTCCCGCACAAGAAGTGCTGCGCGCTCGGTCAGGAGCTTGCTCCTGCGCAAGGTTTCCGGA
This sequence comes from Rhizobiales bacterium 32-66-11, assembly GCA_002304505.1. Lineage (GTDB taxonomy): Bacteria > Pseudomonadota > Alphaproteobacteria > Rhizobiales > Xanthobacteraceae > NCEH01. The sequence continues at coordinate 1,518 of NCEH01000122.1, read as the reverse complement.
AGGGCCTCGAACCAGCCGATGAGGAGGTCCACCGAGGCGCTTTCGAGTTGCCTCCGGAAATCCACCCGGCTGAGCGGGACCACCTTCAGGTCGATGGCGGGCGCGACCACGGCGAACCGCGTGATCAGCTTCGGCAGGGTGATGGAGCAGAAGAGATCGCCGGCCGCGATGCGAAAGACGCGGGTCGATTCCGCCGGCACGAAGGGGCCCGCATTGAGGGCGGTGCTAAGCAATGCCAGGGCATCCTGGACCGGGCTTGCGAGAGCGAGAGCACGGGGTGTCGGCACCATGCCGTTCTCGCCGCGCACGAAGAGCTCGTCATTGAGTGCCTGCCGCAGCCGGGCGAGCGCGTGGCTGACCGCGGAGGCACTGAGATTGAGCTCCTCGCTGGCCAGCGAGATGCTGCGATAGGTCATCACTTGATGGAAGACGTACAGGAGATTGAGGTCGATTTGGCGCAGATTCATCGCAGCTCCGTTTCCATGAGTATGGCGCCCCTCATGCCAGCCTGGCGTCCTTAACTCTCGTCCGCAACTTGGACTTTCAGCGCCGCACGACCGAGGACTCCCAGAGCAGATTATCCGTCTGACACGTCTTTATGAGGTCGGAACAAGAGCAGTTCAAAATCGCACGCTAAGGTCGAACGGAGCAGGACCGTTATGCGGCACGCCGTAGCCCGGCCGGAACGCGAAGCGATTTGAAGCCTTCCGGGAAATGTTGCTCGCGGTCCCAGGTGTAGATGCCTGTCAGGTTGATACGCTCCCAACTCAGCGGCGAGATATGCTTCAACAGGGGATATCGCCCGACTCCCTTCACGACCAGCCTGCCGGGAGCGTTGTCGAGTTGGACGGGCGAAGAAATCAAGATTGGTGCCCTGCGATGACAATTTTTCGGGTTCTTCCTCACTTTGTGTGGTTCATTCGCCGTTAGCGACAGGGTCGCTATGGGCGAGCATGCGAACGAAATCGAAATGGTCGCCCGGCCCAGGGGTCAAGATACTGGGTGTCGCGTTCACTGCTGATGACGGATGGGTTGTTTCCGCTGCCGGGTCCGCGATCGGCATTTGCCCCGATTGTGGACGTCGAAGCCGAAGTCGGCATGGCCGGTCCCGCCGCAGCCTCCAGGATCTGCCGGTCCAGGGTCAGTCGGTGACAGTGAAGCTCCTGCTGAGCCGCTGGCGATGTGTACATCCGCAATGCGAGCGACAAACATTCACCGACCGACTGCCGACGGTTGCTGCTCCGTATGCGCGCCGGACGAGAAGGGTCGGAGAGATTGTCGGCCTGCTCGGCCACAGCGCCGGTGGCCGTCCTGGCGAGCGATTAATGCAGCGGCTCGGCATGCCGGTCAGTGACGACACCATCCTGCGGCAGTTGAAGCGGGATGCCGGGGTTGCTCAACGCAATTCCGAGATACGGGTAGTCGGTATCGATGATTGGAGTTGGCGGCGGGCGACGAGCTACGGAACCATCATAGTCGACCTCGAGCGCCGCTCGGTCATCGACATCCTGGACGATC
>NCEH01000121.1 GCA_002304505.1 Rhizobiales bacterium 32-66-11 | reverse complement strand
GCACATGCGCGAGGAGGTTCTGCCCAAGAACATCCTCATGATCGGCCCCACCGGCGTCGGCAAGACCGAGATTTCCCGCCGCCTCGCGCGCCTCGCCGGTGCGCCCTTCCTGAAGGTGGAGGCGACCAAGTTCACCGAGGTCGGCTATGTGGGCCGCGACGTGGAGCAGATCATCCGCGACCTGGTGGAAGTCGGCATCGGCCTGGTGCGCGATGTGAAGCGCAAGGATGTGCAGGCGCGCGCCCATCTCGCCGCCGAGGAACGGGTTCTCGACGCGCTGGTGGGGCAGGGGTCGTCCGCCGCCACCCGCGAGAGCTTCCGCAAGAAGCTGCGCGGCGGCGAGCTCGACGACAAGGAAGTGGAGATCGAGGTCCAGGCCGGCGCCCCGGGCCTCTCCATGTTCGAGATTCCCGGCATGCCCGGCGCGCAGATGGGCTCGGTCTCGCTCGGCGACATGCTGGGCAAGGCGCTGGGCGGCGGGCGAACCAAGACCCGCCGCGTGCTGGTGCGCGATGCCCACCCCCTGCTCGTTACCGAGGAGGCCGACAAGCTGATCGACCAGGATGCCATCACCGTCGAGGCGATCTATGCGGTGGAGAACAACGGCATCGTGTTCCTGGACGAGATCGACAAGATCGCCGGCAAGGAAGGTCGCTCCGGCGCCGATGTCTCGCGCGAGGGCGTGCAGCGCGACCTGCTGCCGCTGATCGAGGGCACCACGGTTTCCACCAAGCACGGGCCGGTGAAGACCGACCATATCCTGTTCATCGCCTCCGGCGCGTTCCATGTCTCCAAGCCCTCCGACCTGCTGCCGGAGCTCCAGGGCCGCCTGCCGATCCGCGTGGAGCTGGAGGCGCTGACGCGCTCGGATTTCGTGCGCATCCTCACCGAGACCGAGGCGAGCCTGGTCAAGCAGTCGGTGGCGCTGATGGGCACCGAGGGCGTGACGCTGGAAATCACGCTCGACGCCGTGGAGGCGATCGCCGACGTGGCGGTGGAGGTGAATTCCACGGTCGAGAACATCGGCGCGCGCCGGCTCCAGACGGTGATCGAGCGGGTCCTGGACGATCTGTCCTTCACCGCGCCCGACCGGTCCGGCGAGAGCATCGTGATCGACGCCGCCTATGTGCGCGCGCGGGTGGAGGATCTGGCGAAGAATGCCGATCTGAGCCGCTATATTCTCTGAGGTCCCCGCAGTCCGGCTTTTGGCCCTCAGACTTTAACGGGGCTTTCCCTCGCCACCCCTCCCCAGCACGCGGGAGGGGAAGAAGAACGGGCGACAAGGCGCTCGCCCGTTGACCCGCGCCGTCAGCCGCGCGAGGCGTCGGCGAGTTGCGGCAGGCCGGCGGCTTCCAGCGCGCCCATGACGCGGTCGTAGGAGTCCGGGATCGGCAGCAGATGGTGCACCAGGCGCGACACGCCGGCCGGGCCGCCGGGCGTCTCGCGCGCCAGGAGCGCCACCACGCCGCGCTCCTCCTCCTGCCGCCCGAGCGCGTGCAAGGTCAGCGCCAGCGCGATGCGGCCCGGCGCCGAGGGATGCGCCTGCAAGGTGGGCAGCAGGCCGGTGGCGGCGATTTCATCCTCGCGCAGGAAGGCGGCGACGGCGAGATAGACGTCCTGCATCGGCGTGCGGGCAGCGCCGTGGCCGCGCGCGAAGGTCAGCACCGCCTCGCCCTGCTCGGGCTTGCCGAGGCCGATCATGATGGTGCCGACGGTGGCGGCGACGTCGTAATCGAGCGGATTGAGCGCCAGCGCCCGGTCGGCCGCGGCCAAGGCGGCGTCGCGCTCGCCCCGGAAGAATTCCACGCTCGCCAGCACCTTGGCCGAATAGGCGCTGTTCGGCGAAAGGTCGGTCGCCAGCTCAGCCTCGCGCTGCATCTCGTCGAGCACGGCGGGGTCCAGCGGCCGGGCGGAGGAGCGCTGCGCCTCGTCCAACAGCAGCATGGCTCGCACCGCGTGCAGGGTGCCGAAGCCGTTGTCGCGCGTTACCCATTGGTCGAGGCAGCTGCGCGCCTGGGCGGCGGTGGTGTTGTCCTCGCTGCGCAGGACGGCGAAGCTTTGGGCGATGCAGCCGAAGCCCGAGCCCGGCGCATCGGCGCGCGCCTGGGCGCGGGCGCGGGTGGGCAGCACGCCATAGGATTGCATCACCGCCGAGGCGATGTCGCGCACCACGCGGTATTCGGAGGCGGGCAGTTCCGCCCCGCGCCGCAGGTCCTCGAACGCGGTGGACCAGATGATGGTGCCGCCGCAGCGGTCGGTCAGGCGCACCAGCAGCGAGAAGGTGCCGCCCTGGTGCGCTTCGGCAAGGCCGGTGAGCGAGAACACCGAGCGTGGCGGATTGCCGCGGCATTGGCGGGTTGAGCCGTCTTCCCCGGCCGACATGACATCCACGAAATCGAACCGGGCCATGGCGTCGCGCAAGCGCACCTCGAAGGCGTGCACCTCGCTCGCGCCGAAGCCGGCGGGGCCGGCCGCGCCGGCGATCTCGAACGGGCGCACCTCCAGTTGCGGCATGCCCATGCGGTCGGCGATCTCGCTGGCCGAATTGACGCTCTCAAGGCCCAGCAAGCTGGCGATGGGGCCGGAGCGGTTGGAATCGGTCAGTTCCACCGTGCCCCACACCAATGCGGCCGCGGCCACGAGGGCGATGGCGATCCAGGTGAGGCGCGTGCGCGCGCGGGCGGGCGGCGGGGCGGAGAGGGCGCCGGGGGCGGACGGGTTTGCCGCCTCGCCATCCCCCGTCCCGGCGAGGCCGGCGGCCTCGCCCGCGCCCCGCGGCACGAAGCGCGGCACGTAGACGCCCTTGGGAATGACGATTTCCAGCGTCTCCTCGGGGCCTGCGGAGGTATAATAGCGTTCCAGCGCGCGGCGCAGGCGCGTGGCCTCCACGCGCACGATGGGGTCGGTCTGGGGATCGAAAGTGGTGGGGCGGCCCAGCGCCTCGACGGCAATGGTATAGCCCTTGATGGCTTCGGCCCGCCCGCCGAGCGTCGCCTCCACCACGAAGCGCAGGAAATCCGCGAGGCGGGGCGAGGAGACGAATTCATCGGAGGCGAGCACGCGCGCCAGCGCCGCGCGAGCCTTGTCGGCCTGGACATCCTGCGCGCTCGGCAGGGCCGCGAGTTCGGCCGGGTCCTGCGCGTCCTCGCCGGAGAGGGCGGTTTCGTCCGTCATGGGGTCGGCATCCGACCTCGGATCGCTCGCCGAGCCGGTCACGGGTGCGCGCCGGCACGGGCGGCCGCCTGAAGCGCCGCTCCGGTCCCCGTTTCCGCCCTGCCGCAGCCCCCGCGCGCGCGCGCCGCGTCCCCCGCGTCCGCGCCCCGCACCAGACCGCCGGGACGTGCCGCCGTCGGGCTCGATTGAAAATGACCCATCGTCATGGCCCTCTTTTGTGCCAGTCGGGCGCATGGCGCAAGAGGCAGGGTTGCGACCTCGACGGTTCCCTCCCCGCGTGGCCGCTGATAGCTTCCCCGCACAGGCGGCAAATGTGAGGCCGTCACGCGCCGGTCGGGCGATGAGGAGAGGGACGATGGCACTGGACGAGATCGCGGTTCGAGCAACGGGCGACGCGGCGCCGAATGACCTGGACGCATTCTGGATGCCCTTTACCGCGAACCGCTCTTTCAAGAAGCGCCCGCGTCTGATCGCCCGCGCCAAGGACATGCACTATTACACCCCGGAAGGCCGGGCGATCCTCGACGGTGTCGCAGGCCTGTGGTGCACCAATCCCGGCCATAATCGGGCGCCGGTGGTGGAAGCCATCCGCAATTCCGCGACCGAATTGGATTTCGCCCCCACCTTCCAATACGGCCACCCCAATGCCTTCAAGGTGGCGAGCCGCCTCGCCGCGCTCGCGCCGGGCGATCTCGACCATGTATTTTTCTGCAATTCCGGCTCGGAAGCTGTGGATACGGCGCTCAAGATCGCGCTGGCTTACCAGAATTTGATCGGCCAGGGCTCCCGCACCCGCCTCATCGGTCGCGAGCGCGGCTATCACGGGGTCGGCTTCGGCGGCATCAGCGTCGGCGGCATCGTGCCCAACCGCAAGATGTTCGGCACTTTGCTCACCGGCGTCGATCATCTGCCGACCACCTATGACCGCCAGCACCAGGCCTTCACCAAGGGCGAGCCGGAGTATGGCGCGCATTTTGCCGACGAGCTGGAGCGCCTGGTGGGCCTGCACGACGCCTCCACCATCGCGGCGGTGATCGTGGAGCCCATGGCCGGCTCCACCGGCGTGATCCCGGCGCCGAAGGGCTATCTCAAGCGCCTGCGCGAGATCTGCGACAAATACGGCATCCTGCTGATCTTCGACGAAGTCATCACCGGCTTCGGCCGCCTCGGCTATGCCTTTGCCGCCGAGCGCTATGGCGTGACCCCCGATCTGATCACGTTTGCGAAGGGCGTGACCGCCGGCGCCGTGCCCATGGGCGGCGTGCTGGCGCGCAAGGGCATTCATGATGCCTTCATGCGCGGGCCCGAGCATGTGATCGAGCTGTTCCACGGCTATACTTATTCGGCCCATCCGCTGGCCTGCGCCGCCGCGCTGGCGACGCTGGACCTCTATGCCGAGGAAGACACCTTCGCCCGCGCCCGCAAGCTCGAGCCCCTGTGGGCCGATGCGGTGATGAGCCTGAAGGACAAGCCGGGCGTGCTGGATATCCGCACGGTGGGCATCACCGCCGGCATCGACCTTGCGCCGCGCGAGGGGCAGCCGGGCCTGCGCGGCTATTCCACCCTCGACGGGGCGTTCCATGACCTGGGCATCATGGTGCGGGCCAGCGGCGATACCATCGCCCTGACGCCGCCGCTGATCATCTCCGAAGACCAGATCGGGGAATTGATCGAAAAGGTGGGAAAAGCGATCGAGCTCTACGCGTAAATACTGCGGGCCGCGCGGTTTTCGCGCGGCCGGTTCGCGCACGATCCTTGACGCATGGCGGCGCAGCGGCACCCGGACGGGGTGTCGCTGCTCTGTCCGCGGGGGTCAGATTCGCCCTGTGAGCGCCAGCACAACGACAATGATGAGGAGAACGCCCACGATTCCGCCGGGGCCATAACCCCAGCTGCGGCTATATCCCCAAGTCGGCAAGGCGCCGACCAGAAGCAAGACTAAGATGACAAGCAGAATTGTGGACATGGCGATGTGGTCTCCCGGCCTCTGAGTGCCATGACAACGCCTGATTTCGCGAAATGGTTCCCGTCTTCGCGGGAGCGATGACTATAAACCCGCCGCATCCTGGCCGATGGGGGAGGTCGCCCGCAGCAGCCAGGCGCAGGTCTCCGCCTCCAGCAGCGGACCCACCTGGACCGCCACATCAGCGTGGTAGGAATTGAGCCACTCGATCTCGGTTTTCGTGAGCAGTTCCAGCGCCAGAAGGCGTTTCTCAAAGGGCGCGAGGGTGAGCGTCTCGAAGCCCAGGCTCGGCCGGTCCCCGCCTTCGGGATGGCGCGGCTCCACCAGGATCAGATTCTCCAGCCGGATGCCGTAGGCGTTTGATTTATAATAGCCCGGCTCGTTCGAAAGGATCATGCCGGCCTTCAGCGGCACATGGCCGAGCTTGGAGATCCGCGCCGGCCCCTCGTGTACCGAAAGCCCCGCGCCGACCCCGTGGCCGGTGCCGTGGTCGAAGTCGAGCCCCTGCGCCCACAGGAATTGCCGCGCCAGCGGATCGAGCTGCGCGCCGCTGACCCCCACCGGAAACACCGCGCGGGCGAGCGCGATGTGCCCCTTCAGCACCAAGGTGAAATGCCGCCGCATCTCCGCGGTCGGCTCGCCCGCCACCAGGGTGCGGGTGACATCCGTGGTGCCGTCAGGATATTGCGCGCCGGAATCGAGGAGAAACAATTCTCCTTTATTTATCAGCCTATTGGTTTCCTTGGTGACGCGATAATGGACGATCGCGCCATTGGGCCCTGCGCCGGAAATGGTGGGGAAGGAGACATCGTTCAGCGGCCCGCTGCGCCGCCGGAAGGTCTCCAGTGCTTCCACCGCGCGGATCTCGCTCACCGTGCCGGTGGGCGCGACCGCATCGAACCAATGGAGAAAGCGCGCCAGGGCCACGCCGTCGCGCAGATGGGCGGCGCGCATGCCCGCGATCTCCGCCGCATTTTTCACCGCCTTCAGCAGGGTGATGGGATCGGCCCCCTTCGAGATACTGCCGCCCGCCTGTTCGATGGCTTGCGCGAGTGCGACCGGGGCGGTGGCCTGGTCCACGCGGATCGTGCGCCCGGCCGCAAACGCCGCGAGCCGGTCTGCCAGGGCGCCTTCGTCGGCGATGTCAGCCACATCCTCCAATTGCGCGCGCACCGCATTGGAGAGCTTTTCCGGCGCCACGAACAGGTGCGGCCGCCCCTGCGCCGGCACCAGCGACCAGGCGAGCACCAGCGGCGTATGGCTGACGTCGGCGCCGCGCAGATTGAACAGCCAGGCCGTGGCGTGGGGATCGGAAATCAGGGCGCCATCGACCTTGTCCGCCACCAGGGCCGCCTGAACGCGGTCCAGCTTCTCGCGCGGGCTGGCGCCGGCGTGGGCATCGTCCAGCAGGCGCGCGGCGGCGCGCGGCGGGGCGGGGCGGTCGGTCCACAGGCGGGCGATGGGATCGTCCGCGACCGCGACCAGGATGCCGCCGGCCTTCGCGACCGCCTGCGAGAGCTTGTCCTTCATGTCGAGGGTGGATCGCCAGGGATCGAACCCCAGCGAGGCCCCCTTGGGCAGATGCGATTCGATCCAGCGTTCCGGCGTGATGTCGGCCAAAGGCACCACGGTGAAGGCGGTGCCGTCCACCTGGGCCGGCGCCTGGAGGGTATAGCGGCCGTCGACGAACACAGCGGCTTCGTCCTTCAGCACCACGCACAGGCCGGCCGAGCCGGTGAAGCCGGTGAGCCAGGCGAGGCGCTCCTCGCCCGGCGCCACATATTCGTTCTGGTGCGCATCGGCGCGCGGAATCACATAGCCGTCGAGCCCGCGGGCGGCGAGTTCCGCGCGCAGGGCGGCGAGCCGCGCCGGTCCGAGCCGGCCGTCGGCGGTGTCCTCGAACGTTTGATAGAACGCCGAAAATTCAGCGGGATCGGCGGCTGCTGCGGCGGGCTGGATCTGAGACATGCGGTATTTTAGGAGCGAAGCGGCGCGCCTGCAATTCGTCCCGGCGGCGCGGCGCTCTTATTGGGTCTGCCCGGCGACGAAGCAGCGGTTGCGCCCGGCTTTCTTGGCGGCATAGAGCGCGACGTCGGCACGCGCGAGCAGTTTGCGCAGCGGCTCCGGCGGGCGATATTGGGCAATCCCGAAACTGGCGGTCACAACCCGCGTATCGGGCACCGACTCGAAGTGGGTGTTCTCCAGCAGCGCGCGCACGCGCTCGGCGAACTGGCGCGCGCCCTCCACGTCCGCCCCGGTCAGCAGGATGGCGAATTCCTCGCCGCCAATGCGGCCAATCACGTCTTCCCCCCGCATGGTGTTGAGCAGGAGCGCACCGAATTCCTTCAGCACCGCGTCGCCCGCGCCATGGCCGTAGGTGTCGTTCAGCGATTTGAAATGATCGATGTCGCAGGAGATCAGGCTGACCTGCCGTCCCGCGGCGCGGCTCATGTGCGAACCGGCGATGCGCTCGAACCCGCGCCGGTTCAGCAGCCTTGTCAAAAGATCGGTGTCGCGGTCGCGCTCCATGTCGCCGAGCAGGTCGGCGACGGTCGCCGCGAGCAGCGTCAGCGCCATGATCGCCCCGAAAATCGCGAGGCTCACCTGGAGCACGAGCCAGAACACCGAGCGGCCGAAGCTTCCGGGCGCGTTCCCGAGTTCGGGATCTATGGTGGCGGTGGTGCGGATGAAAAAATGGAAGGCGAACGCCACCAGCACCCAATAAAGGAAGCGATCGATGAAGGGGCCCAAGGCCAGGCCAACGAGGCGCACGCAGACATAAATAAAAACAAACCCATAACCGAAGTTCAAAATATAAATGCGAGCGATCAAGCTGGGCTCTATGTAGAAAAAATACCAGATCGGCAGCATGATCGTCGTGAAAATGACAATCATGACGAAGGGGCTCATTTGCTGCCCGGCGCGTTGAAGAACGCCGTTGCTGATCATCACCACGCTGGTGGTGTAAAGCAGCGCCGAGAGAATGGTATTCTGGCCGAAATCCGCCGGCCACAGCGCGATCTGAACGATGGCCGCCAAGCTGTAAATGAAGCATGCGGCTGAAAACAGCAGGATATAATTGCGGGTGCCGCTGAACGCCCACAATCCCAGAAAACAAAACGAAAACAGCGCCAATATAGCCGGCCCGATCAGCGCTAATGCAAAATAGGTATCGGGAGCGGGAGACATCTGTGGGTGAAGCTCTGACTGTTCGCTGGGCGTGCCTTATTCTTGTACCGGGTTAGCCCCGGCGGGGGAAGTGGCTCTCGTGTATCGGTTTGACCCTGCAACCCGAGCGCGGCGGTGGCCCGGCGGCGGGTCCACCGGGCCTGGGCGCGCCGCCTCCGGGCGCGATCAGTACGAGACGAACGCTCCGGCAAAGAGGCCCTCGCCGCGGCTGTCGCCGGCCAGCTTGAAGCGATATTGGGCGGTCAGGTCCACGTAGGACATGGGCGCGGTGTATTTGTCCTCGCGGAACCACCAGCGCAGGTTGACGCCGGGGCCGGCGCCGAGCGTGCCCGGCGTGTTGAGCACCGAATCATAAGCCCCGCCGACCGCCAGGAACGGGGTGACGATGAGATTGTCGTTCACCGGCTTGACGCGATAGGAATGGCCCCAGCGGAATTCGAAGCTGCTGACGGATTCCGGTAGCTCGACGTAATAATTGGTGTCGGCGTAGAACTGCCAGTAGTTCCAGTCGTTCACGTCCACCCGCAGGTCGCTGCCCTCGCCGTTGGAATAGGCGGCGCGCAACAGCCAGTCGTTGCGGGCATAAGTGCCGATCGGGAACAGGCGGCTCGCTTCCAGCACCAGGTTCTGGTCCTTCAGCGGCTTCCACCGCACGCCCACGCTGCCCTGCATGGTATCGACGCCCGTCGGCCCGCCCTTTTCGTCATAGAGGGTGGTGAAGACGCGCCCGAACACTTCGAAGATCGAGCCGTCGCGATAGCCGATGCCGGGCGGGCGCCAATAGACTTCGGCACCGGACTGGATCGAGTGGCCCCCGCCCGGCGGCGGTGCCAGCGGAGAGGCGGGCATGACGCCGACCGCGCCATAGCTCACCGAGGCATAGGCACCCCAGGTGCGCTCCAGCTCGCCCACTTCACGGCGCAGGCCGAACACGGTCTGCGCCGGCAAGGGCAGGGCGCCGTCGGCATGGGCGTCGATGGCCCGCTTGAACAAGGCCGCCGATTCGGCATTGTGATATTCGTGCTTGGCCGCATAGGCGGCGTCCACCAGCACCAGGCCGCGCCGCAGCCCGGTGGTGGAATCCACCTGGTGGAAATATTTGTAGGCGGTGGCCGTGTCGCCGGACTGGTTGGCGAGATAGGCGATGTCGAGCGGCTGCATGGCGCGCAACTCGCCGGTGGCGAGCGCCTGCTGGAACCGCGCCTTGGCCTCATCCTTGCGGCCGAGCGCCACCAGCTCGCCGATCACGGCGCTGGCGATATTGGCCCGGTCGGTGGGGGTGCGGGCGAGGCGATAGGCGAATTCGAAGGTTTCCAGCGCCTCCTCGTGGCGGCCCAGCGCCTGCAAGGCGAAGCCGCGCCGGGCGACCACGTCATAGCTGCGCTCGCGGCCCAGCGGTGCGAGGGCATCGAGGGCGGCTTGCGGATCCTTCGCGCCCATATAGGCATCCACCAATGCGAGCCGCACGCCGCGCACGTCCGCCGCCGGCAGGCGCCCGCTGCGCAGAGCGGCGGCGAAGTCGGACGCCGCGGCGCCGTACCGGCTGAGCCGCTGGCGGATGTAACCGCGCTGCACCACCAGAGTCACCTCGCCCGGGAAGGCGGCGATGGCCTGGGAGGAGGCGGTCTCCGCTTCCCCGGTCCGGCCGGCGGTGGAGAGCGCGTTGATCAGGAACTGGCGATAGGTGATGTTGCGCGGCGAAAGCTCCACCGCGCGGCGCGCCTCGCTGATGGCGAGGCTATAGTTGCGGGCCTTGAGCGCGCGGATCGAGGCATCGGCGGCTTCATAGCCGGGGTCGCTCGGCACGCCGGTGCCGGCATTGGTGCCGCCGGCGAACACCGAGCAGATGATGCCGTAATTGGTGGATTGGCACAGCGGCACCGGCGCCGCGAGCGCCGGGCGCTGGCGGTTCGGGCTGGCGAGCATGGCCTCGGCGGTCTTGCGGAAGCTTTCCACGTCCGCATTCTTCACGTCGTCGAGGGTCTTCAGGATCTTGAGGGCATCGTCCGGCTTGCCGGCGGCGAGCGCGGCATTGGCGGCGATCAGGCTGTAATTGAGGATTTCCTGGTCGGTGAGGACGTTGGAGGCCAGCACCTTGTCGAAATCCTGCACCGCGCCGGGCCGGTTGCCGGTGGCCTGGAGCAGATAGGCGCGCAGGATCCGGGGCAGGACGTCGTTTTCATCCTCCTCCACCGCGCTCGCGGCGGCGGCCGCCGCCTCCTTGGTCTGGCCGGCCGCCATCAGCGCCTGGATCAGCACGATGCGGAACACCATGGCGTGCGGCGCCTGCTGCACCGCCTTCTTGGCCGACTCCACGGCGGCCTTGGGGTTCTTCTCCGCCATCTGCTTCAGCGCCAGCACGGCGGACGGCTCGCCGAGGCGGGTCTGTGCCATGCTGCGCAGGCCGAGCAGGGCCGGATCATCCTCGCCCGCCGCGATCGCCTCGCCGATGGCGGCATCGAGGGCGGCGAACTGGTTGGAGCGCTCCAGCGT
>NCEH01000007.1 GCA_002304505.1 Rhizobiales bacterium 32-66-11 | reverse complement strand
AGGACGCAGAGCGCGGGCGATGTCGCGCAATAGGTGACGGCATGCCCCACGGTGTTCCAGCGGCCGTCGAAATGCAGGCCATAGCCGCCGTCCAGCGCCAGCGCATGCTGTCGGCCCGACAGGCGCCAGAGTCGCATCAGGCGGCCGCGCCCCAGGCGATCTTGCCGAGGATGGTCTCGATCACGCGCGCGCCGGCTTCGGTCTGCGCCACGACGAGCGGCGTCTCGCCGCCGAGCTCGGTGAGCGGGCGGCGCAGCCAGCGATTGGCCTTCTCCAGGTCGCCAAAGGTCTGCTCGGCCAGGGACTGGACGCGCAGGAGGCGCACGGCCCGGTCCGATTCATCGACCGTCAGCGGCTGCTGCTTGTCGGCGCGATGCCGGCGGGTGCGCTGCGGGATCACGAATCTCTCGATCTCCTGCTCGCTCATGCCCGCCTGGCTGAGCCCGCGCAGTGCGGACAGGGGAAGCCTGTTGCGGACGGCGAGTGCCAGATCGGCCTGCGAGCGCACGACCGTGCCGAGCACACTCTGGCCTCCCAGCTTGCGGGCAACCTCCTCGACGATGGCAATCGACACGAGAGCCTCCTTGCAGTCAACGGCAACGTGCCTTAGACATAGACGGCATATTGCCGGAGCACAAGAGCAGCTTTCTTCAGCAGGATTGTCCCCGAGGGATTTTCAAAGGCATGCGCGGGGCGGTCGGAATACTCGCATACGGTTCGTTGATCGGCGATCCCGGTGCCGAAATCGAGCCCGTCATAATCGCGCGCATTCCCTGCTACACGCCATTCCCGGTTGAGTTTGCGCGGCAAAGTCGGTCGCGAGAGGGCGCGCCGACGCTTGTCCCGAGCGCAGGCGGTTCGTCGGTCAAAGCGCAGATCCTTGTCGTCGCCCTCGATGTGAGGGAGGCAACCGATCGGCTGTATCGAAGGGAGATCCATGCTGTCGGATCGGCGAGATGTTATGTGTCTCCCAAGCGGCAAAATGCCGACCGGGTTGTCGTCGAGACGCTCTTGGACTTCGAGGGCCTCGCGACGGTCCTTTATACGAATATCGGCGCGAACATTCCTCATCCGACGGCAACAGGCCTCGCCCAACTGGCGATATCGAGCGCCAGAGCCTTGGGCGATGGAAGCGACGGCATAAGCTACCTCGACAATGCGATGAAGGCGGGGATCGAAACTCCCCTGACCGGGGCCTATGCTGCCGAAATCCTACGCCTGTCTGGAGGTCGCGATCTGGGTGATGCTGTTGCGCGCATCCGCGGGGAGGTGGGGGAATGAGGATGTTCGCAACCCGCGTGTGGGGGCTTGGGTTTGAGCGGGTCCCGGTCGCGACATTCGGGTCGGGCGGCCATTTGAACCGCCTGCTGAAGCTTGCCGACAGAGGCGACAGGCTGCTCTTCGTCGGCACGAAGACCGAGCGGACGGCCCCCGCCCTTCAGGGCCGGCTCCTGGGAATGGCGGAGATCGGCTTCGAGCCCATGCGCACCCTGGAGATCGTCGATCATGCGGATCTGGACGCGCGCGATTTCGACGACGGTGGAAACTATAAGTTTCCGCATGCCGTCGCCCTGACCGAAGCGTGGCGTTTCAGCCCACCGCCGCTCCTGTCCGACGTCTTGGCGAGCCAGCTCACAATGGTAGCGACCCCCGGCGTCGAAGAGATCGGCGAGGAGGATGTTGCCAGAATCCTCGCGTTGCCGGCAGAAAGGCTCCTGCTTCCGGAATTGCCCGCTCTGAAGCGCATGCGCAGGCTCAACGAGGTGCTTCGTCCAACAACCGGCCCGCGCCCAGGCGATGCCAACTACACGGTCGAGCGGTCGGCACACGGCGCGGCTTCGACCTATGCATTCAGGTTCGGGAAGCGAAACCTCTTCAAGATCGGCCACGCGGAAGATGTGCAGGGGCGGCTCGCGGCAGTAAACCAGCATGTCCCGGTTGAGGTCCTCAACGAGCAGTGGTCCGTTTATCTGACGCACCGCTGGCCGACGTCCGTCGACGCCTACGAGATGGAGCAGCGTCTCCTCAAGCGCATGGAGGCGCGACGCAGCGGCTTCGAGCGCGTGCAGTGCTCCGAAGGCGATCTCTCATCGGCATGGGCGTCCGCTCTCATCTCGGACGATTGACGCCGGGAGCGCGTCGCTGGCTCTCGTCACCGCATGTGTGGCCGCGCGAAGAACTCATCGAAAGTCTCGTGTCTTCACCCTGATCTCATCGATATGGCCGTAGGGGTCCACGATGTCGCGCCCGCGGGCCTTTCGGCAGACAGCGCGGATCAGGCATCGGCGAGGCCTGGTGGAATTCGCCCCTCTCTGCCTCTTGATGGACGGCCGCCACCGGCATGAAAAAACGCCCGCCACTAGGAGCCTGTCCGAGTAACGGGGTCGACGGCCCAGAATGGTATGGTGATGGTGCGTTAGTGCTCCTTCAATGCGGGTTCTTCGCGAGCTTGAGGAGATTGTGGGCGGTGCAGATCATGGCCCATTCAGCGCGGACGTGCTCGAGACCTCGTAGCAGGAATTGGCGGAAGCCTCTGGCTTGCTTGATCTGTCCGAAGACGGGCTCGACCACCTGTTTGCGGAGCCGGTATCGGCTGTGCCGTCCCGCGCGGCGAAGGGTTTCGGCCATTTCGCTCATCAGCGGCATCTTCTTCAGCCTGCGCCGGCCTGCGGCGTGCGCCTCGCCATGGCGGGCCCGGCCCGGCGGCAGATAAGGCTTGATCCGGCGCTCCTTCATGGCCGCCAGGTTCGCCTCGGTGGCGAAGCCGGCATCGCCCGAGACCTCGCGCGGCTTGCGTCCGAGATAGGCGGAGACGTCATCCACGAGTGGCATGAGCGCGCGATAGTCGGCCGAGGTGGTCACGAGCCGATGCGCCACGATGATCTGATGGGCCGCATCGACCGCGATCTGACCGTTGTAGCCCTGGATGAAGCCGTCGCGCGTCGGCAGGATGCGGCTGTCGGGATCGGTGAAGTTCTTCTGCGCACGGTCGGGCGGCCCGCCGTCCTCGCCCCGCAAGGGACGGCCTTGCCAGCGCATGCCCGATGAGGCGCCCGGTCCGCTCTCGTCATCGGGATCGGGCGGATCGGCGGCTTCCGCTTCGAGCGCGGCTTTGGCGGCGCGGATCGCCTCCAGCCGGCGCTGCTTGTCGGCCATCCAGCCCGGCATCTCGTCGCCGCGCCGGTTCTCGCCGTGCTCGTTATCCTCGACCGCGTCGATCTCGTCCGCGCGGGCCATCCAGCCCTCGACTTCTGCCGCCAGAACCAGCTCGGCAGCCTTCATGCGGCCATAGCTCATCGCCTTGTGGCGCGAGGCATTCGCCTTCAGTTTCGTCCCATCGACCGCTACATGGCCGAACTGCACGAGCCCGGCCGCACGGCACAGCTGGAGGACCTGCACGAACAGGTTCGACAGGGCCGCGAGGTGGCGCTTGCGGAAATCCGCGATGGTGCGGAAGTCCGGCCGGTTCAGCCCGGTCACCGCCATCACGTCGACCCGCTCCTCACAGGCCCGGGCAAGCTGGCGGGACGAGTAGAGGCCTCGACTGTAGCCATAGAGCAGCAGCGCCACCATCATCCCGGGATGGTAGGGCGGATAGCCCCGTTCCTCGGTGTAGCCGGCGAGGATGGCCGAGAGATCAAGTCCCTCCCGCACCGTGTCCCGAACAAAATGCGCCACGTGATCCGGCGGCACAAAATCATGCACCGAAGCCGGCAGAAGCCAGCCTTGGTCCACATCCCACGAACGAAACGTCTTCGCCATGCGCAAGTGAATCACGACACACAAGAGCCGTCGACCCCGTTACTCGGACAGGCTCCTAGGTGTTTAGTCCCGCACTGCAACTGCTATGACGGCTCAGCACAGACGTATCATCGCAACCTTTTCGGGGCGGAACTGCCATCTCCAGATCATTCCCACCACCAGGCGACCGGCGCGCAAGTGTGGAAAGCCAGCGCCGCGGCCTGGATGGCGCCGGGGACGGTGCCGAAGCGGGCGAGATGGCTCGGCGCTGGGACGCCGCACAGGCTTACCGCGACGGCTATATCGCAGCCGAAGAAGAGCATCAGGGCGCCGACGCCGACGGCTAGGGCGTCCCGCACCGACCAGAGTCGGGACACCCGCGGCAGCACAGCGGACACCGCGACGAGCGAGGCGATGACGAAAACGGCGGCCTCGGCCAGCGCGCCGGTCCGCGGCCCGACGGCGCCGTCGAGATAAGTCGTCCGCAGCGGCCCCGTAACGAGATAGACGGAGAACAGGACGGAGAAATGTCCGCCGATGGCAAGGCCGATCCGGTCCGCCGTCATGGCAGGCTCGACGGCAATAGCAGCATTCGGCCATAGCCCACTGCGAAGAGCAAATAGGCCAACGCCCAGGCGAGCCCGGCGCACGCCAGGCCATGCGTCATCCAGCCATCCGCATAGGGAGCGGTGACGCGGGCGGCGGCGCCGAGGAGGACCAGGGCGAACATCACGACCTCCAGCCGTCCGGCGGCGAGCGCGCGGCCGGAATGGCCGCGGCTGGCGCGCGTCATGACTCCGAGGGTCATCGCGCCGAAGGTGCCGACGGTCCAGATATGGACGGCGCCGGCCGGGTCGAGGCTGCCGGGCGCGAGTATCGAGACGGCAACCGCCAGGAAACCGAGGGGGATGGTGGCGAAGCCGAGATGGAGCATGAAGAGCAGCGGCTCGGATCGCGTGGCAAGGCCGCGCCATCGATAGAGTCGAACCGCCGCGAACATACCGCCGAGCCCAAGCACGGCCGCCGTGGCGCGCGCATCCGGGAAGGCGACCCAGGCGATGAGGCCAAGGGCGCACGCCGCCATCGATACCGTGTCGAGGCGTGAGAATGCGGCGGGCAGCTCCGCCACCTTGCGGGCGACCAGCCAGTTTCGCGTGAAGGCGGGAATGATGCGCCCGCCGATCAGCATGACGAGGACGAGCACCAAGGAGACGGCCGCGCGCAGCGAGTAATCCGCCCCCCCGAAACGCCGCGCCTCGACATGGAAGGCAAGATCGGCCAAGCCGAGCCCGGCGACGACGGCCACCACGCGCAGGTTCCGATAGTTTCCGGCCGCGGCGACCTCGCGGGCGAACACGGCCACCAGGGCGAGCGGGAACATCAGGTCCACGACCATCGCCGCATCGGCGCCGATGAGCGCGGAGGTGGACACGGCCACGCGCCCCGCGAGCCATAGTCCGACGAGCGCCAGCAATTCGCGCCCGGCAACCGGCGGGCGCCCGGTCCAATTGCTGACGGCAGTCAGGGCGAATCCCGCGATAATAGCCATGACCCCGCCGAACAGCATCGTGTGGACGTGCCAATCCCTCGTCGATAGCGCGGTCGGGATCTCCAACTCGCCGAGATAAACGGGGATCCAGGCGAGCACCGAACCGGCCATGGCGAGCGCGCCGAGCATGAAGAACGGCCGAAAGCCGCCGGAAAGCCAGTGAGGCGTGGTCATTTGCCTGTACCTGCGGGAATGGGCGGGGCGCGCGGCGCGCCAGATCACAGGCCGCCGAGCAACTCGGCGAATTTCTGGCCCGCCTTGCCGGTGTTCTTCACAGCTTTGACGGCATCGAGGTTCACCGGGTCGCCGACGACAATAACAGCCACCATGCCCATGACGAGGTGGGGCTTGCACTTCACGCCGTAGACGCCGGGTTGCGTGAAGGTGACGGTCACGTCCTTGCCCATCTTGCCTTCGAACGGCTCGGCGCCGTCGGGAATCATACCCTTGATCGTCTCGGCATTGTGTCCGCCGTCGGATGCCTTGAACGTAACGGTATCGCCGGGGGCAACCTTGATCAGGTTGGGCTCGAACACCATCACCCCCATCGCACCCTTGTTGAGCATCCTGACCTCGTGATCGGCAGCCATGGCCGATCCGGCCACCATCATCGCCGCGACGAGAGCAAGGGCGAAGGTCCTGGTCTTCATGAGACTTCTCCGAAGCGGACCACCACGGTCCGATGCGCTGGTTCTATCGATGCTGCGCTGCGGCAACGTTGTGCCAGCGCAAACTGCCGCCTGTTCACGGCAGGCGGAAGCGGGACCGGCGAACGGAGGTTGAGGCGAGTGTGGCGATATAGGCGGCAAGGCTCGCAATCGCCAGCCAGGCGCTGGCAGCGATCAGCCCATAGGACTGCGCGACATCGCCGCCGATCCGGATGGCCACCGCCGCCTGAAGCATCGCGGTGGGGCCGTAGAGCGCCGGCACATACCGCACCCCCACCCTGGCGACGGCAGGAAGGATGATAGGCGCGTGGGCAAACACCATCGACAGGACGAAGCCGAGCCCGATCGCGTGGATCGCCGCATCGTGGCCAAAGGGCGTGTCGGCCGGCGGCCACCAGAGCAGCGTGCCGGCGGCAACCGACAGCCAGCCATAGCCGAGCAGCAGGCAGACGGCGCAAAACCGTGCCTGCCCGCCGATACGGACGGTCCGCACGGCGATGTCGCTGCAAGCGAGCCAGAGCGCGAGCGCGCCGAGCGAGGCGGCCAGCAGCCGCGACCCGGTCCATGGCTGTCCCATGGCGAGCGCGGCCACGAACAGGGCCATGATCGTTACCAGCGCCGCCCGTGACACGATGCCCGGCATCGAGAGCCGCGACAGCTCGATCCGCTCGGCCGTAATGGTCAGGATGAGAAAGCCCAGCCACACATAGGCAACCTCGGACACCGCCGCCCCGGCCATCCACCAAAAAGTGCCGAGCGGCCATAGCGCGGCGCCGACCGTCATCACGACGGTGAAGAGGGTCGGCAGCCGCCAGGTAGCAGCAGCCGTCATCGCCAGCAGGCCGAGGCCGGACAGAAGGAAAGCCGCGGCCGCCGGCTCGGTGAACCCCGCGGCGAGCAGGACCGAGCCACAGCCCGCGAGTGCAGGGACTGCCAAGGCCGCACGTCCGTCCTGCGCCACGGCTCGCTCGAGGCTGATCAGCGTGCCGAAGAAGCCGCAAATCATCAGCGCTCCATGGTGTTCCGCCGAGGTCGCCAGCGCCGGCACCAGACCGAGCCGGGCGAGTCCGCCGGAGAACCCGGCCACCATCGATGCGCCGGCCACGACCAGCAGGATGGAGCGGAGCGGGCCGGAGAGATTCATCGAGCCCCCGCAAGGCGCGAGAACCAGACCCGGACCATCGACACCAGCCGGATGGGCTTGCGCTCGAAGCGGGCCCGAACCCAGGGTGCGGCCAGCCCCGGCGACCAGACGGCCTTGCGGTCGATCCTCGCGTGTATCGTGTAGTCCGGCCCGAGGCGCTGGCCGACCGCGGCGGCTGCCGTCTCGGCGATGAGGCTACCGAGCGGGCAGGTCGGCGTGGTCATGATCAGGATGATCGAGACCTCGTTGCCTACAGCCTCGCATGCGGTGACGAGACCGAGATCGACAATGTTCACCCCGAGTTCGGGATCGTCGACCTGACGTAACGCGTCGACGACGTCCGCTTCGAGTTCCGGGCTTATCTGCCTGCTGTCCGAAGCAAATATGTACCGGCCGCCCGCCACGGTGTCGGAATTGCCGGAGTACGGCATGGGGCTTCTCCTCTTCAGATAAAGCCTACCGGGCCGTGGGCCGTGTTCTTTGTCGCAGAGCAAATGCCGGGGCAATGCCCGGCCCGTCTAGCCGGCCGCTTCATGGCGGGGTCAGAGGCCGAGCCACCTGCGCAAGCCGCCATCGTCGCGGACGAGCCGGATGCCGAGATTGGCGGGCGGTATCCCGACCGAGCAGGCGCCCGCCTTCGGGTCGCGGAAGAAACCGATCATGTAGGCCCGGTGGCGTCCCTCGGCGATGCGGACGCCGCAATTGTCGATCTCGCTCCCGAGGCCGGTCGCGGTATCGATCCGATGGCGCACATAGCAGGTGCTTGTCCATTCCCAGACATTGCCGGAAAGGTCGTCGAGGCCGTGCTCATTCCGGCCGAAGGTGCCGCGCGGCATCGGCGACGGGTCGAGCGGTTCCTGCGCCGCGGCTTCGGCGTCATAGGTGGCGATCCAGCGCCGGGAAGGATTGGCCGGATCGCTCACCTCGGTATAGGCGTCGTCGCGGTAGCGCGAACCGGCGGCCAGCGCCCATTCGCGGTCGGTGGGAAGCCGCCATTGCCGACCCGTTTCATGCGACAGCCATTCAGCATAGGCGATCGCGTCGTAGAAGCTGACGCCCACCGCCGGAAGATGGGGATCTCCGGCACCGTCCAACGCCTTGCAGGCCGCCGCAGTGACGCAGCGTTCATATTCGCCGCGCGTCACCTGCCACCGCATGATGGAGAAGGGTTTATCGGCCGCGATCTCGCCGATCGGTCCGTTCACCGGCCTCGCCCCCTCGATGAACTCGCCCGGCTCGCGATAGCGCACCGATGCCTGCTCGATGCGTGCCGACCCGTCATCCTCCGGCACCGAGGTGAAGCCCTGGAGCGCGGCCATGCCCAGCAGGCCGGCGGCGGCGAGAAAGGCAAGGCAGTGCTTGCGCATCGATATCTCCCAGGAAGAAGGGCGGCCCGCAGAAGCGGGCCGCAGTCGGTCGGCTCACTGGCCGACGATGGGGCCGGGAGCGGTGACCTGCTTCATCAGGTCGTCGTTCCACTCGCCCTCGACCTTCACATGGGCAGTGGCGCCGAGCTCAGCCGCCTCGATCAGGTTATGGTTCACATAGGCATAGATGCCCGGCTGAAGGAACTTGTAGGTTGCCACCGCGGCACTGCCACCGGCCACGAACCAGGTTTCCAGGTCCTTCGCGGGAGCGTTATGGAACTTACCGCGCTCCCACACATAGTCGCCATGGCCGCCGATGAGATGGGGGCGGGTGTCGCGGTTGGCCGAGCTGTGAATGAACAGCACGGTCTCGCCGACTTTCGCCTTCATCGCGTTCTCGCCGGTCAGCGCGCCCTTGCGCCCGTTGAAGACGACATGGCTAGGGATCAGGCCCTTCATGACCTCGAGCGTGTCGGCATAGGCATCGCCGGGGCTTTCATAGTCGGCATACTTCCCGTTCGCATCCTTCGGAATGTAGAGGTCGAAATGTAGAGGTCGAATTCGCCGATCGTGTAGGCCCGATCATATGTGATCAGATTCCCGGCCTCATCCCGCAGTCCCTCGCGCGGCAGCACGAGGATCGTGCCGCTCATGCCGCTGACGACGTGCCAGGGAATCATGCCCGGAGGGGCACAGTGGTAGACGAAGGCGCCGGCGCGGGTCGCCTTGAAGCGGAGCGTCGCCTGCTCGCCAGGATTCACCAGGGTGAGCTGCGCGCCGCCCAGCGCGCCCGTTGCGCTGTGGAAGTCGATATTGTGCGGCATCGTGTTGGTTTCGGGATTGATCAGCGTTAGCTGCACGTAGTCGCCTTCGTGAACGACCATGGTCGGCCCGGGCATCGAGCCGTTGAAGGTCATCGCCTGGAGCGTGACGCCCTCGTCGACTACCACCTTCTTCTCCTCGATGCTCATGGTGAACTCGACGACCTTTGGCGCGCCGGTGTCCACCTGCTGGTGCTCCATCACTGCAGGAGGCGCGACGAGCTGGGCCGTGACATGCTGGAGGCCAGCGGTCTGGTCGGCCAGCCCAAGAGTGTTCAAGGCGGGGGTCAGGCCTTCCTCGGCCGAGGCTGGCGCCGCCGCCACCAGGGCGGCAATGGCTCCGCCGAGCAAGGCATTGCGACGGGTCAACATGGCTGGTTCCTTTCGTCCTTCCCGGCTCACTTGCCGTTGGGAGAAATGAACACCCGATCCGCACCGGCTTTTTTGCTAAAAGGCAAAGATCTATTGCGTTATCGGCGACGGCGGCGGTTCATGCGAACTCCCGGCGGGCCGCCGCGGCGGATTGTAGGCAGTGGAGCGCCCGGACTACGCTCCGGCTCGAAAAGGGAATGTCGTCATGCCCACGAAGCTCGACCGCGCGCTGATCCGCGACCTGAGCATCTTCCACGCGATGTCGGAGGACGACCTCGAGGCTATACTCTCCATGGCGTCGGTCCGGCAGCTACCGGAGGGAAAGGCCGCGTTCGAGCAGGGCGAGACCGCCACCGAGTTCTTCGCGCTGCTGCACGGCCGCCTCAAGGTGGTGCAGACTACCCCGGACGGGCAGCAGGTCGTCGTGCGGCACGTCAATCCCGGGGACATCTTCGGCATTGCCCGCGCGATGCGCCGTCCCGACTTTCCGGCCACGGCCATCGCCGTGGTCGATAGCCTCGCCCTCGCCTGGCCATCGAGCCAATGGGAGACGTTCATCGCGCGAAGTCCGGTGCTGGCCATGAACGCGCTCCAGACCGTCGGCCAGCGTCTTCAGGACGCCCATACCCGGATCCGCGAGCTCTCGACCGAGGAGGTCGAGCGGCGCGTTGCGCACGCGCTGCTGAGGCTGGTCCAGCAAGCGGGCAAGAAGACCGAGGAGGGAATCCTGATCGACTTTCCCGTCACCCGGCAGGATATCGCCGAGATGACCGGAACCACGCTCCACACTGTCAGCCGGGTCATGACGGGCTGGGAAGCCAAGGGCCTAGTCGCCGGCGGCCGCAAGAGGGTCGTGGTCAAGGATGCCCACAGGCTCCACGTCCTCGCGGAGAAGCCGGAGTGAGCGGGACTTTGTCCTGGAACAACGAGCGAGCAGTTCGCGCCGAATAGACCTCTCCTGCCTCAGCTAAGAAGGAGAGCCTATGTCCCCGCCCCCCGCCGAGCCGGTCAGCATCGATGTCCGGCTGCTCCCGAGGTCGCATCGTCACCTCGTGATCTTCCGCCAGTTCGAGGCCCTCGCGCCCGGCGAGGCCTTTGAGCTCGTGAACGATCACGATCCACTCGGCCTTCTGCACCAGTTCCGCCAGATCCTGCCTGGTCTCTTTACCTGGGACTATCGCCTTCAGGGACCGGACGAGTGGCGTGTGCTGATCGGCCGAACTGAGGTCTCGGCCCCTGCCAACGCCCATATCCACGATGACGGCTGCACCTGCGGCTCCTCCAGTGGCGGCTGCGGCTGACCTGCCGGCGGACCTCCACCTCATGCGCCCGTGCCGCGCAGCGGGAGTCCGTCAGGCCGCGCCAGGTCGGAAGCTTGCGACCACATCTGGCCGGGTATCGATCCGGCCGGCTCCGATCAAATCGAGGCAATAGGGGATCGCGGGAAAGACCGATCGCAGGCACATCGCGATCGAGGCTGGGTTGCCCGGCAGGTTCACGATCAGCGACCTTCCCCTTATGCCGGCTGTCTGGCGGGACAAGATAGCCGTAGGCACCTGTTCCAGACTGACGTGCCGCATGAGTTCGCCGAAGCCCGGCATTTCCTTATCGATGACGGCGCGTGTCGCCTCGGGCGTGAGATCCCGGTGCGAGGGGCCGGTGCCGCCGGTGGTAAGCACAAGGTCGGCGCCTTCCCGGTCGCAGAGATCTTGCAACAGGCCGCTGACGCTTTCCACTCCATCCGGCACCACGCGCGTAAGCGCTTCGAAGGGGCTCGAGATCGCCGCGTCGAGCCAAGCGCGGATGGCCGGACCGCCCCGATCCTCATACTCGCCGCGGCTCGCCCGGTCCGATACGGTGACGATCCCGATCCGCACTGCGCATTCCATACCCATCTCCCGAATGCTCCCGGCCGGTTGGCGCCGGAAATGGCTGCGGCGAAGACTGGCTGTGAAGTCATGCCGGCGCATTGCGGCGACGGTGGTCCTTCGCGGCGCCTCGCGCGATAGCGGCGTTCACTTCCCCAAGGAACTCGTCCAGCAACACGCCGTGCTCGCGGCAGGCCTCCCGGACATCGTGCAGCCGCACCACTGGACAGCCGATGCACATCATCTTCCTGCGGATGAAGATCGGGATCGTCACCTTGTAGGTGCTCATGAGGTCGTCGAGGATCGTCTCAGCGGTTATCGGTACGGTCAGGGGCGTCGGCATGGGGAGCCTCTTCTTCTGATCCTCACCCTAGGCCTGCGGCATCCTGCCTTCTTTGTTCCTCCACAACGAAGGCAAGCGGTGATTCGCCTATCAATGCAGGCACTCGGACGGCCGATCCATCCCGCAGGCCAGACCGCGGAAAGCTGAGCCCATGAACGCGCCCTTCATCCCTACGCCTTCACTCATCGACGCCGCGCGCCGCATGGTGCCGCGCTACACCTCCTATCCGACCGCCCCGCACTTTTCCTCGGCCGTCACGGCGGAGATCTATGGCGGCTGGCTTGAGAAGGTGCGGGGCGGTGGGGACGCGATCTCGCTCTATCTCCACGTCCCCTTTTGCCGGACCATCTGCAATTATTGCGGCTGCACCACCAAGGCGGCGCTGCGCGACGATCCGGTCCGGGCCTATGCAGCAGCGATCCATGACGAGATCGCCCTCCTTGCCGAGCGTCTCGGCCCGGTGGAGGTTTCGCACATCCATTGGGGCGGCGGCACGCCGAACATCCTGCCGCCGGATTGCTTCGAGGCGCTGGTGCGCGACCTCGGCACGCGCTTCCGCTTCCGATCCGACATGGAGCACGCGATCGAGCTGGATCCCCGCCATGTGACCGCGGAGGGCGCGCGGCGGCTCGCCGACCTCGGCATCAACCGGGCGAGCCTCGGCGTGCAGACACTCGACGCGGCGGTCCAGAAGGCGATCGCCCGGATCCAGCCGCTATCCGTTGTGGAAGCCTCCTTCGCCCATTTGCGGGCGGCCGGGATCACCGCCATTAATGCCGACCTGATGTACGGCCTGCCGCTGCAGACGCTCGACATCATTCGCGACAGCGCCGAACGGGTGCTGGCGCTCGCACCGAGCCGGTTCGCCATCTTCGGCTATGCCCATGTGCCGTGGATGAAGACACACCAGAGGCTGATCGATGAGGCCGCGCTACCGGATGCCGCGGCCCGCCTCCGCCAAGCCGCATTGGCGCGCCATATCCTCGAGAGTGGCGGCTATGTGGAGATCGGCATCGATCACTTCGCGCGCCCGGACGATGCGCTCGCGCGGGCGCAGAATGAGCGCAGGCTCCATCGCAACTTCCAGGGCTACACCGACGACGACGCGACCACGCTGATCGGCATCGGCGCATCGTCGATCAGCCGGACGCCTTGGGGCTTAGCGCAGAACGCTCCCGACAACCACGGCTGGCGGCGGGCCATCGAATCCGGGCGGCTGCCCACGGTCCGGGGTAAGGCCTACGAGGGGGACGATCGCCTGCGGGCCGCCGTCATCGAGGAGCTGCTCTGCGCCTTCGAGGTCGATCTCGCCGAGGTTGCGGTGCGGCACGGCGCGGCGACCGATAGTTTCAGTGAGGATGTCCGCAGGCTCGCGCCCCTCGCGGCCGCCGGATGGGTGGAGGTGCTTGGCAGCCGCATCGCGATCCGGCGGCACCGTCACGAGATCGCGCGCATCGTCGCCGCGGAGTTCGACACCTATCTCGGCCGCGGGGGCCGCCATTCGACGGCGATCTGAACCTTCCGCCGGTCATTCCGCGAGGCGCTTTCAGTCAGCTTGCGCCCGCGCAACGTCGTCGCATCCCAGCCATGACATCGTCGCGCCGAAAGGATCGACCATGTCACTCCCTCCCTCCCCCTCGCTGGCCGCCAGCCGCGCCCGCACCAATGCCGGATGGCTCTTCGCCGCTTCCTTCCGGCCGCTGTTCGTCGGCGCGTCCGCGCTCGCCGCCGCCTCCGTGCCGCTCTGGGTTTTCATGTTCCTGAGCGGGGTGTCTGAGGTCGGGGGCATGCCCTCCATGGCCTGGCATGCACATGAGATGGTGTTCGGCTTCCTCCCGGCGGTGATGGCGGGCTACCTGTTCTCGGCCACGCCGAACTGGTCCGGCAAGCTTCCGGCCTCGGGAAGACCACTTGCGTTGCTCTTCGCGATCTGGGTCGCCGGACGGCTGGTGCCGCTGGTGGCGCCCCTGCCCGTCGCGCTCGCTGCCGACGCCGCCTTCTCCCTCGCCGTTACCGCTGCGCTGCTGCGCGAGGCGCGCCTGAAGCCGCCGAAACAGTCCCACCACGGGCTGATGCTGTTCCCGGTGCTCATGCTTGCCGCAGTGGCGCATCGCCTCGTCGCGCAGGATCATGAACTCGCCACCACCCTGGCGCGCATCGGGGTCGCCGTCGCAGTGCTGCTGATCTCGGCGGTGGGCGGGCGGCTTCTCCCCAGCCTCACCCGCAACGCGCTGGCGGCGCGCGGAGAGAAGGTGCCGGAGCCCTATGGCCGCTACGACGTCTTCGTGCTCGTCCTGATCTTCCCGGCGCTGGTCACCTGGGCCGCCGCCCCGGCCTCGCCGGCGGCCGCCATGCTGATGGGAGCCTCCGCAGTCCTGCAGGCCATCCGGCTCCTGCGCTGGCGGGGATGGCTGGTACGGCGGGTCGACGTCGCCGCTCTTCATGCCGGATATCTGTGGCTCGTCGTCGGAACCGGACTGGCCGCGCTCGCCGCCGAGCCGCTCGCCCTCGTTCCGCCGGACGTGGCGCTGCACGTCTTCACGGCGGGCGCGATCGGCACCATGACGATGGCGGTCATGGCCCGCCTGAGCACGACCCGAGGCGTCGGCATGCGGGCGAGCGCGTCCCTGTGCAGCTTCGCGCTGGTGGCGGTGAACCTCGCGGCTGTGGCGAGGGCAGCCGCGCCCATGCTGGCGGATGGGTATGTCGCGCTGCTCGTGGCGTCGGCAGTGCTCTGGGCGCTCGCCTGGACCGCCTTCCTCGCCGCCCAGCTCATGGGATCGCCGGACCGGCCGTAGCCACTGGCGGGATCACTCATGTCATTCGACGAACTGGCGGTGGATGGCTGGGAGCGCCGTCGGCAGCTTTCGCATCCGGCACAATCACCTACGGGTCCATCCAGAGGTCGCGTAGCAAATAGAACTATGATGGCCGTACGGCACGATCAAGAACCATCGGACCTACCGATGTTGCTCGACGGCAATGCAGGCTAGAACGCCGGACCAAGCGCGCGGTGGCGAGATTTTCGATGAATTCGCCCGATACCATGAGGTCTGCCCGTCCAGCAAGCCGGACCGCTCAGGATCTATCGTCGCCAGAGTCTGTCATCGGGCACCGGAGGGGCGCGATCAGTCCACGCCGCAGCGGCCCCTGTCTGAAGTCTGTGAGGAACAGGATATAGGCGGCAATCCAGGCGATGGCCGCCAATCCGAGCCACTGTGCCCGCGCGCCATCGAGAATGTCCGCAGCGAGACGCGCCACGGCGGCGAGGAACCCGAACGCATAGGCCGCGGACATTTGCGCCGACGACGCAAACGTAGCCCCCGTGTGTCGGCGGATCATGCTCGCCATGACGCCGAGGCTTATCAACCCCATGGAACCTGCGGTCCAGGCGTGAGCCGCCATCACCTCCACGGGGATACGGGGATGCAGGAAACGGGCGGCGAGGAGCGCAAAGCCGACGGGAATCCATCCGTATCCGACATGAAGAACGAGGATGGCGGGCCTGGCTGCAGCCTGCCAAGCTCGCCATCGCAGCAGGCGGGCGGTCTGGCATACGGCTGCGAGGGCGCATCCTACGGCTGCCGTCTGGGCGACCGGGGCCAGCACCCAGGCGCCAAGACCGATCAACGCCGCGATCGCCGCGGAAATTTCGACAATGTCCCCCGATCGCATGGGCGACGGCTTCTTGGAAGTGCCGAGATAGGCCGCGGTCAGGCTTGGCACGATGCGACCGGAGAGAATGATGAGGAGGCCTAGGACGGCCGCCATGCCGAGGCGTGATCCGTATTCGCCTTCGGCCTCAAGAGGCAGGTTTCCGGCACTTGCCGCGCCCGCCGAAAACAGGATGAGGAGCACGGCGATCTTGATGTCTCGGCGGTTGCCTGCGGCGATGACGCGATGAGTCAGCATCAGCGCCAATAGGGCGACGAACACCGCCACCAATGGCCCTGCTATCGATGGCGCCACGCCGTGGGCGACCCGCCCGGCCAGCCAGAGACCGGCGAGAGCTCGCACGGTGCCTCGCGACACCGCCCGCGATCCGGTCCATCGTGGCAAAGCGGTAAGGAGGAAGCCGGCGACCACCGCCGGCATCATGCCGAAGAGAAGTTCCTGGCGATGCCAGATCGAAATGGGGTTTCCCGCCGGCATATAGGAGCAGAGCCCCAAGGCGGAGCAGGGCCAGATCGCGACACCCGCAACGGCATCCAGGGCGGCCAGGAAAAAGAAGATTCGAAAGGGCAGAGGACCGGCGCAAGGAGCCATGATGGTGCCTCCCGCAGCCGAGTGCCGCATCATCACCGCGGAACGCAGGCAAACTCCGGCGGCCACCTGAGATCGCAGGCCGGCTTGCGCCACTTACCGGACAAGCCTTGGTTTGGGTGTGGCCGGCGCAACGTGGCCGGGGGCTTGCCGTCAGCCGGCATTCGCCGATGGATTTCGGTGGCCTCATAGACGAAAGCCGACTCCCTGAAGCGCATGAACTCCCCCTTCGCTCTAATGCGCGGAGGCCTCCATGGATTGCACTATCGCTGGACGTGCGACGCGCCAGTGGGAGCCTCCCCTGACCCGTCATCCCTCCCATGGTGACAGCTCTAGCTCTTTGCTCCAGCGCAACAAAGGAGCGGGATCGAAAGTGTATTCATTGGTCCTGGCTTCCGCGATCGCCGGCCTCATCAGCCTGGAGGCGCAGACGCATTGATCTTCTCGCGCGAGCTGTGAACCGATGGCGGCATCAAGGCGATTCCTCGCTTCGCACGGTCCAGCGCGGGATACAGCGGGATACAAAATGATAGTGCCCGCTCGCCCTGCCATGGCTCCAGGAAACCTTATCCGAAGGAGGGCCGCCCATGGGCGCCACCCGGCACGCGGCTGAAGGCGACGCCGCGGATTTCATCCATCGCCTGCAGACCGTCCTGAACCGGGTCGAGCTCGATTGCAATTGCCGCCAATCCTTGTCTGAGGCTATTGACCGATTCACGGCGCTTGAACGGCGGCGTGTATCACGGCGCAACCTGATCCAGGCCCGCGCCCACAAGGACCGCATCATCGCTATGATGACATTCCTCTCCGAACTCGATCAGATCACGGAGGGCGAAAACGACCGCACGGTGTTCGAGGAGATGGCGCTCCTCTTTGTTGAGATCGCCGTTTGCGCCAATGCCGGAGCCGCCGCGCTCCGGGCGGTCGACCAGGAGATCTAAGACCCAGTATTTGCCACTATGAACAAGCGGGGCTTTCGGGGAGTTGCATGGCAGGAGAGAGCGACGCCAACGCTGAAACCATCCTGCGATAGACGTGGACGGCTTCCTCCTCGTCGAATTCTGCGTGAAAGCGTTTCTTCACACCAAGCTTGGTCAGCACGACTTCCACCACCGGCTCGACGCCGTGCCGTGCAAGACTCTGCCGCACGCAGCGCAAGGGACAACCGTCGATCGCCACTATCGGCCTGCCGGAAGTAGCGACCTTCACGAGCGATGGAACATCGCCGCCAACACCAGCGATACATGACATCTCCGCTTCGCCCGCACGATCGAGGCGCAGCGCTACATAATTCGCCATTTGCGCGGCGCTTGAGCAGCCAGAGCAGGAATAAACGAGCGGAAGTTTATGCTTATCGATGGCCATCTGAGCTCCTCGACCTCGCCGAACGGAGATCAACATGGCACGTCATGACGCCGGAGATCATTGCTTCAGAGCAAACAAACGTCGAACATGCGCAATCAGATGCAGATCGATGCGCCAATTTTACGTAGCGTCGCTCAGGTTTAATAAATGTTGTTCCCAATATCGCACCTGCATTGATGCCTTCGCGATAGCAATTCACCATCGGCAACGCTTTTTGATTCACAAATGGAGATGCCTACACTAAGTAATAGCCGCCGCAAAGCCGTCAGAAGCTTCCGAATGGTGAGCGAGATTGCCATCATGATGACAAATAGTTCAGTCGATTGCTGTCCTTTCGCCGCTCGCTGAAACCAGGTCGACCTCGAGTTTCGGCTGGGAAGCGAGGATCGCCCTGATCGCCGCCGGTTCCATCAGGTTGAAGGCGGTGGAGAGGGCATCGGCGCTTGCCGCGTCGGGGGCGAGGACCGTCACTCTCCGGTATTTCAGGGGGGTAGCGCCCGTGCGGGGGTCGATGATATGGCCGAACCGGCCCGCTTCGTCGAAACAAAAACCGCTTGGGCTGGAGGTGGCGACAGCCCGGTCGACGATGTGGAGAATGGTGTCCGGCTTTTCCGCGTCCTCCGTCGTCGCAAGGCCGATCCGCCAGGGCCGGCCATCGGACTGTCGGCCGATTGCGCAGTTCTCACCCATGTCAACGAGGCTGCTGGTGATGCCAGCCTCGCGGAGCCGGTCGACAATTCTGTCCGTTATATAGCCTTGGGCGATGCCGTTCAGCGTTAGTGCCATGCCCGACCGGGCAAAGGCGATGCGGTCGGTGTTGAAGCGGACACCGTCGAAGCCGACGCGCATCAGGGCCTCCTGCATTTTCTGGGGATCGGGCCCGCCCGGAGCAGTATTGGCACCTGCGAAATGGCGGGCATAGAGTGCCCAGAGCGGCTGCATGGTGGGGTCGAAGGCCCCGCTGCTCAGTTCCCAGAAATCCCGGCAGATGCCGATGAGCCGCACCATGTCCGCCGGCGGTGCCATGAGCGCGCCGCTCCGGTTCAGGGCGCAGAGCGCGGAATCGGCACGGTAGAGGCTGAAAATACCCTCCAGCCGCGCCACCTCGGCCCTCACTGCGCGGATCAGCCGTTCGGCTTCCGCCCGATCAGGATGATGAAGAATTAGCGTTGCCGGCGCACCTAATGCCTGGCCCTTCCATGTGACGACTTGGCTCTCAGCCTTGGCGCCGTCGACGAAGGGGAGCAGCGGCAGGCCGGCGGCGGCAGCCACGATGGCGATGGCACGGCGTCGGCTGATAGGGCCGGTCACGGGAGTGTCAGCCATGATGATGCTCCGGACCCCCGCCTTTTTCCAGCGCCGGTTCGGAACCCTCGCCCGGGTTGGCCGCCTCGCCGCCCAACACATAGTCGGCGGGGATATCGGCGAAGCCGACCACCTGTCCGCCGTGCTTGCCGGCGAATTGCCGGGCCGCCTCCTGCGTTGCAAAAGGCACCGCTTCCGCCGCACCCATGCCGCCGCGTAGTGCGCTCCCGATGACATAGAACGCGGTGCGCGCGTCGATCCAGTTCTCCCCTCCGGGCTTGTCCCAGCTCGGAGCCTGGCCCATGTCGGACACATAAATCGCCGCAATGTCCTTCGGCTCCTCGGGCAGAAGGGTGAAGGAGACCGCATCGCGCACCGAGGAGAACCAGATCGGGGCGGGGATATCCTTAAGGATTATCTGCCCCTTGGGACCGGGATGCTCCAGAAGGTTCATGCCGCAATAATGGCCCATGGCCTCCTGCGTGAGCGCAAAGGGAGCGGGCATGGAGGCCGGCTCGTCCCTGTTGCAGGCGGCGAGGAGGAGGGCAGCCGCGAGGGCGGATGCAAGTACAGCCAGTTTCATAGTTCCCTCCGGGAGAAGACCAGCGTTCCGACAACGAGCGGCGCGACCATCCAGACCAGGAGGGCGCCGACCAGTGCCGGAACGCCGAGCGTCGTATGCTGGGCGATGCCACCCATGCCGGACAGCGAGCCGGCGGCGCCGGAACTCAGGTTCAGCAGGCGATAGGCGTCGGTCGGGTTGGCGAGCAGCAGCGCGTCGAGCAGGCCGGCCGGAAGCGCGTGTCCCTGCGCCGCCACCAGCCCACCCAGCAGCGCCATGTCGTAGATGAGGACGAAGAACAGCCAGACGCCGATGGCGATGCCGCCCGCGGTGCTGCGCTCGGCCGCCAGCGCGCTCACGAGATGGCCGATGGCGATGAAGACGGCGCCGAGCAGCACCGACGAGCCGATCATGGCAGCAAAAGCCTGCCAGCTTTGCACGTCGATCTCGGCGCCTATGGCGGCGAGAGCAAGCGCCGCCGCGCCGTAGCCGAACAGCGTGGCGAAGGCCAGGATCGATACGTGCCCGAGGAACTTGCCGAGCACGATCTGCCGCCGGCTGATCGGATAGCTCAGCAGAAGCAGCATGGTGCCGCGCTCCATCTCGCCGACGATGGCGTCGTGCGAGATCAGCAGCGCGATGAGCGGGACGAGGAAGATGGTCAGGCTCGACAGGCTGACGACGACGATGTCGAGGCGGTTCGCCCCGATATTGCCTGCCGGCGCACTACCGAGGAAGCTCAACGTCAAGGCGAGCGCGGCCAAAAGCAGCGTGGTCGCCAGCACCCAGCGATTGCGCAGGCCCTCGCGGATCTCCTTGCGGGCGATGATGAGGATGTTGCTCATCGGGCGTTTCCTCCCGCGTTCAGGAAGTGGGCGTAGAGGTCGTCCAGCGTCGGCTCCACAAGGCCGATATCGGCAATGCGCGCCGGATTTGCGGTGAGACGGTGCAGGAGTTCGATCTTGCCGCCCGGTTCCGCCTCGGTCTCCAGCATCCCGTCATCCATGACATGCCAGCGGCTGTCGCCGCCGGTCGGGTCGCCTGTTGTTCCGCCATTGGCGAGGCGGATGCGAATGCGGGTCGGCAAGCGCGCGATGCGGCGCAACTCGTCCAGCGTGCCATCGGCGATCTTGACGCCGCCATTGAGGATGATGACGCGGTCGGTGCGCCCCTCCAGCTCGGTGAGCGCGTGCGAGGAGAGCAGCACGGCCGTTCCTTTCGAGCGCAAATCGCTGATGAGGTTGTAGAAATGCCGCCGCAGTGCCGGGTCGAGGCCGCTGGTCGGCTCGTCCAGCAGCAGGATGCGCGGCTCGCCGAGCAGTGCCTGCGCGAGGCCGAGCCGCTGGCGCATGCCCTTGGAATAAGTGCGCACGGGACGGTCGGCCGCCGCGACGGCGAGCCCTACCCGCTCGAGCAGTGGAGCGGTGGAGGCAGGATCGACCCGCTTCAGCCGGGCATAGAAGGCAAGCGTCTCGCGCCCGGTGAGCGCCATATGGAAGGATACGCTTTCCGGCAGATATCCCAGACGGCGACGTACCTCGAAATTTCCCGAGGCGGGGTCTTCGCCCAGTACCCGCACGGTGCCCGCGCTCGGCCGGATCAGGCCCAGCATCAGCTTGATGAGGGTGGTCTTGCCGGCGCCATTGTGGCCGACCAGCCCGACGGTCTGGCCTTCGTGCAAGGTGAGGGACACGTCCGTGACGGCTTCGACCTTGCCGTAGAGCTTGGCGATGCCGCTTATGTCGACGGTACGGTTCATGGCAGTGTGGCTCGTCTGGCCGGAGGAGCCATCAGCGGATGGCTGTCGACGACGCCACCGGGCAGCAGCACCGGAAACTGTGCCTGCGCCCAGCGTATGACCTGCACCGCGGGGCTGCTGACCAGCACCTTTGCCTGCGGCGAGGTCCAGAGCACCTTGTCGATGAGGTCATTCGGGCGGTACGGATTGTCGCCGATGCCGTCGCCGTCGAGATCGAAGGCCGGGTTGTCGCTCCAGTAATTGCCGCGCCCGCCTTCGGACCAGTCGACATGACGGGTGCCGACATATTTGACCTGGTTGCGGTTTTGCACGAAGGCATTGCCCGCCAGTCGGTTGCCTTCGGAACCCGCGGTGAAATGGATGCCGATCGCGCATCCCTCGAAGAAGTTGTCGGTAACGCGGTTCTTGTTGGCGTTGTAGACGAACACGCATTTCTCCGGGCCGAGGCGCATGCTGCCCGACGACGCGGCGTTTGCGGTCGGAACGCTGCTGTCGGCTTCGGGCGGCATCTCCGGGTCCGAAGCGCGCGTGCCGGCGAGAGTCCAACGCTCTTCCGGCTGAAGGCGTCCGTGCACGGTATTGCCCGAAATCTGCGAGCCATTGGCATAGTTCAGCAGCAGGCCGTGATCGCGGTCGCCATCCGAAACATTGTCCGTGATCTTGAGCCGGCTGGAGAACATGATTGCGTAGCCCACCGAATTGCCAGTGGAAACGTTGCCGCTGATCTCGCTGTCGTTCGTATACATATAATGTATCGCAAAGCGCAGATCGTGCAGCCTGTTGCCGCTGAACACGTTCTGCCGGCTGGCATTGGTAGCGATGCCGTCGCGCCCGAAGCTGATGTCGTTGTCGAGCACCCGAGCCCCCGGCGCGTTCCATACGGTGACGCCATTACCGGCCTCGCTCATGCGGCCATTCTTGATGCCGACGATGCGGTTGGCGCGGGCAAGCGAGTCCTTCGCGCCATGAAGATAGATGCCGTAGAGATTTCCGGTGAGGACGTTCTGCTCGATGACGGCGCCGGCCGCCGTCTTCGCCACGAACACGCCGGAATCCATCGTCGAGAGATCGCTGCCGGATCCACTGATGGAGAGTCCCTTCACGACGACGCCGGGCGATGTGACGGTGATGACCGTACCTTGTTTGTTGCCAGCCACTATCGCGCCGGCTTCCCCTTCGAGGGTAAGCGGAACACGGATCGCGAGCGGCCCCGCATGGGTGCCCGGCGCCAGCCTCACCACATCGCCAAGAGAGGCGGCGTCGAGGACGCCCTGCAGCGATGCGGCATCCGAAGGCGCGACGCGAATGGTCGCCGCCAAAGCGGCGGTCGCCCCGGGGATGGCGGCAAGAAGCGCCGCCATCCCCATCATTACTATCGGGCGCAGGCGCATCACGTGGCCTTCGGCTCGACCAGCATGCGCCCCTTCATTTCCATGTGCATGGCGTGGCAGAACCACGAGCAGTAGTACCACCAGACCCCGGGCTTGCTGGCCGTGAAGGTGACGGAGGCGGTGGCCTGCGGGGCGACTTCCATGTTGATGCCGTAGTTGATGATGCTGAAGCCGTGCGTCAGATCCTCGACCTCGTCGATATTCGTGACATAGACGGTGACTTCGTCGTCCTGCTTGACGGTAAAGCTCTCCAGCCCAAAAACCGGAGCGGCGGAGGTCATGTAGACGCGCACCTTGTTGCCGTCGCGGATGACCTCTGAATCCTCGAGCAGATTGACGCCGTCGGTTTTCGCCTGCTGAACTGCATCAGCGAAGAATGGATCGTCGCGATCCCAGATACTGATCGGGTTGATCTTGGAATTGTGGACGATCGTCGCGTCATGAGGCTCGGCGAAGGTGGGGTTGTCGTGCACCAGCACCATCTCCTCGCCGGAAATGTCGATGAGCTGGTCGTTCTCCGGCTTCAAAGGGCCGACGTTCAGATAGCGGTCCTTGGAGAACTTGTTCAGCGAGATCAGCCACTTGCCGTCCGCGTCCTTGGTCTGGCCCATGGAGGTGTGGTTGTGGCCTGGCTGGTAGTGGACATCGAGCTTCTGGCGGATCGGATTGACCTTCGCCCCCGTATAGGCGCGCTTGGCGTCCTCGATGTTCCACTTGCAGATTTGGCTATCGATGAACAGCGTCGTATAGGCGTTGCCCCGACCGTCAAAAGCGGTGTGCAGCGGCCCAAGACCCAGTTCAGGCTCGGCGACCACGGTGTCGCGCGGCTTGATCTTGTCGGCGAACAGGTCGTCGAACTTGCGCACGTCGAAGACGGTCACGGTCGGCGACAGCTTGCCGTTGGCCATCACATGGATCCCATCGGGCGCGGTGTTCATGCCGTGCGGGCCGTTGGAGACCGGGATGTAGCGGGTGAAGGCCGAGCCGTGGCGCCCGTCGACCACCGGCACGCCGCCGATCTCCTTGAAGTCGCCCTTGGCGACCGCTTCCTCGATGTGCTTCAGGTTGAAGATGACGACCCAGTCCTGATCCTTCGCCGTCATCTCGGCGAGGTTCACGCCACCTTCTGAATTATAGCAGGTGGAGAAGGCGTATTTGCCTTGGTAGTCGGCATCGACATTGTCGAGGTTGCCATCGACGATGACCTGCCAGGCAACCTTCATGGTCTCGCCGTCCACGGCGCTGAAGATCGAATGGTACTGCTTGGGATCGTCCAGAACCGAGCCGTCGTTCGGCAACGGTACGCCATCCTCCCCGTTGCAGAACACATAGCCGGTCTTCGGATATTTCTGCACGCGCAGGCCGTGCACCGTGTGCTGGTTCGGCAGCTGGATGATCTTGTCGCAGCGCATCACGTCGAGGCGGATGCGGCAGACACGGGTGTTGGCTTTGTCGTTGGCGAAGAGATAGCGACCGTCATAGCTGCCGTCGGTAAAGGACGGGTGCGGATGGTGCAGGTCGCCATTGGTGTAGATGCCACCCTTGTCCGCGAGGAATTTTCGCGATTCCGGCAGCAGGCCCTCGGTCAGCACCTTGCGGCTTTCATTGGTCTGGCCCCAGCCGGTGGCGCTCTCGCGGTTGAAGACAGGGATGCGGGTCAATTCGCGCATCGAGGGCAAACCGACCACGCGCAGTTCGCCGCTGTGGCCGCCGGAGACGAACACGTAATATTCGTCGAGCTCGCCGGGCTTCACCTCGTATTTCAGCTTGCCGGCCGACTGGGCCTGCGCCTGTGCGGGCGTGGCGACGCCCCCGGATACTGCCAGCGCACCGCCAAGGCTGGTGACGCCGGCGGCGGCTGCGACTGCAGAAGTGCCAAGGAGCTGGCGCCTGTTCAGGCTAGTGGGGGATTCGTCGTTCGACATGTCTCTGTCTCCTGTATGGGTCGCGTCAGGCGGGAGAGCCGGATACGTTTTCTGAGCTTTTGACGGGAGGCCGCTTGGCGGGTTTCGATGGTCTCTCCGGTGCCGTTCCGTCGGGAGTGGACAGGGCCTGGAAGCGCTCGCGCTTCAGCCGCACCTGGATCATGTGCGGGCAGCGGTGGTCGTCCTGGTAGAGTTCCTGGCAATGCATGCAGTAGATGCATTCATTGACGTTGATCTGCCCCTCCGGGTGAATCGACTGCACCGGGCATTCCTTGGCGCAGCGCTGGCAGGGCGAACCGCATTCGGGCCACCGCCTCAGCCACTCGAACATGCGGATGCGGCCGGGAATGGCGAGCGCGGCGCCGAGCGGGCAGAGATAGCGGCAGTAGAAGCGCTCGATGAAGAGACCTGCGGCGAGCAGCGTCAGTGCGAACAGCACGAACGGCCACTCCCGGGCGAACTTCAGGATGATCGCCGTCTTGAAGGGCTCGACCTCGGCATAGATCTCGGCCAGCGCCACCGAATAGAAGGACAGGCCAAACAGACCGAGGAAGATGATGTACTTGATCGGCCACAGGCGCTCATGGATCGCCCACGGCACCTTGATCTGCGGCACCTTTAGCCATTGGGCGAGCGCGTTGGTGAGCTCCTGCAGTGCGCCGAACGGGCACAGCCAACCGCAGAACGGCCCGCGTCCCCAGAACAGCAGACCCGCCGCGACCGCCGCCCAGAGAATGAAGACCAGTGGTGCGGAGAGGAAGAGTTCCCAGTTGAAGCCGGTGACGAGCGAATTGGTGAAAGTCAGGACATTGACCACCGACAATTGCGTGTTGGCGTACCAGCCGAGCCAGATCAGCGTGAACAGGAGATAGGAGCGACGAACCCAGCCGAACAGCTTCGGGCGGCGCACCAACCAATCCTGGAAGAAGAAGATGACCGTGAGAACCAGAAGCGCCGCGAGGGTGATGGCGATGGAGACGCGGTTCATCTCCCACATGCTCACCCACAAGGGCTGGCTGACCTCCATCATCGGGTCGGCGGCCGGTGCGGCGGGCGCGGGCGTGGCAGGCGTGGGCACCTGCTCGACCGCGATGAAGCGATCGGGCAGGGTGTAGCCGAGTTCATAGGGCAGCACCGCCTTGTCGCGCGCGCCGGCATTGCGCTGCACGAGCATTTGCAGCTCCCACGGCGCGGTCACGTCGAAGGCGAAATCGGCGGGCACCACGAACAGCGCAATTTCGCGAAGCTGCGGTGCACCGTCGGCGGCAAGCATCGTCAGCCGGGTGTGGTTGCGGTCACGGAATCGCACGCCCTGGCCGTCCTGCAGCAGCTCGATGCGATCGAAGATGCCGCCTCGCACATAACCTGAGCCCTTGAAGGAATAGGCGCCGTCGCCGGCCACGAGGATGGCGGATTGCCCTGGATTCAGCCGCGCGCGCAGCCGCTCATAGCCTTCCTCGCCGAGCAGACTGCGTCCGATCGCGGGCACGCTGACGGGGGCGAGATAGAGATCGATGAAGCGTTCGTGCGGGTCGAGGGCTTCGGGCGTCTGCGCGGCGGCGTCCTGCCCTGCCTTGCGGAAAGCGTCAGACACCTCGCCGACCGTCAGCCGCAGGCCGCGCACCGAACCGTCGCCTATGAGGGTTTGCCAATCGCTGGTCGCGGTCTGTGCTGGATCGAGCTTGCGCACCAGGGCAGGTGTGGAAGAAGCGGAAGGGCCCGCCGTGCCCAGCCGGTTGCTGCGGATGAGCTTGACTGCCGAGCGCACCACACTGTCGCCCATGACCAGTACGGTCACCGTGGCGCCGCTCACTATGTCGACCTGCGGCGGGCGTTCCACGCCGGCCGCGACACGTCCGAGATCCTTGCCGATCACCGCGTTCAGTGCCGCTATCACCTTGGCCTGGGGAATGCCGATGAGCACGATCGGCTCATGGTGCTCCACCAGTTTGATGCCGCGCACCACCCCGGCCTTGTCGATGCCGACCAGAATGTGGATGGGCTTGCCGGAATAGCCGACCGCGCTGGTGACGTCCGAGTTCAGATATACATAGCCGACTTGCTCGGCGCCCCGATAGACCGGGGCGAGCGCGGGCTCGCCGGTCGGTGCGCCGAAGCGGTCAGCTCCCTCGAACAGCTCTCCCGGCTGCGCCTTTGGCAGGAACTCAGCGAGCCGGCCAGCCGCACGGACCTCAACAGTGAGCGCTGTCATGCCAAGGACAGCGATGATCAGAAGCCGTGCGAACACCGAGAGGCGCCTAATAAGTGCGTTTTCCCGCATCTTCCGTTTCTGTCCGCCAGGGGCCGGGTTCGACGCGAACAATAGGGAGGCGGCTGCCGCGGTCGTTGCGATGGAACAAACAACGCGCCCGCATTCCGTGGAAGATGTCTGCGGGCAATGAAGGGATCTGCCATGTCGAGGCTGAAGGCTGAGCCGCAGGCCATCGAATCCATGCTGGAATTGCTGGCGACCGCTGCAACCATGGAACGAGAGGCAGTAGCGGGCTATCGCAACCTGGCGACGCGGATGCGCGCGGAAGGTCGGCCGGACCTTGCTCAAGTTTTCGACGCGCTCGTGGCGGAGGAACTAGGGCATCTGGGGCAGGTGGACGAGTGGTCTAAGGCTGCCGCGCCCGGAGCATTGATTCTACCCGCGCAGCAACCGCCCGCCTCTGGCCTGTTCGACGATGAAGGCGCGAGC
The DNA here is from genome assembly GCA_002304505.1 of Rhizobiales bacterium 32-66-11. Taxonomy (GTDB): domain Bacteria; phylum Pseudomonadota; class Alphaproteobacteria; order Rhizobiales; family Xanthobacteraceae; genus NCEH01. The sequence continues at coordinate 21,152 of NCEH01000007.1, read as the reverse complement.
TTCGTCGCGCCGGAGATGCTGACCTCGTATCGGGCTTTCTCGATAGCGGTTCGCAACGAGGAGTGCGCCTTTGCCTTCTGGACCTATGTGGCGGCGCATGCGCCTACCACGATGATCCGGCAGGCGGCCGAACGAATGGCCAATGAGGAATTGGGACATGTCGCGACCCTCCGGCGGGAGCGTCGGCGTGCGTTCCATGACGGCCGGCGCAGCGGCGCGCAGGACGAGCGGGACCTGCCGGCACTCGAAAGCCGGCTCGCCGAACTCATCGACGCCGTCGCATCGCATCCGCAAGGGGCGGCATGGCAGGTTGCCGAACCTTTGCCGCTTCTGGCTCAGCAGGCGCGCGAGCGTGCGGCCGGAATGGCGAAGGAGCCTTTTCGAGATGACCGCCGCCTGCCGAGACCATTGCTTGTCGTCCCGGAGCGGGCCGTGGTGCTGTGCGAGTTGCTGCTGGACGCCTATCTCGACCTCGCGGAGCGAGAGAAGAGGGAAGCGATGCGCGAACGCGCGCAAACCTATGCTGGCGGGCTGATCCGCACTTTGTCGGTATTGCGTACCGTGTCCGCGCCGGGAGAACAGAAGCGCCAGCCCTGACGCAGGCGGATCGACCGCCCTTGCGCGAATTTGGAACCGGGAGGTGGGCTTCTCCGGTGACGGCCATGACGTTTCGGCCGTGAGGCGGCTAAAAGCCCGGACCCCGGAGCCCGAAAGTTTGTTCCCCGACAACGTTCGTTGCCCGTGGCTCCCTTAGAAGGAGTGCAATACGCGGCATCGGCTGGAATAATGGGGAGACATCATGCCGATTACATCGAGGGGCCTGGCCCCATGAGCGAACGCTTCACCAAATCGGCTGCCCGGAACATCTTCTATGGCGGCTCCATCTTTTTCTTCGTGGTATTTGTGGCGCTGACCGCACATAGCCACTGGTACATGGTCAACATTTCGACTGACAGCGCAACGCTCAATGAGAACGTCATTCGCGGCAAGCATGTGTGGGAAAAGAACGCCTGCATCAATTGTCATACCCTGCTTGGCGAGGGCGCCTATTTCGCGCCCGAACTCGGCAATGTTTGGGTGCGCTATGGCGGCAAGGATGATCCGAAGGCCGCCCGCGAGGGGCTGATCGCCTGGATCCAGTCCATGCCGACCGGGATCGAGGGCCGGCGCCAGATGCCGCATTTCGACCTGACCGACCAGGAACTCAACGATCTCGTCGATTTCCTCGAATGGACTAGCCGCATCAATACCCAGAAATGGCCGCCCAACGACGCCGGCTGAGGGAGGGAACTAATGAAATACGCATCCCAGAAGGTAGCGTACTGGTACTTCACCTGTGCAATGCTACTGTTCGTCGTGCAGATCTTCGCCGGCGGTCTGGCCGGCACGGTCTATGTGCTGCCGAACGTGTTGGCGGACCTGCTGCCTTTCAACATCATCCGTATGATCCACACCAACGCGTTAATCGTGTGGCTGCTGATGGGCTTCTTCGGTTGCGCCTATTATCTCGTGCCCGAGGAGGCGGAACGCGACATCGAGAGTCCCCTCCTCGCTTATGTGCAACTCGGCCTGCTGATGTTCGGGGCACTGGCGGCGGTCGGCGGCTACACGCTGCGTGTCCATGAGGGGCGTGAATTCCTCGAGCAGCCGCTGTGGATCAAGGTCGCGATCGTCGTGGTTGCACTCATCTTCCTCTACAATGTGTCCATGACGGTGCTGAAGGGGCGGAAAACCGCCGTCACCAGCGTCCTGTTGCTGGGTCTGTGGGGCATTGCGCTGTTCTGGCTGTTCGCCTTCTACGAACCGCACAACATTGCCGTCGACAAGCTTTACTGGTGGTACATCGTCCATCTCTGGGTCGAGGGCGTGTGGGAGCTGGTAATGGCCTCCGTCCTCGCCTTCCTGATGATCAAGATGACCGGTGTCGACCGCGAGGTGATCGAGAAGTGGCTCTACTCGATAGTGGGCCTAGCCCTGTTCTCTGGGCTGCTGGGCACCGGCCACCACTACTACTGGATCGGTGCGCCCGGTTACTGGCAGTGGGTCGGATCGATCTTCTCCTCGCTGGAAATTGCGCCCTTCTTCGCGATGGTGATCTTCGCCTTCGCGATGGTCTGGAAGGGACGTCGCGACCACCCGAACCGTGCCGCCATGCTTTGGTCCATCGGCTGCACCATCGGTGCGTTCTTCGGCGCCGGCATCTGGGGCTTCCTGCACACGCTGTCGAGTGTCAACTACTACAGCCACGGTACGCAGCTCACCGCGGCGCACGGGCATCTGGCCTTCTTCGGCGCCTATGTGATGCTGAACCTCGCGCTCATCACCTATGCGATGCCCTATCTGCGCGGCCGCGCACCCTACAATCAGGCGCTCAACATCGCCTCGTTCTGGCTGATGACGTCGGCCATGACCATCATGACCTTCGCGCTGACCTTCGCCGGCGTGGTGCAGATCCAGCTCCAGCGGGTGATGGGCCAGTCCTACATGGAAGTGCAGGACCAGCTCGCGCTGTTCTACTGGATCCGCCTGGGTTCGGGGGTACTCGTGGCCATCTCCGTAGTCATGTTCCTCTGGTCAGTGTTCGGGCCGGTAAGGGAGCCGAAACCCGCGACAACCAGCGCCCTCCAGCCGGCCGAATGACGCGATACCACACTCCACCAGGCGGTTCGTTCCGCCCGGTCCCCTTTTCGACGCACGCGGCCCGAGGGTCGCCGGAGTGATAACCATGCCAACCCTTGTTCATGCCGCCTCCTCGCCCGTGACGGACGCCGTCCCCCACTACGCGCCCTCAGGCGATGAATGCGCCCTGTTCGAGCGCGCCTATCGCAATCAGCTCCCGCTGCTGCTGAAGGGGCCGACCGGATGCGGCAAGACCCGCTTCGTCGCCCACATGGCCGCCCGGCTCGGCCGCAGGCTCTACACCGTGTCCTGCCATGACGACCTGACCGCCGCCGATCTTACCGGCCGCTATCTGCTCAAGGGCGGCGAGACGGTGTGGGTCGATGGCCCGCTGACCCGTGCGATCCGCGAGGGCGCCATCGTCTATCTCGATGAGGTGGTGGAGGCGCGCAAGGATGTCACTGTCGTGCTCCACCCCGTCACCGACGACCGTCGCATGCTGCCGCTGGAGCGCACCGGCGAACTCCTCGAGGCGCCGCCGGAATTCATGCTCGTGGTCTCCTACAATCCCGGCTACCAGAACGTGCTCAAGACGCTGAAGCCCAGCACCCGCCAGCGTTTCCTCGCCATCGAGTTCGGCTTTCCAAAGCCCGACGAGGAAGCCGCCATCGTCGCGTGCGAGAGCGGTCTTGCGCGGGACCGCTGCGTACCTCTGGTGCGCGTGGCGAACGCGTTGCGCGACCTCAAGGGACAGGACCTGGAAGAGGGGGCCTCGACCCGCTTGGTGGTCTATTGCGCCAGCCTCATACGCGATGGGATGAAGCCGGATGCGGCCATCGAGGCGGCGCTTCTGCAGCCACTGACCGACGATCCCGAAATCATGAAGGCGCTCGCACGGGTCGCCGACATCGCACTCGGATAGGCGTGCCATGTCGCTGTTCGAACCCGAGGAGACCGTCGGCCTGTTCTGGCATCGTCTAGTCGGCGGGGTGAGCACCTATGGCCACCACACCGAAGCCGCGGTGTCGCTCGAGGCGATGCGCACCCGCCTCGGCGTCATGTACCGCGCCTTCGGCGGCAGTGGCGCGATACGGCTTGCCGAGAGCGCGCATCTGGTTTCGCCGCACCGCCTCAGCTTCGCGCAAAAGGTCGGGCTCGGCGTCGAGAAGATGGACCTGCCGGTTCTGGACGCGACGACGCTGCGGCTGCCCAGCGTCATCGACATGTTCCCCGCGCGAAAGGACAATGAGGCGCTCTATGAATGGCTGGTCGGCTGGTTCGCCCATGCTGTTCCGTCCGGGGGCCGGGATGATGATCCGCTGCGCGCCGATCTGTATCGCCTGCGGACCGCCATCGCCACCACACGGGCGACGCTGGCGGCATGGCCCGGTCTCGGCAGGATATATCGCCGGCTGTGCGAGGCGACGCTGAAGGCTCGGCCTCAGCGGGTTTTGCCGCGCTGTGAAGCCGATATCGAGGCCGCCATCCGCTATGTGCTCGGCGACGAACGCGCGCGCGGGGAGCACTTCGTCGGGCTTGTCGAAGACGAGGGATCGGCGATCGGCCAGCTCGCGGCACCGCACGGCTACAGAACCTATCTGCCGATACCGCTCTTCGGGGAAGTGTACCTGGACGTGACCTCGACAAGGCCAGACGACGGCGACGAATCCGAAGGAAGGGCGGTCGCGGCCATAGCCAAGCGCCGACGCGCGACGCGCCGCGACGCCGACCAGAGCGATCGTGGCGATCCGCTGGTGTTCCATCGCTTCGAGACGATCTTCAGCATTTCCGAGATGGTCAATGTCAACCGCAAGGTCGACGACGATAACGAGGAAGGTGCCAGGCAGGCGGCGCAGGATCTGCCCGAACTCACCGTCAGTTCCAACCGCAAGCGCGCGGCGACGCGGCTAAAGATGGATCTTGACCTCGCCGTCGCCGATGCCGAAGGCACTGCCTTGACGAGTGGCATCACCTATCCCGAATGGAACTGGAAACGACAGGCCCATCAGCCCGACCATTGCCTCGTGTTCGCGCCGCTCGCATCTGAGGAAGGCGAGGACTGGACGCCCGACGCGCTCACGCGCCGACGCATCCAGCAGGTGAAACGGCAGTTCGAGGCGCTACGCCCGCGACGCCTGTTCCTGCACGGCCAGCCGGACGGTGACGAACTGGACCTCTCCGCACTGGTGCGGGATGTGACGGACCGCCATGCCGGCGGCCCGGGCTCGGAATGCGTGTTCACCAGTGCGCGGGCAGTCGAGCGCGATCTGTCGATGGCCGTGCTCATGGATGTCTCGCTGTCGACCGACGCCTATCTCGGCGGCCATCGGGTGCTGGACGTAGAGAAAGGCGCACTGCTCGCGCTCACTCACGGGCTGACGGCCTGCGGCGACGAGCATGCCATCTACACCTTCACCTCCCGCAAGCGGACGAACGTGACCGTCGCGACGGTCAAGCGGTTCGAAGAGGAGCTGAATCCCGTCGTCATCCGGCGCATCGAGGCGCTGAAGCCCGGTCAATACACCCGCATGGGCGCCGCGGTGCGCCATGTAACGAAGGCGCTGGGCGAACGCCCGCACCGGCACCGCCTGCTGCTACTGCTGACCGACGGCAAGCCGAACGATATCGACCACTATGAGGGTCGCTACGGCATCGAGGACACGCGCGTCGCCATCCGCGAGGCGCGCAAGGCCGGCATCCGCGTGTTCGGCGTAACCGTGGACGAGGAGGCACGGGATTATTTCCCCTATATCTTCGGCAGGGGTGCCTATGCAATCTTTCCCGATGTCGAGCGCCTGCCGACGGCCTTGCCAGCTATCTACCGACAGATCGTGCGATAAGCCCACCGGACAGCTGGGCAAGCGCAAACAGCATGAACGCGCTCGACCAGCAGCGCCGCGGCGTCCTCCGCGAGGAGGGGCGAGGCGACTCGCAGAGCCGCGCCAATGTTCACGTCGATCAGCGCGACGACACACAGGCCGACGCTGGCGCGGGAGCCGATGCCACGCGTCATTGCAAACCGCGCCATCACCGCCATCGTCATAGTGCCAATGGCGCCGGCGGTGAGGGCGTGGAGAGCCGCACCAAGCGGCATCATGGCGAGAGGTTGGGCGGTGAGGCCGGCGAGCAGGGTGACAAGAGCCAGCCCCTACTCAGCGAGACGTATGGCGTGCAGCAATACGGCAAGGATGATCAACGCGACACTCACCGGATGATGGGGAGCCGCGATCCACGCCATCAGTTGGCCGACGCCACGAACAGCACGTAGATGTCGAAGTGACTGGACGAGCGGACCGCCGCCGTCATTGCGCCAGAGCAAAGAGGGTGGCCCCGACACCCGATAACGTTCGTCTTGGCAAATGAAGGGCACGATGATGCCCGTTTCCAGCGATATACTGATCGACGAGTTGATGGTGATTTATAAATTGACCATTCCGGTCTTCATCCGACACAAGATGATGTGCATCGGCTGTCCGTTCTGGCAAATCCATGATGTTCGGGACGCATGCCTGGAGCATGGCATTCCGCTCGAGGATTTCCTTGCCGATCTCGAGGCGGCCATCGCTCCGCAGGAATGCGCGACGTGATACGGGCAACGAACCATCCATTGAGGGGCCATCCATCGCCTTCGGGGGCGCCGCCCGGCGGCGTGGAGATCGATGCGGGAATCCTGGCTCGGGCATTCGACATCGGGGCCGATCAGATCCTCGGCCTGCTAGAGGAAAAAGCCATCACCAGCCGGCTCGATCGCGGCGTCGATGAGGATGTGGGTACCTGGCGGCTGGTCTTCTTCCATCGCAATGCACGCCTGACCGTCATCATGGATAAGGCGGGCGTGGTGCTACGTCAGTCACTGGTCGATTTCGGCGACATGCCGCTGCCGCGGTCCATGCACCGGCCGTGAGCCGTCGTTATGCGTCCTGTCGGCGCGCTGGCGATGTAAGCGCGTCTTTCATGCCGTTCCAGCGGGTCATGCGCGATCCCGGATCGACGCCTAGCCATGTCAGCGCGCGGGCGACAATCTCACGGACGACATCGTCCAGCGATTCCAGCCGGGCGTAGAATGGGGGTACCGGCGGCGCGATGACGGCGTTCATCCGCGCCAGCCTTAGCATGGAGGCCAGATGGATTTCGTGGAGCGGCGCCTCACGCGGCAGCAGCACCAGCTTGCGGCGCTCCTTGAGCGTCACGTCCGCCGCCCGCGTCAGCAGGTTGTCACCGAGTCCGTGCGCGATGGCGGAGAGGGTGCGCATAGAGCACGGCGCCACCAGCATTCCGTCGACCTGGAAGGATCCGCTCGCAATGGGTGCGGCGATGTCGGCGACGTCGTGCGTGCAGCTGGCGCTCATTCGCATGAGCTCGAGGGCGTCGGGGCCAAGCTCGTGTTCCATGGTCACCGCCGCGCTCCGCGACACCACGAGATGGGTTTCCACTCCTGCCTGCCCCAACTGGTGCAGGGCTTCCGCCGCCAGCACGGAGCCGGAGGCCCCGGTGACGCCGACGATGATCCTCATGATGCTTTCCTTGTCACTCGGGAGAATGGGAAAAGTTCGTCCCAGCGCGCGGCGACCCGGCGCGTGACGGTGGCATCCATGCCGAGCGTCACGCCCCAGTCCCGGTCGGTTTCGGTACCGATCTTGGTGGTGGCGTCGATGCCCAGCTTTCCGCCGAGACCGGCAAGCGGCGAGGCAAAGTCGAGCGGGTCGATGGGCGTCCGCTCGATCGTCATCAGATCGCGCGAGGGATCGCTGCGGGTGGCGACGGCCCACATGACGTCGCTCCACGAGTGGACGTCGATGTCGGCGTCCACGACGATCAGCATCTTGGTCATGACGAATTGAGGCAGCACGGACCACAACCCCATCATCACGCGGCGTGCCTGCCCCGGGTAACGCTTATCGATCGACAGGACGGCGACCCGGTAGGAACAGGCTTCCGGCGGAAGCCACAAATCGCGGATTTCCGGGAGGCGCTGGCGCAGCAGCGGTTTGAATAGCTCCGTCATGGCCTCGGCGATCACCGACGGCTCGTCCGGCGCGCGGCCGGTAAAGGTTGTTAGGTAGGACGCGTCCTGGCGCACCCGCATATGGGTAAGGCGGAATATCGGAAACGGCTCCGGCGCATTGTAATATCCGGTATGGTCGCCGAACGGTCCCTCCTGTGCGGTTTCGGTCGGCGACACCGTGCCTTCCAGCACGATCTCCGCACTGGAAGGTACGTGGAGCGGTATCGAGCGACAGGCCATGAGATCGGGCCGGCGGCCGGCGATGATGCCGGCCAGAGCGAGTTCCGTCACCTTTTCCGGCGCCGGCATCACCGCCGCTAGCAGGGTCGCCGGGTCGGCACCGATCACGACGGCGACGGGCATGTCCGCGTCCATCCGTGCCCATTCACGATGATGCGCCGCGCCGCCGCGCATGGGCAGCCAGCGCATGATCGCGCGATCCCGGCTAAGCACCTGCATGCGGTAGATGCCAAGGTTGTAGGAAGCTGGATCGTCCACGCCGGGTGGTCGGGTGATGACGACCGGCCAGGTGATGAGCGGGCCGGCATCGCCCGGCCAGCAGGTCTGGACCGGAAGCTGGGTCAGATCGGCGTCAGCGTCCATGCAGGCCATGGTGTCCCGCACGATGCGATGGCGCGAGCGCAGCACCGCCTGCGCGGCCGGCAACATTGCGCGGGCCTCGCTCATCGATGCGGGCGCGCGCGGGGATGTCATCCATGCCAGCATCTCCCCCAATGCCGGCAATCCCGCGCCATCCGTTCCCAGCCCGGCGGCCACCCGCTCGCGCGTGCCGAACAGGTTGGCGATCACCGGCAGGCTGGCGTCGATGCCATTCACCTGGGGACGAGCGAAATGCAGGACCGGCCCGCCGCCGGCAATGACGTGGCGATGGATTTCGGTGACTTCAAGCGCCATGTCGACCGGCGCCGCCACCCGTGCGACCTCGTTCCTCCCTTCCAGATGATGCAGGAAAGCTCGCAGATCGGGAAAGCACGGCAGGAGGCGCTGATGCATGCACTAGGCTCCAGTTTTGCGCACCCTGCCATTCGGATTTCGGGGCTTCTTTGCGCCACGACAAACACCGCCGCCGCCATCGGGCCTAAACACCTCGCGGGAGGAAGCGGCATGACCGAACGCGAAAAGGGAGAATTGCCCGGCTTTGTCCGCGCGCTCACGGCACCGTCCCGGCTGTTGCCGTTGGGGCTGGTCCTGACCCTCGCGCTGCGAGGGCTAGCAAAGCGGCGGCCGGCATTGTTCGACAGGCTCGGCGAGCATGCACGCCGCTCCTTCGTGATCGAGCCGAGCGACATGGCCTTCGCCTTCGTCATGGTGCCGGACGGGGCCCACGCCGAGGTCCGCACCGTCGCGCGCGGGCGGGCGGCGGGAGACGTCCATGTGCTGGGGCCCCTGCTGGCGCTGCTCGGCCTGCTCGACGGCACGTTCGACGGCGACGCATTGTTCTTCAACCGGGCCATCACGGTGAGCGGCAGGACGGATGCCCTGCTGGCGCTGCGCAATGCCATCGAGGATGCCGAGCTGCGTCCTTCCGACCTGCTCGGGCTCGAGGGTCGCGCGGGCACGCTCGCGGACGCCTCCATTCTCCGGGTCGTCGGGACGCTACAGCGCCTGACGGGCCTGCAACCGGACGGGATGCCGTCATGACGCTGGAGCTGGTGTGTCCCGCCGGCACGCCGTCGGCGTTGCGGGCGGCGGTCGAGGCCGGGGCCGACGCTGTCTATTGCGGCTTTCGCGACGAGACCAATGCCCGCAATTTTCCTGGCCTGAACTTCTCCGCCGAGGAATTGCACGAGGGGATACGCTTCGCGCACCGGCACGGTGTCAGGGTGCTGGTGGCCATCAATACCTTCATGCGCGCGGGAATCGCCGACGCGGCGGCCGACCCGTGGAAGATCGCCCTGGCGTGCGCGGAGGACGCAGGTGCGGACGCGGTCATACTGGCCGACCTCGCAGTGCTCGATCACGCCGCCACCCACCATCCGGGCCTGAGGCTTCATCTTTCCGTCCAGGCGGCGGCCGCGACCCCGGAGGCGATTGGCTTCTACGCAGAGGCATTCGGCGTCAAACGCGTCGTCCTGCCGCGCGTGCTTTCGGTGGAGGAGATCGCGGTGCTGAACCAGGCGATCGCCGTCGAGACCGAGGCTTTCGTCTTCGGCGGCCTCTGCCCGATGACGGAAGGGCGCTGCGCGCTCTCCTCCTATGCCACGGGACGATCGCCGAACCTTGACGGCGTATGCTCGCCGCCCGAGCACGTGGACTATGCGCAAGCCCCGGAAGGGACGACCGCCCGCCTTGCGGGCTTCGCCATAGATCGTTTCGCGCCGACGCAGCTGGCGGGCTATCCCACCTTGTGCAAGGGGAGTTTCGTGGCGGGAGGCAAGACCTCCCACCTCTTCGAGGATCCGGTCAGCCTGAACGCCGCCGGCCTCGTCGCGCGGCTGGCGAAAGCGGGCGTCACCGCTCTCAAGATCGAAGGACGCCAGCGCGGCAAGGGCTATGTCGCCGAGGTGGTTCGCACCTTCCGCGCCGTTGTCGAGGCCGTCGAGACGGGGCGCGATCCGGTCGAGGCGGAACGCCGGCTTTCCAGCCTGGTCGAAGGCGGCCGCCAGACCTCCGGCGCCTACCGTAAGCAATGGAGATGAGCGGCATGAATAGGATCGGCCTTACCCTCGGCCCCCTGCTGTTCAACTGGAGTGCCGAGCGCCTGCGTGGTTTCTATGAGGGCGTGGCTCGGCATTCGGCGTTCGACCGCGTCCATCTCGGCGAGGTAGTATGCGGAAAGCGGATGCCGTTTTCCGATCGGGTCTGGCCGGAACTGATTGGGATGCTCGAAGACGCGGGCAAGGAGGTGGTCCTCTCCACCCTGGCATTGCCGGCGACGCCGCGCGAGCGGCGGTCCGTGCTCGAAATCTGCCGGGACGGGCATCTGGTCGAGATCAATGACCTGACGGGGTTGCCGGTGCGGACCGGGCTGCCCTTCGTGGTCGGCCCGCTGGTGAATGTCTATAGCGAGGGGGCCGCACGATTCCTGGCGGCGCGGGGGGCGCAGACCATCTGCATGCCGGTCGAACTCTCGCTTGCCTCCATCGGGGCCATCGCGGCCGCGTGTCGTGACGTCGAGATCGAGGTGTTCGCGTTCGGCCGGCTTCCTCTCGCCCTGTCGAGCCGCTGCTACCATGCCCGCCTCCACGGGCTGCACAAGGATTCCTGCCAATTCGTCTGCGAACGGGATCCGGACGGAATCGACGTGGAGACGCTGGAGGGACAGCCTTTTCTCGCGGCGAACGGCATCCAGACACTCTCCCACGGCGTCCACGCATTCTGCCCGACGCCGGCGGAAGCGGCGGCGGCCAGGATACGACGCCTACGCCTGTCCCCACACAGCACGGACATGGTGATCGCCGGCGATATCTATCGTGCCGTACTCGACGGAGTGACGACACCCGCGCAGGCCCTCGCCCGGTTGCGCGAGCTGAGGCTTCCGGGAGAACTCGTCGACGGCTATGCGCGCGGAGCGGCGGGATGCTCCCCGGCAGCCCCCTGAGACGTTGGCTTATTCCGGCCTTTCGACGATGATATAAAGCTTGCGCCAATCCCAGACGACCACCCTCTTGCGGTCGCGGACGACGAGGCTGCGGCCCTCCCGGTATCCCACTGGTCAATCTCGGCACACTTCTCGTCTGGGAGGATCGGGGATGTATGCGTCCCATCCGGGATCAGTTTGGATTCTCATGTGCCGACCGCGCAGCAAGCGTCCGCGCCCAGTTTGTCAGCCGACAAAGATCGCTGTCTAGCATCGCCATTAGGTTGACACTTCCAGCGTGGACAAATGAGGCAGGAAACAATGGGTAGCGAGGATGCAAGAGCCGGTGTCGTCCTGGACTTGCGCGGCATGCCGTGTGCGCTGAGACATGCCGTGATCTTCGAGGAATTCGACGCACTGGAGGCGGGACACGCGTTCCAGATTCTCAATGATCATGACCCCGCGCCGCTCAGAGCCCATTTCGAAAGCCGAGCCCTCACCGGCTATGGATGGGAATATCTCCAAGCCGGTCCCGATATCTGGCGGGTTCGGGTGACGCGCACATGAACACGACCCTCGCGATAGAGAATCGCCGGGCAGCGCTCGGGGCAGGCGATGAACCGGACCCAGCTATCGTACTCCAACATCGGTGAGATAGGCGCGCAGCTCATCCCCGAAGTGCCAGGACGCCCCGTCCTTGCCCTGCAGTTCCGGGGCTTCCTTCCAGCCTGGGTCCACGCCGGTCATGTCGGGCAACTGGTGGGCGATGCCCTTGTGGCAGTCGATGCAGGTGCGCTGCCCGGTGAGCAGATAGCGGCTATGTATGTCGGCCGCCCGGCGGGTCTGCTTGGTGAAGTCCATGGCGACCGAGGAGTGGCAGTTGCCGCATGTCGAGGAACTTCTCGCGCGTCGAAATGGTACCGAAGATCTTGCCCCACACTTCCTTGGAGGCCTGCATCTTGCGGGCGATCTTGTCGGTCCAATTGTGCGGCACGTGGCAGTCCGGGCAGGTGGCGCGGACCCCGGACCGGTTGGTGAAATGCACCGTCTGCTGCAGCTCCTGATAGACATTGTCGCGCATCTCGTGACAGGAGGTGCAGAATTTTTTGGTGTTTGTGATTTCCAGGGTAGTATTGAAGCCGCCCCAGAAGATCACACCGCACACGAAGCCGCCGAGGGTCAGGAACCCGAGCGGAAGATAGGCGCTCGGCCGACTGATGATCTGCCAGAACCGCACCACGATGCGCCACGCGGCAAGGATGAGCGCCTTCAGCTTGCCCATCACCCGGCCTATCGCTTGCGGCCGACATCGTCGGCGTCGACGAAAGTATTCGGTACCAGCGGCCGTGCATCGGTCTGCTGGACATGGCACTCGGTGCAGAAATAGCGGCGCGGTGTGACGTCCGCGAGCACCTGCCCGTCGCGGTCCTGGAAATGGGTCACGCTGATCATCGGCGCGCCCGAAGGCGCCGTAATGACGTCGCCGTCCGAGCGGCTCCTCTCAACTCGGCCGGAATACTCGGACGACAGCCGGGTCGGTCTCAATCCGCCCGGCGCCGATCAAATCAAGGGCATAGGGCACAGCGGGAAACACCGCGCTCAGACAGGTGGCGATGGCGGCGGGCTTGCCCGGCAGGTTGATGATGAGCGTCGTGCCCCGCACACCGGCGGTCTGGCGCGACAGGATGGCGGTAGGCACCTCCTTCAGGCTCGCCAGGCGCATGACCTCGCCGAAGCCCGGAAGCTCTTTCTCGATCACCGCCCGCATCGCCTCGGGCGTGAGGTCGCGCGGCGCGGGGCCGGTACCGCCGGAAGTGAGGACGAGGTCGAGCCGCTCCTCATCCGCCATATGCACCAGGGCCGCGCGCACGCTTTCGACCCCGTCGGGGATCACCCGGCGCACCGGGTCCCACGGCGAGGCGATAGCGTGGGCGAGCCATTCCTCCACGGCCGGACCGGCGCGGTCGGCATAGTCGCCCCGGCTGGCCCGGTCGGAGATGGTGAGGATGCCGATGCGCACCATGGCTCAGCCCCCCAGCGCCGACATATGCCGCGCCGTTGCCGGCGCGCCATTGCGGGCGATTTCGAAATCGTGGCCGCGCGGCTTGCCCCGGATGCCGGCATCGAGGGCGGCGTGGAGGGCGTCGTCGCCTTCCGAGGCCCGCAGCGGCGCACGCAGATCCACCTGCGCCTCCTGTCCCAGGCAGGTATAGAGCACGCCCTTGGCGCTGACCCGCACCCGGTTGCAGGTCTCGCAGAAGCTATGCGTCAGCGGCGTGATGAATCCGATGCGTCCCCCGGTCTCGCCGACCCGCGCGTAGCGCGCCGGCCCGCCGGTGCGCTCGCAGGTATCAGTCAGCGTCCAGCGCTGTTCGATGATGCGCCGCAGGTCGCTGAGCGGCAGATATTGTTCGGTCCGGTCCGCGCCCACATCTCCGAGCGGCATGGTCTCGATCAGGGTCAGGTCCATGCCGCGCCCGTGGGCAAAAGCGATGAGATCGTGGATCTCGGCTTCCGTGCTGCCCTTCAGCGCGACGGCATTCAGCTTCACCTTGAGCCCGGCCGCCTGCGCCGCCAGCAGCCCCTCCATCACCACGCCCAGGGTGCCGCGGCGGGTGATGGCGCGGAAGCGGGCGGCATCCAGCGTATCCAGCGAGACGTTGATCCGCCGCACGCCGGCGCGGGCCAGCGCATCCGCATGGCGCGCCAGGAGGCTGGCGTTGGTGGTGAGCGTCAATTCCTTCAGCCGTCCGGCCGTCAGATGGCGCGAGAGGTTGGCGACCAGATCGAGCACGCCCTTGCGCACCAGCGGTTCGCCGCCGGTGAGGCGGATCTTCGAGACGCCGCGGGCGATGAAGGCGGCGGCGAGGCGATCCAGTTCCTCAAGGGTCAGCAATTCGTTGCGCGGCAGAAAGGTCATGTCTTCCGACATGCAATAGATGCAGCGCAGGTCGCAGCGATCGGTGACCGAGAGTCGAAGATAGCTGATCCGTCGCCCGAAGGTGTCCGTAAGGCCGCAGCGGGTCATACGGTGCCCTCCGGCAAAGCTGCGGACAGGATGGCGCGGACGGCGGCGAGGCCGGGATCCTCGGCTCGGTTCATGATGCCGATGAGCTGAACGAACTGCTCGTCGCTCGCCGCATCCAGGAAATGCCGCACCAAGGCGGCCATCACCTCCCAGGGCGCACGGCCCTCGGCTTGGGAGGCTGCCGCGAGCCGGGCCGAGAGGTCCGGGCCATCAAGGGCGGAGAGAACGCGCGCCGAGACCGCAGGGTCGTCGAGCGCGGCGATGAGCACGCCGAGCATGGCATTCCCCTATTGCACGAGGGGCGTGTCGGCGCCGCCGAGCACGATGCCCTTGATGTCGGCTCGGCCCACCAGCAGCGAAACGTACTGGGCATGGGCCGCATGGGTCACATGGTCTTCCAGATAGGCCGCGATCCGCTCCCGCACGGCCTCGAAGGGCAGTTGGCGCCCCGCGATGCACCTGTTCATGCGAATGAGGTGGACCCCGTAGCGGGTGTCTACCGGGCCGGACATCTGGCCGGCCGACAGAGCGGCGAGCGCCACCTGGAACTCGGGCGTGGTGTCGCCCGGACCGATCTGGCCGAGGCTCCCGCCGACCGCCGCAGACGGGCAATCGGAATGCGCCCGTGCCAGGGCGCCAAATCGCTCGGGCGCGGCGGCAAGCTCGGACGCCAGCAGCGCCGCCTTCTCCCGCGCGGCGGCAAAGGCCAGCGGATTATCGCGGCGGGCGGCGCACAGGATGTGGTCCACCTCCCACAGCGGCGGCGAGACAAAGCGCCGAAGGTTCTGGCCATAGAAGCGCTGCAGCGCCGCCGCGTCGGCAACCGGCGTGCGCACTTCCCGCTCCAGCAGCGCCCGCATCAGCGCCTCTTCCTCGGTCTCGCGCCGGCCGGCGGTGTCCAGCTTCGGCTCGGCCTCGATGTCCAGCCGCCGGGCCTCCTGGAGCAGAAGCTCGCGGATGACGAGGGCGCGGGTGGCGGCGGTCCACCCCTCGGCCGGCGTGCGCGCCGGGGTGTTCTGCACCTCGGCGGCGATCGCCTTGCGGGAGACGGGCACACCGTTGACGCTGACGGCGGGCATGGACACGGGCTCCCTGGATGGCGCCGTCTCCCGCTGTGCGGGGGCATGGGTGTGGGGAAGTTCGGGCTCGGAGGCGGCGCGGTTGGCGCCGTGATCGACAATCAGCGTGACCATGGCTCTCATTCCCCCCGCCGCCGGGCCCGATAGATCGGCACCGGGCGCACGGCGATGGTTGCGGCAGGATGATGGGCTTGCGCGGTCTCGCGTCCCCGCCAATGGGTGAAACGCGTGCGCACCACCTGGTAGCCGGGACGGCCGAGATACCAGATCGGCGCGCTCCAGACGTGGACCAGCCGGGTGAAGGGGAAGACCAGGAAGATGGTCATCCCGAGCAGCAAGTGGGCCTTGAAGATGGGGTTCACGTCGGACACATAGGCCGCCGCCGACGGCTGCAATGTCAGGATGCCTTGGGACCAGTTCATGAATTTCACCATCTCGTGGCCGTCCATGTGGCCCAGCGAGACGAAGATGGTGGAGAGCCCCAAGGTGAGCTGCGCCCACAGCAGCAGAAGGATCGCGGTGTCGCCGAAGCTCGACGTCGCGCGGATGCGCGGGTCGAACAACCGGCGATGGGCGAGCAGGGCGATGCCGACAAAACAGGCGAGGCCGGCGATACCGCCCACGGTTATGGCCAGCCCCTGCTTGAAGGAATGGCTGACGCCCAGCATGTCGAACACCCAGATCGGCGTCAGCAGCCCCACCGCGTGACCGGCAAAAATCAACAGGATGCCCACATGGAACAGGTTCGAGCCGAGGCGCAATTGCTTGCGTCGCAGAAGCTGGGAGGAGCCGGTCTTCCAGGTGTACTGCTCGCGGTCGAAGCGGATCAGGCTGCCCAGCAGGAACACGGTGAGGCACAGGTAAGGGTACCAGCCGAAGAGTGCGGAATTGATGGCTGTGGACATGGTGCGTCTCCCTCAGGCGGTGACAGTGCGCGCGTCCCGCGCGCCGGCGCGGATCTGCGTGCGCAGGCGATCGACGGAACAGCCGTCGAGGGCTTCGCCGGGGCCGAACACCACGGCGGATTCCTCCCAGGCGGCATCCAGCGCAGCGAGATCGTCGATCTCCGGCACGCAGGGCGTGGTCGGATCCAGGACCATGGGCGCGGCTCCGGCCGCGGCACGAATGGCCGCAAACACCGCCGCGTAGGGCGTTCCGCGCTTGGTAAGCCGTTCCTCAAGAGTGGCGAGGATGTGATCGGTATCCGCGAGCAGCCCGCGCGCCTCCGCGCGGGGCCGGGTGGCCACATATTCCAGGAACAACGGCAGGTAGTCGGGCAGTTCGTTGGCCGCCAGCATCAGGCCACCGACATCGTAGAGCCCGGCCAGGTCCACCATGGCCTGGCCCCGGTCGCGGCTCTCGCCATGCACGTGCTCGAACAGGTGCAGCGACAATTTTCGGGTCCGGTCGAACAGGTCCACATACCGCGCCTGTAACTCGTAAAGGTCGAGCGTGCGCAGGTCGTTCAGCAGCGGGTTCAGGGCCGCATGGTGCCGCGCATCGAGGAGGCCCTCGGCGGCGAGCGCCGCGTCGATCTCGCAGACGGCGTCCACCAGCGGCGCGCCGGGATAGACCAGCAACGCCGACAGGGCCTTGAAGGTGATGGACTCAAGGGCGGCGGTCATCACACGATCTCCATCGGGTTCGTGGGCTGCTTGGCCTGCCTGGTGCCAAACAGATTTGTCTCCGACGTGCCGCCGGAGCAGCCGTTGCCGAAGGAGAAGCCGCAGGAACCGCGCAGATCCTGGGCGTCTTCGCTCCATTCGCGGTGAGCGGTGGGGATGACGAAGCGATCCTCGTAGTTGGCGATCGCCATCACCTGGTACATCTCCTCGATGGCCGCGCCGGTGAGCCCGACCTCGGCGGCGATCCGCTCGTCGAGGCGGCCATCCACCGTCTTGGCCCGCATGTAGCCGCGCATGGCCAGCATGCGCTCCAGCGCCAGGGCGACGGGCTCCTCGTCCCCGGCGGTGAGCAGGTTGGCGAGATATTGCAGCGGGATGCGCAGCGCGCGCACGTCCGGCATATCGCCGTTGACGCCCATCTTGCCCGCGGCCGCCGCCGACTGGATGGGCGAGAGCGGCGGCACGTACCAAACCATCGGCAGCGTGCGGTACTCCGGGTGCAGCGGAAAGGCGATCTTCCACTCCATCGCCATCTTCCAGACCGGCGAACGCTGGGCCGCATCCAGCCAGGCTTCCGGCACGCCGTCCGCCCGCGCCTGGGCGATCACCGCCGGATCCTTGGGATCGAGGAACAGCTTGAGCTGCGCCTCGTAGAGGTCCTTCTCGTCTGGCACGCTGGCGGCGGCTTCAATGCCGTCGGCATCGTAGAGCACCACGCCCAGATAGCGGATGCGCCCCACGCAGGTTTCCGAGCAGACGGTCGGCTGGCCCGCCTCGATGCGCGGATAGCAGAAAATGCACTTCTCCGACTTTCCAGAAGACCAGTTGTAATAAACCTTCTTGTAGGGACAGCCGGAGACGCACATACGCCAGCCGCGGCACTTGTCCTGGTCGATGAGGACGATGCCGTCCTCCTCGCGCTTGTAGATGGCGCCGGAGGGGCACACCGCAGCGCAGGTCGGGTTCAGACAATGCTCGCACAGGCGCGGCAGATACATCATGAAGGTGTTTTCGAACTGGCCGTAGATTTCTTTCTGGATCCCCTCGAAATTCACGTCCTTGGCGCGCTTCTCGAATTCACCGCCAAGAATTTCCTCCCAGTTCGGGCCCCATTCGATCTTCTCCATGCGCTGTCCCGAGATGGCCGAGCGGGGTCGTGCGGTGGGGAACGCCTTGGATTCCTTCGCGGTGTGCAAATGTTCATAGTCGAAGGTGAATGGCTCGTAATAGTCGTCGATCTCCGGAAGATCGGGGTTGGCGAAGATGTTGGCCAGAACGCGCCACTTCGCACCCATCTTGGGCTCGATGCGGCCGTTCTTCTTGCGTTGCCAGCCGCCGTTCCACTTTTTCTGGTTCTCCCACTCGCGGGGATACCCGACGCCGGGCTTGGTTTCCACATTGTTGAACCAGGCGTATTCCACGCCTTCGCGGTTGGTCCAGACGTTCTTGCAGGTCACGGAGCAAGTATGGCAGCCGATGCACTTGTCGAGGTTAAGCACCATGGCGATCTGTGCGCGGATTTTCATTGTGCAGCCTCCATCGGCAGGTGGGTGGTCAGCGGGCCTTCGAGCCAGTCCACTTCGGCCATCTTGCGGACGACGATGAATTCATCGCGGTTGGCGCCCACGGTGCCGTAATAGTTGAAACCATAGGCTTGCTGGGCGTAGCCGCCGATCATGTGGGTGGGCTTGAGCACCGTGCGGGTCACCGAATTATGGATGCCGCCGCGGTTGCCGGTGAGCTCGGAACCCGGCGTATTCACGATCTTTTCCTGGGCGTGATACATCATCATCATGCCCGCCTTGATGCGCTGGGACACCACCGCGCGGGCGGTCAGCGCCCCATTGATGTTGAAGACCTCCACCCAGTCGTTATCGACGATGCCGCCGGCCTTGGCGTCGGTCTCCGAAATCCACACCACCGGGCCGCCGCGATTGAGCGTCAGCATCAGCAAATTGTCGGAATAGGTGGAGTGGATGCCCCATTTCTGGTGCGGGGTCAGGAAGTTGAGGACGAGTTCCTTATTGCCGTTTGGCCGCAGATCCTTGACCCCGACAATGGTCTTCAGATCCACCGGCGGCTTCCAGGTCACGAGGCCTTCGCCGAAGGCCCGCATCCACAGATGGTCCTGATAGAGCTGCTGGCGCCCGGTGAGCGTGCGCCAGGGGATCAGCTCGTGGACATTGGTGTAGCCGGCATTGTAGCAGACCTTCTCGCTCTCGATGCCGGACCAGGTGGGCGATGAGATGATCTTGCGCGGCTGGGCCTGAATATCGCGGAAGCGGATCTTCTCGTCCTCCTTGGCCAGGGCAAGATGGGCATGTTCGCGGCCCGTGGCCTTGGAGAGCGCCTCCCAGGCTTTCACCGCCACCTCGCCATTGGTCTCCGGCGCCAGCATCAGGATGACTTCGGCTGCGTCGATGTCGGTCTCGATCTTCGGCAAGCCGTGGGCGGCGCCTTCGCCGCGTACCCCGTTCAGAGCGCCGAGGGCCGTGACCTCATGCTCCGTATTCCAACTGATACCCTTGCCGCCATTGCCGGCCTTGGCGAGCAGAGGGCCGAGGGCGGTGAAGCGCGCATAGAGGTTGGGATAGTCGCGAGTGACGACGCTGATCGCCGGCATGGTCTTGCCGGGGATCGGCTCCACTTCGCCGCGCACCCAGTCCTTCACGTCGATGGCCTGCGCCATCTCGCCCGGCGTGTCGTGCAGGATCGGGGTGAGGACCACGTCCTCCTCCACGCCAAGGACCTCCTGCGACACCTGCGAGAAGACCTTGGCCAGGCCCTTGTAGATGTCCCAGTCGCTGCGCGCCTCCCAGGCCGGGTCCACCGCCGCCGAGAGCGGATGGATGAAGGGGTGCATGTCGGAGGTGTTGAGGTCGTTTTTCTCGTACCAAGTGGCGGTAGGCAGAACGATGTCGGAATAGACGCAGGTGGTGGACATGCGGAAATCCAGCGTCACCAGCAGGTCCAGCTTGCCCTGCGGCGCGGTCTCGTGCCAGGCCACCTCCTGGTTGCGGACCGCCCCTTCCGGGCCGAGATCCTTGCCCATGACGCCGTGCGTGGTGCCGAGCAGATGCTTGAGGAAGTATTCGTGCCCCTTGCCTGAAGATCCCAGGAGGTTGGAGCGCCACACGAACATGTTGCGCGGCCAGTTGGCCGGATCGTCGGGATCGCGGCAGGACAATTCCAGCGCGCCCGACTTCAGGCCCTGGACCACGTAATCCTTGGGCTCGAGCCCGGCGGCCCTGGCCTTGGCGGCGATCTCCAGCGGGTTCTGCTTGAGCTGGGGGGCGGAGGGGAGCCAGCCCATGCGCTCGGCCCGCACGTTGTAGTCGATGAAGCTCTGGCCCCAATCGCCCTCGGGCGCGGTGGGCGAGAGGATCTCCGCCGCCGTCAGGGTTTCGTAGCGCCACTGGTCGGTGTGGGCATAGAAGAACGAGGTGGAATTCATATGCCGCGGCGGCTTGCTCCAGTCCAGCGCGAAGGCCAGCGGCTGCCACCCGGTCTGCGGACGCAGCTTTTCCTGGCCCACATAATGGGACCATCCGCCGCCCGACTGGCCAATGGCGCCGCAGAACACCAGGAGATTGATGATCCCCCGATAGGCCATGTCCATGTGGTACCAATGGTTGATCCCGGCACCGAGGATCACCATGGAGCGGCCCTTGGTCTTCTCCGCATTGGTGGCAAACTCGCGCGCCACCGTGATGATGGCGTCGCGCTTCACGCCGGTGATGCGCTCCGCCCAGGCAGGCGTGAACGGCACATCGTCGTCGTAGCTTCGGGCCACGTGGTCGCCGCCGAAGCCGCGGTCGAGGCCGTAATTGGCCATCATCAGGTCGAACACCGTGGCGACCGTGATGCTGGAGCCATCCGCCGCGGGAATGGTCCGCACCGGCACGTTTCGGGTCAGGATCTCGCCGTGTTGGGTGGCGACGAAATGCTCGGTGGCGCGGCCGCCGAAATAGGGGAAGTCCACCGCCGCGATGTCGGCCCCCGCATCGGCCAGGCTCAGCTTGAGGCGCGTGTCAGCGCCGCTGCCGTCCCTCTCTTCCAGGTTCCATTTGGCACTCTCATCCCAGCGAAAGCCAACCGAGCCGTGCGGCGCGACCAGTGCACCGGAAATCTCGTCAATCGCCACGGTCTTCCAATCAGGATTCCGGTCCTCGCCGAGGCCGCCGTCGAGATCGGAGGCGCGCAGCATCCGTTCCGGCACCAGACGGCCGTCCCGCGCCACGAGGCGCACCAGGAA
>NCEH01000006.1 GCA_002304505.1 Rhizobiales bacterium 32-66-11 | reverse complement strand
GTGGCGTTCCGCTTCCTGCCGCTCTCCGCCTTGCCGGAGGTGGATTATCCCACCATCGCCGTGCGCACCTTCTATCCCGGCGCCAGCCCGGAGGTGATGACCTCTTCGATCACGGCGCCGCTGGAGCGCCAGCTCGGGCAGATGCCGAACCTCAAGCAGATGTCGTCCTCCAGCTCCGCCGGGGCTTCGGTCATCACGCTGCAATTCGGACTGGAACTCTCGCTCGATGTGGCGGAACAGGAAGTGCAGGCGGCGATCAATGCCGCCGGCAACCTGCTGCCGTCCGACCTTCCGGCCCCGCCGATCTATGCCAAGGTGAACCCGGCCGACGCGCCCATCCTCACCCTGGCGGTGACCTCGAAGACGCTCGCGCCGACCGAGCTTCAGGACCTCGCCGACACGCGCGTGGCGCAAAAGCTCTCGCAGGTGGCCGGCGTCGGGCTCGTGAGCCTGTCGGGCGGCCAGCGGCCGGCGGTGCGCATCCGCGCCAATCTCTCCGCGCTCGCCGCCTATGGCCTCAATATCGACGATCTGCGCACCAGCGTCGCCAATGCCAATGTGAACACGCCGAAAGGCAGTTTCGACGGCCCCATGCGGGCCTATTCGGTGAATGCCAACGACCAGATCCGCGACCCGGCGATCTATAGCGATCTCATCATCGCCTATCGCAAGGGCGCGCCGGTGCGCCTCTCCCAGGTGGCGGAGGTGATCGCCGGGGCGGAGAACGACAAGCTTGCCGCCTGGATGAACACCACGCCGGCCATCATCCTCAACGTCCAGCGCCAGCCGGGCGCGAACGTGATCGCCGTGGTGGACGAGATCAAGGCGCTGCTGCCGGAACTCACCGCCACTCTGCCGACCAGCGTGGACGTCGCCGTGCTCACCGACCGCACCACCACCATCCGCGCCTCGGTGCGCGACGTGGAGCTGGAACTGGTGCTCGCCTTGGTGCTGGTGGTGCTGGTGATCTTCGTGTTCCTGCGCGATATCCCCGCGACCGTGATCCCGAGCCTGTCGGTGCCGCTCTCCATCGTCGGCACGTTCGCGGTGATGTATCTGGCGGGCTTCTCGCTCAACAATCTCTCGCTCATGGCGCTGACCATCGCCACCGGCTTCGTGGTGGACGATGCCATCGTCATGATCGAGAACATCGCCCGCCATATCGAGATGGGGATGAAGCCGTTCGATGCGGCGCTGAAGGGCTCGGCGCAGATCGGCTTCACCATCGTCTCGCTGACGGTCTCGCTGATCGCGGTGCTGATCCCGCTGCTGTTCATGGCGGACGTGGTGGGGCGGCTGTTCCGCGAATTCGCCATCACGCTGGCGGTGACGATCCTGATCTCGGCCGTGGTCTCGCTGACCCTGGTGCCGATGCTGTGCGCGCGCCTGCTCAAGGCGCGTCCGGAGGGGCGGGAGCGCAAGCGCACCTGGTTCGACGGCGTGATCTCCGGTTACGGCGCCATGTTGCGCGTGGTGCTGCGCCACCAGGGCGCGACGCTTCTGGTGGCGGTGGCGACGCTGGGCCTGACGGTGGCGCTCTATGTGGCGATCCCCAAGGGCTTCTTCCCGGTGCAGGATACGGGGCTGATTTCCGGCGTCTCGGAAGGCCCGCAATCCATCTCCTATGCCGCCATGGCGGAACGCCAGCAGGCGCTCGCCGCCGCGATCCTGAAGGATCCCGACGTCTCCGCGCTCTCCTCCTTCATCGGCGCCGACGGCACCAACGCGACGCTCAACACTGGCCGCTTCCTCATCGAGCTGAAGCCGAAGGGCGCGCGCACCGCCACCGTCTCGCAGGTGATCCGCCGCATCACGGCGGACGTGGCGCATCTGCCGGGCATCGCGCTCTATCTCCAGCCGGTGCAGGACTTGACCATCGACGCGACCTCGGGCCGGGGCCAATATACCTTCGTGCTCCAGGATACCGACCCGGCGGAGCTATCGCTTTGGGTGCCGCGCCTGCTGGATCGCCTGTCCCGCAGCCCGGAACTCGCGGACGTCACCAGCAATCTGCAGGACCGGGGCCTTGCCGTGGACATCACGGTGGATCGCGACACCGCCGCCCGGTTCGGCATCACCATGGCGACGGTGGACAATGCGCTCTACGATTCCTTCGGCCAGCGCATCATTTCCACCATCTTCACCCAGACCAGCCAGTATCGCGTGATCCTGGAGGCGGACCCCAGGCTTCAAGCCACGCTGAAATCCCTCGATACGGTCTATCTGCCCGGCTCGAACGGCGCGCAGGTGCCGCTGTCGGCCATCGCCACCATCACCGAGCGGCCGGCGCCGTTGCAGATCAGCCATCTCAGCCAGTTTCCGGCGGTGACGGTCTCGTTCAACCTCGCGCCCGGCGTGTCGCTGGATGCGGCGGTGGCGGCGGTGCAGCAGGCGGAGCGCGAGATCGCCATGCCGGCGAGCGTCATCACCTCGTTCCAGGGCGCAGCACTCGCGTTCCAGGCGGCGCTCGGCAATGAATTGCTGCTCATCCTCGCCGCCATCGTCACGGTCTATATCGTGCTGGGCGTGCTCTATGAGAGCTACATCCACCCCATCACCATTCTCTCCACCTTGCCCTCGGCCAGCGTCGGCGCGCTGCTGGGCCTGATGGCCATGGGCGGGGAGCTCGACATCATCGGCATCATCGGCATCATCCTGCTGATCGGCATCGTGAAGAAGAATGCCATCATGATGATCGACTTCGCGCTCGATGCGGAACGCAACCAGGGCCTGACGCCCGCCGAGGCGATCTATCAGGCGTGCCTGCTGCGCTTCCGGCCGATCCTGATGACCACGCTCGCGGCGATCCTCGGCGCGCTGCCGCTGATGCTCGGCTCGGGCGCCGGGGCCGAATTGCGCCAGCCGCTGGGCGTCGCCATCGTCGGCGGGCTGGTGGTGAGCCAGGTGCTCACCTTGTTCACCACGCCGGTGATCTATCTCGCGTTCGAAAATCTGGCGCGGCGCCTCAGCGGGCGGCCCCGGCTGGCGGCGGAGCCGGCGGAATGAACATTTCCGCGCCCTTCATCCGGCGTTCGGTGGCGACCACGCTGCTGACGCTGGGGTTTGCCGCGGCGGGGGCGCTCGCCTTCTTCTTCCTGCCGGTCTCCCCGCTGCCGCAGGTGGATCTGCCGACGATCCAGGTGACGGCCTCCATGCCGGGCGCCAATCCCGAGACCATGGCCTCCACCGTCGCGACGCCGCTGGAACGCCATCTCGGCCAGATCGCCGACGTGTCCGAGATCACCTCCACCAGCACGCTCGGTTCCACCCGCATCACCCTGCAATTCGGCCTCGACCGCGACATCGACGGCGCCGCGCGCGATGTGCAGGCGGCCATCAATGCGGCCCGGGCGGATTTGCCGGCGGCGCTGCGCAGCAATCCCACCTATCGCAAGGTCAATCCCGCCGACGCGCCGATCCTGATCATGGCGCTGACCTCCAAGACGCTCAGCCGCGGCCAGCTCTATGATTCCGCCGCCACGGTGCTTCAGCAGAAGCTCTCCCAGGTGAAGGGGGTGGGGCTGGTGACGGTCGGCGGCTCCTCGCTGCCGGCGGTGCGGGTGGAGATCAATCCCCATGCCCTGTTCCAATACGGCATCGGGCTGGAGGACATCCGCGCCGCGCTCGCCTCCGCCAATGCCAATGCGCCGAAGGGCGCGATCGAGCAGGGCGACAAGCGCTATCAGATCTACACCAACGACCAGGCGCACGAGGCCGCCGCCTATCGCAACCTGGTGGTCGCCTATCGCAACGGCGCGCCGGTGCATCTGTCGGAAGTGGCGGAGGTGGTGGATTCGGTCGAGAACGTGCGCAACGAGGGGCTCGCGAACGGCAGTCCCTCGGTGCTGCTGATCCTCTCGCGCGAGCCGGGCGCCAACATCATCGAGGCGGTGGAGCGCGTGAAGGCGGTACTGCCGGAACTGCGCGCCTCGATCCCCGCCGACATCGACCTGTCCATCGCCATGGACCGCACCGGCTCGATCCGCGCCTCGCTGCACGACGTGGAACTCGGCCTCGTGCTGGCGGTGATCCTGGTGGTGGCGGCGTCACGTTCGGCTTCATGTATCTGCTGGGCTACAGCCTGAATAATTTCTCCCTCATGGCGCTCACCATCGCCACCGGCTTCGTGGTGGACGATGCCATCGTGGTGCTGGAGAATGTGACGCGCCACGTGGAAGCGGGCATGTCGCGCATGGAAGCGGCCCTCCTCGGGGCGAAGGAAGTGGGCTTCACCGTCCTCTCCATGAGCCTGTCGCTGATCGCGGTGTTCATCCCCATTCTCTTGATGGGCGGCATCGTCGGGCGGTTCTTCCGGGAATTCGCGGTCACCTTGTCGCTGACCATCCTGGTGTCGCTGGTGGTGTCGCTCACCCTGACGCCGATGATGTGCGCGCGCCTCATCTCCCCGCCCTCGCACAAGCCGCCCGGCCGTCTCGCGCGGTTCGGCGCGCGGGCGTTCGGCGCGGTGCTGTCGGGCTATGATGTGACGCTCGGCTGGGCGCTGCGCCATCGCCTGTTCGTGCTGGCCATCCTCGCCTTGACCGTGGCGCTCAACGTGCACCTGTTCACCGTGGTGCCGAAGGGCTTCTTTCCCCAACAGGATATCGGCCAGATCATGGGCGGCATCCAGGCCGACCAGAGCATCTCGTTCCAGCTGATGCGCGAGAAGCTCGGCCGCTTCGTCGATATCGTCAAGGCCGATCCGGCGGTGGATACGGTGGTGGGCTATACCGGCGGGGGGCAGACCAATTCCGGGTATCTTTTCATCGCCCTGAAGCCGCTGGAGCAGCGCGACGCCAGCGCCGACCAGGTGATCGCGCGCCTGCGCCCCAAGCTCGCCAAGGTGCCCGGCGCGACCTTGTTCCTCCAGGCGATGCAGGATGTGCGCGCCGGCGGGCGGCAGAGCAACGCGCAATATCAATACACGCTGCAGAGCGACGATCTCGACCTGTTGCGGGAATGGACGCCCAAGATCACCGAAGCTTTGCGCAGCGTGCCGGACATCGCCGACGTCAATTCCGACACCCAGGAGAAGGGGCTGGAAATCGATCTCAAGATCGACCGCGACACCGCTGCCCGGCTGGGGCTCTCCATGGCCCAGATCTCGAACACGCTTTATGACGCGTTCGGCCAGCGGCAGGTCTCCACCATCTATGCGCCGCTGAACCAGTATCACGTGGTGATGGAGGTGGCGCCGGCCTATTGGCAGGACCCGCGCACCCTCGACGATATCCGCATTTCCACCTCCGGCGGCGCGCTCGCGGGCAGCGCGGCCACGGCGGCGGTGGCGGCGGTGTCCACCCAGCTCACGGGTTCTGCCGATGCGCTCTCGGCGGACGCGGTGCGCAACGCCAATACCAACCGCATCGCCAACACCACCAAGTCGGGGGCCTCCACCGGGGCCGCGGTCAGCACAAGGTTCAATCTGTCGGTGCCGCTCTCCGCCTTCGCCACCTTCGGCCCGGGCACCACGCCGCTGGCGGTGAACCACCAGGGCCTGTTCGCGGCGAGCACGCTCTCGTTCAATCTCAAGCCCGGCGTGACGCTCGGCGAGGGGCTGGCGGCGATCAACCGGGCGATGGTGCAGCTCGGCGTTCCCGCGAGCATCCACGGCACCTCGCAGGGCACGGCGAAACTGTTCCAGCAATCGCTGGGCACCCAGCCGCTGCTGATCCTGGTGGCGCTGCTGAGCGTCTATGTGGTGCTCGGGATTCTGTACGAGAGCTTCGTCCACCCGCTCACCATTCTGTCCACCTTGCCGTCGGCGGGGGTGGGGATCCGCGAAGCCTGCCTGCAACGCTTCCGGCCGATCCTCATGACCACGCTCGCGGCGATCTTCGGCGCGGTGCCGCTGGCGCTCGCCTCGGGCACGGGGGCGGAACTGCGCCAGCCGCTGGGCATCACCATCATCGGCGGGCTCATGGTGAGCCAGATTCTGACGCTCTATACGACGCCGGTGGTCTATCTGCTGCTCGACCGCCTGCGGCGCCGCCCGGCGCGCACCGCGCGCGAGGAGACAGGCGGCGCCGCCCCGCCGCTGGCGCCGGCGCGATAGGGGCGCGGCACCCGCAGACAATTGGGCGGATCGCGCGGCAGGTCGCGCGGGGATGTGGCGCGGGGATGCGCCCGTGGACGGCAAGATGGCGCAGGCGCGGATTTCCGGCTTGACCTTGACCGGGATTGACCTACCGGTAGCCCGTCCCCGCCCTGCGGCCTCACCTCTTAAGGGAAGCTCCATGAGAAGCTTCGTTCGTGCTTTCGCCAGCGCCTTTGCCAGTGCCCTCGTCCTCGCGGCCGCGCTGCCCGCCGCCGCAGCGGCCGACGCGCTGGGCGATTATGTCGCCGCCCGCGACACGGCCATTGCCGCCTCCATTGCCGACGCCAAGGCGGGCAAGAGCGCGAACCCGGCGGTGGTCAAGCGCGAGGAGGCCGCCTTCAAGGACCTGGGCAAGCGCCTGGCAACCGCCCTTGGCCCGCTCAAGTTCAAGGGGCTGGGCGCGCCGAGCTACACGCTCTTCACGTTCATCTACGACGAGAGCAGCCCGACCCGCCTGCTCGACGGGCTGGCCTTCGCGAACAAGGATTTCAGCACCCGCCTGGTCGTCACGCCGGACAGCGTGTTCCAGCCCTGGCTGGCCGCGCGCGCCAAGGACGATGGGGCACCCGCCGCGCTCGCCGGCGGCGTGAAGACGGCCATGACCACCGCTGAATTCTTCCAGGATGCGCTCGCCTTCGACGGCGGCTATTTCCAGCCCTATGTGGACCTGCCGGTGGCAGCGGCGCCCGGGGAAACCGCGTTTGCGGTGCTTGGCCTCCAGGCCGACGAGCCGCCCGGCAACATCGCCCCCAACCAGATCGCCATCGTCCGGATCGCCGACGGCAAGGCCATGATCGGCCTGACCATGGTGAAGCTGGACATCAAGCCCATCGCGGCCTGCGAGGCGATCTGGAAGCCCTACAAGACCAAGGTCGAGGCCCTGCAGAAGGCGATCGAAAAGGACAATAAGAGCGAGGATCCGCGCTGGGAGGAGCTGACCCGCATCAATGACGCGGGCTCGCAGGCCTTCCGCGTCTGCTTCGCCAGGGAGGCGCCGGCGCAGCCGTTCTTCCCCGTAGCGGTGAAGCGCGCGGACGCCCTGCTCGACATCGCCCGCGGCAAGTGAGGGGCATTCGTAAGCTTGAGTAGACTTGTCGTCCCCGGCGGGCGGGCGTGACCGGTTGGTCGGCTCGCGAACCTCGGGCGGCCGACAGTCTCACGACGCTTGAGCGTCCTAGATGCCCTAGAGGAAGGGATTTAGAGCGCGTATAGATAACAAAAAAGCCCCGCTCACGCGGGGCTTCCTGTCTCGAGCTATGCTCTGGAGCCGGAGTACATCCGTCCGTTCTCCAAGTCGCCGTTTCCGGCGCCACCGCTGAGGACTGCAGGTGTAGAGGCTTATTGCGGCGAGAGGAAGGCGTCTCGTGCGGAAGATGCATCCAATATGGAGGCGTAAGCGGAAAAGTCTTGCGCACGCTTGGGTTTAAGCGGTCGCCGCCGCAGGTGTTCCAAGCCCTCCCCAAGCCGAGCGCACGCGCGTCGAACGCCCCTCCGCATGCCTCTGCGCGCGCCCAGCCCCGTGCAAGGTCGCGGGGGCAAGGTGGCAGGCGGAGCCTCTTACGGCGGGCCGGCACAGGGGCGGCCGGCGCGCGACGGGCAGGAACACGGGTGTCGCACATGGGCAGGCAGCAAAGGGCACGGGCCGCGCAAAGCCGTCCGCAGGCGCGGGTGGGTGCGATCGCTTCCGCGCTCGGGCTGATCGGCCGCGCCCGCGCGGCGCGCCAGGCCGGCGATGGTGCGGGCGCCGAAGCGCTGTATCGTCAGGCGCTCGCGCGCGATCCCAAGCAGCCCGATGCCTGGATCGGCCTTGCCGCCGTGCTGGTGGCGAAGGGCGATCTGCGCGCCGCCCACGAAACCCTGCTTGCCGCCATCGCGCGCGGCGTGCTGGTGGCGGAGCATCTCGGCCAGCAGGCCATCGCGGCTTATAACGAGGGCCGCGATGCGGACGCCCTCGCCTTGCTGGAGGCGGGCTGCGCGGCCAAGCCCGGCCTTGCCGCGCTGCATGCCGACCGGGGCCTGGTGCTGTTCGAGATGCGCCGGCTTGCGGAGGCGGTGGCCGCCTTCAATGCCGCGCTCGCGGCCGATCCCGACCATGTCGAGGCTTATATCAATCTCGGCTGCATCTGCGCCGAGGGCCGGCAGGTGCAGCAGGCGATCCAATTCTTCCGCCAGGCGCTGCGGCTGCGGCCGGAAGATCCGGTGGCGCTCTACGGTCTCTCGATCCAGCGCCGCCATGCCTGCGAATGGCGCGGCGGCGAAGCGGAGGAAGCGGCGTTGACGCGCGTGCTGGAGACCACCGGCGCCCGCACCGGGCCTTTCATGCGCCTCGCCGCCCGCGTCCCCGCGCACGAGCATCTGCGCGCAGCAAGGGTCTGGAGCCGGGGCGTGCGGGTGAAGGCGGAAGATATCCTGCCGCCCGTGCACGAAGTGCCCGCGCCCGGCCGGCGCATCCGCGTCGGTTATCTCTCGCGCGACCTGTTCGCCCATGCCACGGCGTTCCTCGCGGTGGAACTGTTCGAGCGGCACGACCGGGCGCGTTTCGAGACCTTCGCTTATTCCTACGGCCCCGACGACGGGTCCGATATGCGGCGCCGGCTGGTGGAGGCGTTCGACCATTTCGTCGAGGTGGGCGCCCTCAGCAATGAAGAGGCGGCGCGCCGCATCCGCGCCGACGGCATCGACATTTTGGTGGATCTGAAGGGCTATACCTTCGGCTGCCGCACCGAGATCCTGGCCCTGCGCCCGGCGCCGGTGCAGGTGAATTATCTCGGCTATCCCGGCACCATGGGGGCGCCGTTCATCGACTACATCATCGGCGACGCGGTCGTGACGCCGCTGGAAGCCGCGGCGCTCTATGACGAGAAGATCGTCCAGTTGCCCGGCACCTATCAGCCCAATGACAGCCGCCGCGCCATCGCAGCGCAGGTGCCCTCGCGCGCCGCCTGCGGCCTGCCGGAGAGCGGCTTCGTCTTCTGCTGCTTCAACAATACCTACAAGATCACGCCCGATGTCTTCGCGGTGTGGATGCGCCTGCTCGCCGCCGTGCCCGGATCGGTGCTGTGGCTGTTCGAGGCCAATGGCGTGGCGCGGGACAATCTCCAGTATGAGGCGGGCGCGCTGGGCGTCGATCCCGGCCGCATCGTGTTCGCGCCGCGCGCCGAGCCGGCGGACCATCTGGCGCGCCAGGGCCATGCCAATTTGGTGCTCGATACCTTGCCCTATAATGCCCACACCACCGCCAGCGATGCCCTGTGGGCCGGCGTGCCGCTGGTGACCTGCGCGGGGGAAAGCTTCGCCAGCCGCGTCGCCGGCAGCCTGCTGCATGCGGTGGGCCTGCCGGAGCTCGTCACCCATACCCTGGCGGAGTATGAGGCGCTGGCCCTGGCGCTGGCGCGCGATCCCCAGCGGCTGGCCGACCTGCGCGCCCGCCTCGCCGCCAACCGCGCCGACGCCGACCTGTTCGACGCGACCCGCTATGCGCGGGGCCTGGAAGCGGCCTATGAGCGGATGCACGCCCTGCGCTGCGCCGGCAAACCGCCGGAAGCCATGGGGATTGCGCCGGAGGCCATAGAGGTCCCGCCGCAAGCGTAAGGCCCTCTCCGGCGGCTCCAGTCTCGCCGGACGGGCGAAACCGCGCATTTGCCGAAGTTCGGCGCGAACGTCCGCCCGAAAAGTCGGTTTGGTCCGCCGTCATGGCGCGGAAAAGCGCCACGAAACCCCTATTCGTCCGCGCTAACTCATTGTTTCACGTGAAACATTTTGGGAGAAATCGAGCGCCCGCGCCGCTCACAGGCGGCGCAGGAACCCGTCCGGGGCGGCGGTGATGGCGAGTTTGTGCTCAATCACCTTGTCGATTTCAAACCGCAACCGCCCCCCGTCCTCGCCGTGGCGCGGATCATTGTCCAGCCGGCGCAGATAGTCCCACACGGCGGTCTTGGGATTGTCGCCCTTGCCCCAGGGCCGGTCCGCGCACATGCCGGCGGGCAGATCCTCCACCCCGGTATCCCACACCACCACATAGGAGCCTTGCGAGACCATGGGGGCATAAAGCTCCAGTTCGCTCAGGACGTGGTCGTGGGTATGGTTGGAATCCAGGAACACCATCACCGTCTCGGCCTGCGCCGCCGCCTCACGGATGCGCGCGACAATGGCGTCGTCGATGGAGGAGCCCTCGATCATCTCGATCTTGCGCGACAGCGGATGGGCCAAAATGCCGGCGCGATTGTGCGCGCGGATGTCGATGTCGACGCCGATCACCTTGCGTCCGTCGGCGCGCGGATCGAGCGGCGTGCCGGTCTCCATCGCCTCGCAATACTCGATCATCGCCAGCATGGAGGCGCTGAGGATGAGCGAGCCGCCATGGGCGATCCCGGTCTCGATCACGAGGTCCGGCTTGACCCGCCAGATCAGCTCCTGGATCGCGTAAATATCCTGCGGCACCTGGATGATGGGCCGGCCGAGCCAGGTGAAATTCTGCGCATAATTGTGCCGGATGCATTCGCGCACCCAGATGTTGGACAGGCCAAGGAAATCGCGGTCGGCGCCGATGCCGGCGATGTTGCCGGCGACGTATTTGGCGAAGGTCTGGTCCGGCGTCATGTCGGCGAGCCTCTGTGTGGGAGCGAGCATTGGGAGCTGTCTGTTGGCTTGGCGCGGGTCAGCGCTTGGTGGCGTGGATGTCCCACCAGCGGGTGCGCGGGGCGAGGCGGGTGCCGGCGCGGTCCCGCACGGTGCGGGCATAGACCGAGTGCATGTCCCGCCGGCTCAGCCATTGGCCGGGAAGCGCGCGGCCGAACGGGCCGGACGAGCCGGCCGGGAATTGGTATCCGATCGCCTCGTCCGCAAGCTCGTGGACCGTGGACTGGTCCAGCAGCTTGAAGCCGTCGTATCCGGCGGCGGCCAGAGTCTCGATATATTCGAAGCCGAAGCGGCAATCCTCGATGCTGACATACAGCGGCTTGATGAGCTGGCGCCCGAGCTGGGCCAGGATGTCCTTGTCCGCGCCTTCGACGTCGATCTTCAGATAATAGGGAATGCCGAAGCGGTCGAAAATCTCGCCGAGGGTCAGCGCCTCTACCTCGATGGCATGGCAGGCGCTGTCGCCGCGGCCCGCCCAGCCCATGTCCATGCTGCTCCAATGGTCATTGGCTTCATTGATGAAGAAGCTGACGCGGCCGCTCTCTCCGGCCACCGCATTGGGCAGGATGGTGACGCGCCCGGCGGCGATCTGGGCGGCGAAGCGGGTGCTTGCGGCGGCCACCAGGGCGGGGTTGGCTTCCACCGCCACCACGCTGAACCCCTTGGCTAGATAATAGGCGGTGTCGTCGCCATTGTTCATGCCGAGGTCCATGATGAACCGGCTGTCGCTCACGAAGATGCTCATTTGCGCATGCGTTCCTTGGGAAGGGCGTAGATCACCGCGCCCGTGCCGCACCAGGCGTGGGCGCGCATGACCAGCTGATAGTTTTCAAGGTGTTGGGCCAGCCACAGGGGCGTACGGGCGAGGCCGTCGGCATTGTGATAGACCGTGACTGCGAGCGCCGGCCGGTGCTGGAGCAGGGTCTTGCGGGCGCCTTCGAGCGCGGCCAGCTCGCCGCCCTCCAGGTGCAGCTTCACATAGGTCGGGTCGAGGCCGAGCGCGTCGATGGGCAGGCTCTCGCGCTGGGATTGGCCGGTCGGGGAAATCTGCGAGGCGTAGCCGAGCCCGTGGTGGAAGCGCACGCTCTCGCGCCGCGCCCCGACCACATGGCCGAGCACCTGCACGCGGGCGCGCACCTGCCAGTCCAGGCCCGCCACGAAATCGCGCAGCACGGCGGCATTGGCCGGGTCCGGCTCGATCGCCCAGACGGCGGAAACCTGTCCCCGCACTTCCTCCAGCAGGCGCGCGGTGACGCTGCCGTGATGGGCGCCGCCATCCAGGAAGCGCGCGCCGGCGCGCAGGGTCGCGGCCAACTCGGGAATGAAGAAGCGTTCGGCGGGAACCACCGGGGCGTCGGCGAACTCCCATTCCTCCCGCGCCATGTGCCAGGCGGCGAAGCGCAGGTAATGGGCGCGCGAGGCATCGTCGGCGAAGTGCTCCAATGCGGTGGCGGCAGCGGCGAAGCCTGAAAGATCCAGCGGGCCGCTGAACCACCCATTGCTCAAGGGGTGGCGGGCGCGGAAGCTTTCGGCAAGATCGTAGAACGGCACGCAGGCCCCCCAGCCCTGTAGCGCCAGCTCCGCCTGAATGGGCACGAACGGGCTGTTCGCGATGGCGATGGCAAGCAGCGCCTCGCGCCGCACATGCGGCGCCACGTCCTCGGGCGCGAGAATGCTGAGGCCGTGCCAATCGGGATCGGCGCGATGGCGTGCGGCATCCGCATCGACCACGAACGCGATGGACTGGCCCATGGCGTCGAGATGCCCGCGCGCCAGCTTGCCGAGATTGCCGGCGCCATAGAGCGCCAGCGGCCGGTCGCCGAGGGCCACCGGGCGCGGGTCGAGGGCGCGCGCGTTGAGCTGCTGCAACAGGGCGATGGCAGCGCGTCGGTCGGGCAGCGCATCGAAGTTGCGGGCGCGCACCGGGCAGGGCGTCGCCACCCGCAGTCCGTCCGCGCTCACATGGGGGAAGGCGGTCATGGGCAAGTGCCCGGGCGGGTCGCCGGGCGGGCCGTCACGGCGCCCCGCGCAGGGGCGCCATGCGCAAGATCGTGCAGATGCACGTAAATCCTCATGCCCGCTCCTCCTGCCGATGTCGGCGCTTCGGGCGGCCTGCCTCGGTCCGCGCCATTGCCGAGAGCGTGCCGCACGATGCTTTCGCCGGGCTTGTGGCCTGGGACTTGGAGCTTGGGGCGGCCGCGAGGACAGCTTGGCGCAATGAACCGCTGGTTGAGTGGCTTCATCCTTCGGCATGGGCCGGAACAACAGGCAAAGGCGCCCGCGCGGCGCGGCTCGGGATGTCCTTGCCGGTGCGCGATGAGGCGGCTTCAGGCTCGGGTGGGTGGAGAGATCATGAAGGCACAGGTCAAGCCGCGCATTAATCTGGAAGGCCGCACGGCGCTGGAGACGGTGATCCCGCTGGCCACCCCGTTCGTGGTGTTCGTGGATCCCGCCAGCGCGTGCAATTTCCAATGCACCTTCTGCCCCACCGGCCATCGCGACCTGATCCGCGAGACCGGCCGCTACCAGGGCGCCATGAAGTTCGAGGTGTTCACCAAGATCATCGACGATCTCGGCGCCTTCGACGACAAGATCAAGGTGCTGCGGATGTACAAGGACGGCGAGCCGTTCCTGAACCGGCGCCTCGCCGACATGATCGCCTATGCCAAGGCGAGCGGACACGTGGATTATATCGACACCACCACCAACGGCACCTTTCTGAGCCCCGAGCGGCTCGCGCCGGTGATCGCGGCGGGGCTCGACAAGATCAACATCTCGGTCGACGGCATGACGGCCGAGCAATATCGGCGCTTCACCGGCTTCGATTTCGATTTCGAGGCCTTCGTCGCCAATGTGAAATGGCTCTATGCCAACAAGGGCCAGTGCGAGGTCGTCATCAAAATCCCCGGCGAACTGATCACCGAGGCGCAGCGGGATGAATTCTACGACACCTTCGGCGATCATTGCGACCGCATCTTCATCGAGAATTTCGCCCCCTGCTGGCCGGATTTCGACGTGGAAGCGCGCAGCGGGGTGAAGATCACCGGCGGCATCTACCAGCAGCCGGTCGGCGAGACCGATACCTGCCCCTATATCTTCTACGGCTATTCCGTGAATGCGGACGGGCAAGTCAGCTCCTGCTTCCTCGATTGGGGCCGCAAGCTGATCATCGGCGACGTGCGCCAGGCCTCCATGAAGGAGATCTGGACCTCGGAGACGATGAACGCGCTGCGGCTTCAGCATCTGGAGGGCAAGCGCCGCGAGAATGGCGTGTGCCACGGCTGCGGCCAGCTCAGCCATTGCCTGCCGGACTCGATCGACGCCCATCGCCCGCAGATCCTGGAAACCTTCAAGGCGAAGATGAAATTGAACCCCGCCGTCGCCGCCCCTGGCGGCACCCCCGCGCGCCTGCCGGCGGCGGCGGAATGAACATCCTCCACATCGCCCCCCATT
Source organism: Rhizobiales bacterium 32-66-11 (assembly GCA_002304505.1). Classification (GTDB taxonomy): domain Bacteria; phylum Pseudomonadota; class Alphaproteobacteria; order Rhizobiales; family Xanthobacteraceae; genus NCEH01. The sequence goes on along the minus strand of NCEH01000006.1, from coordinate 55,927 downwards.
TGGGCGGCGGCGTGGGGAAGGCGCATGCTGCGCTCGCCGAAGCGGCCTTGGGCCTTGCGGATGCGGGCACCGTCCGGCATTGGTTCGCCCTGCTTGAACCCCCGCGCGACACGCACTTCGTGGACCGCGTGCGCGCCGCCGGCTACCCCGTCTCCATCGCGCCGGACCCTGGAGAACTGGCGGGCCTGGTGGCGGGCGCGGATATCGTGCAGGTGGAATGGTGGAACCATCCGCGCCTCTATGCCCTGCTGGCGGCGAACGTCTTGCCGGCCATGCGCCTGGCGCTGTGGGTGCATATTTCCGGGCTGGCCCCGCCCCTGATCCCGGCCCGGCTCGCCGCGCTCGCGGACAAAGTGCTGTTTACCTCGCCCTGTTCGCTGAAGGCGGACAATCTCGCGGCGGCGCTGGCGGCGCGGCCGCAGGCGTTCGGCGTGGTGAACAGCGGGTTCGGCTTCGATGCCCCGCCGCGCCCGCGCCATGCGGCGCCCAAGGTGCGGATCGGCTATCTCGGGACGCTCGATTTCATCAAGCTGCATCCCGGCTTCTTCGACATGGTCGATGCGGTGATGGAGGATATCCAGGTTTCGCTCTGGGGCACGCTCGATCCCGCCGGCGAGGTGGCGGCGCGGGCGGCGGCGATGCGCCATCCCGAGCGGGTGCGGTTCGAGGGCTATGCATCCGACCCGCGCGCGGTCCTCGGCGCGCTCGACCTGTTCCTGTATCCGCTCAATCCGCAGCATTACGGCACCGGCGAGAATGCGCTTGTGGAGGCCATGTCGGCCGGCGCGGTGCCGCTGGTCTGGGACAATCCGGCGGAGATGGCCATCGTGTCGCATGATCGCAACGGCTTCGTCGCGAACAGCATCGAGGCCGGTGCGGCGCTGATCGAGCGGGCCGCCTGCAATCCTCGGCGGCTGCTGCGCATGGGCGCCGTGGGCGCGCAGGACATGGCGCGCACGCACGCGCCCGCCGCATCCCTGAACCTGCTGGCGCGCCATTATGCCGAGCTGATGGAGCAGCCTCCCCGCCATCGGGATTTCGCCAGCGCCCTCGGCACCGATGGGCGGGCCTGGTTTCTCTCCACCCTGCGCCCGCACGCGGACGGGCCGGAGGGCGCGGACGCGGCCGGCGCGCGCTTCTTCTGCGCCCGTGCCGCCAAGGGCAGCCTCGGGCATTTTCGCAGCTGCCTGCCCGATGATCCGAGCCTTAACGCCCTCGACGTGGAATGAGGCCGCCGGTCCTGCTCAGCCGAGCAGGATGCCGCCCTGCAATTCGCGCTCGCTCACGATCAGCCCCGGCAGATAGCCGTCGTCGAGAAAGCGCTGGCGCGCGTCTTCATTGCGAATGAACACAAGGCTGGAGCGCTTCGCCGCCGGATCGAGAGTGGGCACGGCCGGACTCACCAGGATGCGCCGCTCCAACCCCATCTCCCGCAGCAGGCCGGCGACCGACGGGCCATCCTCGACCCCGTCGAGCTGGATGCGGTCCAGCCCCGCGATGCCATTGGCCAACCGCGCCAAGGTCTGGGCGAGGATCAGCAGCGGCAGCTTCTCGACCTGGTCGATCGTGCCGACCCCCTTGGGGTCGAGATAATGGATGCGGCAGATCAGTTCATAGGCGCGCAGGAAATCGCCCCGCCCCAGCCAGAGCCGCAGCGCCACTTGCATGCGGGTCTCGATGAAGATGTCGATCATGTCGCGGAACGCGCGCTTGTGCTCCAGGCTCAGCGCGGTGCCGGCGCGGCGCAGCAGGGCATAGACGAAATATTCGAGGCCGCCGCGATAGCTGTCCCAATCGCTCATGGCCTGCTCGTGGCCGGCCTGGGTGCGGACCGCCACCGAGCTGGCGGTGACGGAGCGATAATAATGCTTGCGGCGGAACGCCACCGGCCCGTGCTGCACCACATGGGCGAGATAGCTGAACGCCCAATAGCAGAAGCGCGCGTCGCTGGAGATGTCGCGCACCGCATCCGCCCGATAGATCACGGTTTCCGGGAAGATATGGGTGTTGATGATGTGCCCGAGCAGATCCAGTTCCTGGCCGGGATGGATGACGAAATCCTCCGGCAGGTCGAAGAACATCGGTCCCGGCTGCTTGGTCACGTCATCATAGAGTTCCCACGGCGTATAGCAGGCGCGGATCTCAGGATTGGCGCGCAGATAATCGATGGTGTCCGCCAGCGCCGGGGCATCAATCAGGTCATCGTCGGCGAGATACATGACATAGCGCCCGCGCGCGCGCCGGAAGGCGGTCATGAGGTTCGGCATGCCGCCTTTGTTTTCCTCCTGCCGGAAGTAGGACAGCGCAAGTCCGCCCTCCAGATGCCGGGCGATGACCTCCGCCGTGTCGTCGGTGGAGGCATTGTCCGAGACCACGACCTCGAAGGGGAAGGCGAAGGCGCAGTCGCGGGCGAGGCTCGTCAGCAAATAGTCCAGGAACGGCGCGCGGTTATAAGTCGGGATGCACAGGCTGAGGATCGGCTGGCTGCCGGCGTCGGCGGGCGCATCCACAGGCTGGGTCGCGGGCGTCGTGAGGTTCAGATGTCCGGGAAAATTCATAAGCATAGCTCCCGCGCCGTGGCGTCCTTGGAGGAGATGATGCGGGGGACGGCGGGCCAGGCGATGGCAAAGGCCGGATCGTCCCAGCGGAACGTGCGCGCAAGACCGGCATCGTAGGTCTGCGACATCTGGTAAAAGACCTCGCAGCCCGGCTCCAGGGTCAGGAAGCCGTGGGCGACGCCTTCGGGAATATAGATTGCGTTGCGGCGCGCGGAATCGAGCTCAAGCCCGGTCCAGGCCAGGTAAGTGGGCGAGGCCGGGCGCAGGTCCACGGCGACGTCGAACACGCGCCCGCGCGTGGCGCGCACCAGCTTGGCTTCCCCCTTCGGCTCCCCCTGAAGATGCAGCCCCCGCAGGGTACCGCAATGGGGGTTCCAGGAGGTGCTCGCCTGGGGAAAAGACGTCGCGAGCCCATGGGCGGCGAAGGAATCCGTGCAGAAGGTGCGCGCGAACAGGCCGCGCGCATCGGCATGCGGGTCCACCTGCACCTGCATGACGCCGGCGATGGCGGTGGGCGTGATCTTCATGGCAGGACCGCGAGATCCGGCACCGCCACCACGAAGCGTCCGCCCCAGTCGCGCACCCGGGCATTCGTGGCCATCACCTCGTTCTTGATGTTCCAGGGCAGGATCAGCACGAAATCCGGCTTCGTCTGCGCCAGCTTTTCGGGCGCATGGATGGGCAGGTGGCTGCCGGGCAGCAGATGGCCCTGCTTGTGGGGATTGCGGTCCACCACATAATCGATCTGGCCGGGTCCGACGCCGCAGAAGTTCAGCAGCGTGTTGCCTTTGGCGGCGGCGCCATAGGCCACGACATGCTTGCCTTCATTATGGGCCTGATGAAGGAAAGCATGAAGTCCGGCGCGGATCGGCGCGATGCGCTCCTGGAAGCTGTCGTAGACTGCGTCCGCCTCGAAGCCGGCGGCGGCTTCGTCCGCGCGCACCTTGGCGACGCCGGGCGTCTGCGCATGGGACTGGGAGGCGGCCGGGCAGGCGAGCACCCGCAGGCTGCCGCCATGGGTCGGCCATTCCTGGACGTCGAAGACTTTCAGCTTGTGCGCAGCGAAGATCTTCTCCACCGCCAGCAGCGACAGATAATAGAAATGCTCGTGATAGATGGTGTCGAACTGCACGCTTTCGATGAGCCGCAGCAGATGGGGGAATTCGACGCTCACCACCCCGTCCGCCTTCACCAGGCGCGCGAGGCCGGCGACGAAATCATTGATGTCCGGTACATGGGCGAGCACGTTGTTGGCGACCAGCAGGTCAGCCCGATAGCCGCGCGCCGCAAGGCCCACGGCCACGTCCGCGCCGAAGAAGCGGGTTTCCGTGGGGACGCCCGCCGCGCGTGCCGCCTGCGCCACGTTCGCAGCCGGCTCGATGCCGAGGGCGGGGATGCCGGCGGCAATGAAATGGCGCAGCAGATAGCCGTCATTGCTCGCCACCTCCACCACCTGCGACGTGCGGGTCAGGCCGAAGCGCGCGCTGGCGTATGCGGCGAAGCGTTGGGCGTGGGCGACCCAAGAGTCGCTATAGGAGGAGAAATAGGCGTAGTCGCTGAAGATGTCCTTCGGCTCCACGAAAGCGTCCGCCTGGACCAGGCGGCAGGACGGGCACACGCTGGCGCGCAGCGGATAGCGCGCCTCCTTCGCGTCGCGCCGGTTCTCCGGCACATAGGAATTGGCCAGCGGCATCTCGCCGAGATCGACGAAGCGCTGGCGCAGCGGCGTGTCGCAGAAGCGGCAATGTCCGGGCGTCATGGGCGGAAATCCTCATGGCAGGCGATCTGCGCGGGGCAGGAAACGCGCATGTCGGCGCGCACGTCGGTGGGCATCGTCGGGGTGCGGGATCGGTCGACGGTCCGGGTGTGCGTGCCCCGCACGCGCGGCGGCGTCCGCCTCCCGAGGAGGCGTGCGGCGGGAGCGGTGAGCCGGATGAGCATGTCCGCTGCGTGGGGATGGTGGTTTCCAGCCCGGGTCGGTGACAGGAGGGGCGCTAACGCGGCGTCCCGCTCGGTGCCGGTGAGGCGCGCCGGTGGGGCGCTGCGGGCGCGGAGCGGGGTCACGCCTTCCACGGCGCCTGGCCGGAGGCTCAGATCTCGCCGCGAGGGATGCGCGCGCAAAGTGTCCATGGCGAGCCGCGAGCCGCGGCCGCCGGCGAGGATGACGACCTTCATCCTGCCCTGTCCCGGCCCGTACCCGGTGCGCGGGTGTGGCCTTCAGCCTTGGTCCGGGGTCTCCTGGAGATCACTTGCATCTGGGCCTCCGCCAACCGTTCAATCGGATGACGGATGGCAGATAAGGCCCGATGGCTTGTGTGAGGCTGGAGCAGCGGGCTGGAACGGCGGGGCTTGGCGGCCCGCCGCGCCCGTGCGGGTCAGGCGCTCAGCGGATCACGCCCTTGGCGGTGAGCGCTTCCAGCTCCGGCGCGCCATAGCCGAGCCGCTCGGCCAGCAGGGCGGCGCTGGAAGATCCGAGCCCCGGCGGCATGCGGCGCACCGGCACGCGTTCCCCATCGAGCCGGTACGGCGGGGCGAGGACCTGGGCGCTGGTCTCCCCTTCGTCCTCGGTGTGCCGCACGTCCTGCGCGTGGACCACGAGGCCGGCCGCGCGCGCCCGCTCGGAGGTCAGCGCCGTATGCAGGCCCAAGACCTCGCCGCAGGGAATGCCAGCCTCTTCCAGGCGCGCCAAAAGCTCCGGCCGGTGCCAGCGGGAGAGTTCCGCTTCCACCAGGGGAATCAGGATCGCCCGGCTGCGCGCCCGGTCGAGATTGGTGGCGAAGCGCGGGTCCTCGAACAGGTCCATGCGCTGGATGACGTTTTCGCAGAAGCGCCGGTACTGGGCATTGTTGCCCACCGTCATCACGATCGGCCCGTCCATGGTGGGGAACACGCCATAGGGCACGATGGAAGGATGGGCATTGCCCACCGGCGGCAGGTCCGCCTGCCGCGCCAGGGCCTCCAGGCCGTAATAGGAGGTCAGCGCGATGCCGCAATCATAGAGCGCGAGTTCCACCTCGCGGCCCTGCCCGGTGCGCTCGCGGGCATAGAGCGCGGCGAGCACCGCCTGGGCGGCATATTGGCCCGTGAACAGATCCACCGCCGCGACGCCGAACTTCAGCGGCGGGCGGCCGGGCTCGCCATTGAGTGCCATGAGCCCGGTCTCGCCCTGCACCACGAGATCATAGCCCGGCCGGCTCGCTTCCGGCCCGCGGGAATCATAGCCCGCGATGGAGCAATAGATCAGGCGCGGGTTTTCCGCGCGCAGCTGCTCGTAGCCGAGGCCGAGCTTTTCGGCGCCGCCGGTCTTGAAATTCTGCACCACCACGTCGCTGTCGCGCGCCAGCGCCTTGACGATGGCGAGCCCTTCCGGGGTTGCGAGATCGACGCCGATGGAGCGCTTGTTGCGGTTCACGCTGTCGAAATAGGAGGTATTGGACCCTGCGGTGCGCACACCCCAGTCCCGCGTATCGTCGCCGCGGCCGGGATGCTCCACCTTGATCACGTCGGCGCCGAGATCGCCGAGCACCATGGCGCACCATGGCCCCGCGAGGATGCGCGACAGGTCGAGAACCTTGATGCCCTCAAGCGGCAACGCGCCGCGCTCCTCTGCGCTCATGTGGCAACTCCGTGCGTGAACCCGCGCCTGAGGCGCGCCCCCTTCCACCAGTTTCCGGGGGCTCAGTTCAAGCACGAAATGCGCGGGACCCGCGCATTCAGCACGGCGCAGGCGCGCGGCGGGTGAAGATGTCGGCGAGGCGGGCGCCGTCCGCCGCGCGGGTGAGCACGCACCAATGCAGCAGCTGGTCGCCCTCCGCCCGCTGTGCCTTCACCGTGATGCGCACCGCGTCGCCGATCTCCACGTTGGAATGGAACACCATGTCCCGCGCCACCGTGAAGAGGCCGGCGGGGGCGTCCATCGCCTCCCATTCCGCCCGGTCCACGAACGCCTGGAAGGACGCGAAATAAAGAAAGTCGGCGCCGTTGAAATCCTGCGAGGGACAAGGGCGGACGGTGAGCGCGGTGCCGCTCTCCCCGTCCGCGTTCGCAAAACCGAAATGCTGCGCGAACCGTCCGGCGCGGATGGTGGCGGCAAGCGCGGCGGTGCCGGCGAGGCCCGGCTTGGCCGCGGGCGCGGAAAAGCCCGGGAGACCGACCCGCGCAAGCGCCCGGTTTTTTCCCTTCTCCTTGCGCTTCACGAACACGGACGTCATCTCCACGTGGCCCATGGGGGTGCCGTCGCGCAGCAATTCGTGGCGGCTGGCGAATTGGGTGCGCGAGATGCGCTCCAGGCGCGAGCGCAGCACGAGGCTGTCATGCTCGCGGAACGCGCCCAGCGCCGCGTCCGTCACCTGCACCGCGATGAAGGCGGCATAGACGGTCGCGCCATCGGCATCGCGGAAATCCGGCACCTCGCGCCCGGCGCCACGGGCGAGAAGCAGCCAGTGGCGATGGCCCAATTCCTTCAGCAGCCAGGTTTCCGAAAGGCCGCCATAGGCGAGATGCGGCATGCCGAGGCGGATCGGCTCGGCCAGCGGGTCGCTCGCGCGGAAGGTGGGCAGGGACAGGCCGGCCGGCAGGAGGCTGGCCGCGGAGGGCAGGCGGAAGGCGAGGCTCATGAGGGGTCTCCGTGCCGCGTCGCTCACACCGCCACGTCTAATTTCACCGGCCCGCGCCGCCGCACGCCGAGATGCTCGCCGATGCGCGCGGCAAGATAGGCGGCATCGCGCCCGACCCCCACGAACCGCCCCGAGCCCCAGGAATGCAACCACGGCAGGCCGAGCACATAGAGCCCGTCCATGCTGGTGACGCCGCGCTTGTGGGTGGGATAGCCGGCGCCGTCGAACACCGGCAGGTCCACCCACGACCAGTCGGAATGAAAGCCCGTGGCCCAGATCACCGACGTGATGCCCGCCGCCACGGGATCAAGCTCGCGCACCGGCGCACCCGGCTGCCAGAGCGGGCTGTAATGGGGGCCCGCCGGCGCCTCGATCCTGTTCTCCGCGATGTGCTTGTCGATCAGGCCGCAGATGCCGTTATAGACCGCGTCGGCGGAATCGAGATTCTGCTTGAGGTCGTCGCGGAATTGCAGGCGCCCGCCGCTGATCGCTTCCAGCCGGCCGTAGAGCTGCATGCCCTCCAGCGCGAAGCGGCGCAAATCAATGTCGCGCCCGCCGTCGCGGCCGGTGAGATAATGGTTCGCCTTCTTGCGCACCTTTTCCTTCAGCGGATGGTTCTCCACCGGCAGGTCGTATTGGCCGAGGTCGGCGAGCCAGTCCACGCTGTCGCGGCCGCGATAAACGCGCGGGCAGCGGGGCGCGCTGCCGGTGACGAGATGCACCTTGCGCCCGGCGAGGTGCAGGTCCTCGGCGATCTGGCAGCCGGATTGGCCCGAGCCCACCACCAGCACCTCGCCTTCGGGCAATTGGCCGGGGTGACGATATTTCGAGGAATGCACCTGCACGATGCTTTCCGGCAGGCGCTCGCCCATGCGCGGCACGTTCGGCACGTGATAGCCGCCCACCGCCAGCACCACCGCGCCCGCCGTCACAGCACCGTCCGCCGCCTCCACGAGAAAGCGGCCGTCTTCCTGCCGCGACAGGCGGTTGACGCCGACGCCCTCGCGCACCGGGGCGGCGATGCGCTTGGCGTAATCCTCCACATAAGCGACGATCTCGTCGCGCTTCATGAAGCCGTCCGGCTCGCTGCCGGGATAGTCGTAGCCCGGCAGCTTGCACTGCCAGTTGGGCGTGACGAGGCAGAAGCTGTCCCACCTTTGGTCGCGCCAGGCATGGGCGACGCGGTGCTTCTCATAGATCACATGGTCGATGCCGCTTTCGCTCAGATAAGAGCTGGCGGAAAGGCCGGCCTGCCCGCCGCCGATGACGACGACGCTATGGTGGGGGAGGGTCTCGTTTGTCATGGCTTGGCTCTGATCAGTCTTCGAAGGCGTCGATGCTGACGCGGGCGTCGGGGTGGTTTGAAAAGGCGCGGCCGGTGGCTTCGATGCGGGCCAGCTGGCCGAGCGCAAGCGAGCAGGGCATCCCGTATTTCGCCCGCACCCGCTCGCTGGCGGTGGTCAGCGCCGCGCGGCTTTTCGCGAGGAAATCGGCCAGCGCATAGGTTTCGCCGGGGGCGAAATGGTCCTTGATGACGAGGGAGGGCGAATAGCAGGCCTCCTTCGTCCCGTCGGGCCAGCGGATGTGGAAACGCATTTCAGGCATGGATCGGCTCCGGATCGGTGGGCGCCATAAGCTGGGCATAGGCGGCAAGGTGGGCCTGCGCGGTGCCGTCCCAATCGTGGCGGGCGGCGATGCGCGCGCCGTTCGCGATCAGGCGGGCGCGGGTCGCGGCGTCGAGCGTTGCGTCGAGCGCGGCGGCGATGGAGGCCACATCCAGCGGGTCGCACCAGGCGACATCTTCGGCACCGAGATATTCGGTAAAGGGCGCGATGCGCGAGGTGACCACCGGCACGCCGCTCGCCATGGCCTCGAGCACCACGAGGCCGAAGCCCTCCTTCAGCGAGGGGAAGGCGAGCGTATCGGCGATGCGATAGAGCGCCGGCATGTCCGCCTGCGCCAGCGGGCCGGTGCGCACGACGGCGCCCTGCGGCAGCGCGTGCCGTTCTAACGCAAGCGCGAAGGCGTGCTGCTCGCTGTGATGGTCCAGCAGCGAGGCGCCGCCCGCGATCACCAATTGAGCCGCGGGAATCTGCGCGTGAACGCGGGCGAAGGCGTCCAGCAGCCGCACGCTGTTCTTGCGCGCCTCCACCCCGCCGACCGCGAGGAAGACAGGCCCAGCGCCGAGCCCGAGGCGGGCGCGCAGGGCGTCCTCCCGCCCATCGGGCACGGGGGAGAAGCGGGCGGTATCGACGCCGTTGCCGACGATATCGGCGCGCCGGCCGAGCCGGGCGGAAAGCTCCTGCTGCCAGGTGCGGCTCACCACCAGCAGGCGGTCGGCGTGCACCATGGCGCGGGTCTGAAGCGCCATCAGCGCGCGATCGGCGAAGGTGTCCACATGGTGCACGGTACGGGCGAAGGCGCGGATGAGGCCTTGTTCCTTCAGGGTCGCCAGCGCATTGCCGGAAATGCCGTCCTGGGCGTGGAAGATGTCGAAGGCGCGGTGTGCCGGGTCTTCGAAATGGCGGACATAATCCGCGACGCGGATGCGCACCATCTCCGTCATGTCGGCGCCCACGGGGGAGGCGGGGATGCTCAGGGTGCGGCACAGGGTTTCGCGGAAGAAGCCGGTGCCTTTGGCGTCGGGGGCATGCACGACCACCTTATGGCCGAGGCGCGCGAGCGCATCCCCCAGTTCCAGCGCATGCACCACCCCGCCGCGCGGATTGGTGGAATGGGCGAGCAGCGCGATGCGCAGCGGACGGTCGGGCCGGAGCGGGTGCGCGTTCATGAGGCGATCTCCAGCGGCGCGCAGCCGATGAGCGGGCTTCGCGCGAAATCCCAGATCACCTCGCGCGTCCCGCGATGGTTCAGCGCCACCTCGCCGCCCGCGACCGCCGTGCCGATGGCGGCGGCGGAAATGCCGCGCGCGGTAAAGCGCGCGATCACCGCATCCACGTGCGCCGGGGCGACGGACAGCAGATAGCCGAAGCTCGGGAAGCTCAGCAGCCAGCGCGTCAGGTCCACACCGTCCGGGCGGGGGATGGCGGCGAGCGCGATCTCCAGGCCGATGCGCGAGCATTCCGCCAGCATGGCGGCGGTGCCGATCATGCCGGCCTGGCTGATGTCCTTGGCGGCGCGCGAAAGTCCGGCTTCGGCGATCTCAGGAAGAAGCTCGATGTCGCCGCGCAGGCGGGTGGGGGGCGCGTCTGTGGCCGCTTCCCAATTGGAGAAGGGTTCGCGATAGCGCCCGCGCAGGTCTACGGCGGCAATCAGCGTTTCGCCCGGCTTGGCATCGAAGGAGGTGAGCAGCTTTTTCGCCCGCCCGAGGATGGCGACGGAAAGCTGGCCATGTTCGCTCTTCAGATTGGAATGGCCGCCCACCAGCGGCACGCCGAAGGCCTGCGCGGCCGCGCGCAGGCCCTCCAGCACCGGCGCCGCGCCGTCCTCTCCATCGGCCCACACCGCATCCACGATGGCGATCGGACGGCCGCCCATGGCCGCGACGTCGGAGATGTTCACCATCGCCCCGCACCAGCCCGCGAACCAGGGATCGCCGGCCACGAAGGCATTCATGAAGCCTTCGATGGCGAGCAGCAGGAATTCATCGCCGTCCGGGATCGCCGCGCAATCATCGCCCACCGGCACGGCGGAGGCGGACAGGCCGAGCCTTGCGGCCACCGCGCCGATGTCGCGCTTGGCGGCAAGCCCGGCGCCTGCCCGCAGGCGTGCGGCGAGCTCGGCGAAGGCGCGGGTCTCGATCATGACGCCGCCCGCCGGGGCAAGGCGACGAAGCCGGTCGCGCCGCTGGAGATCGGGGGATAATAGGCAAGGTCCGCCTCCATGCGATGATGGGGCCGGCCGTGCAGGTCGAATTCCGCGACGCTGCGCCAGCGCATGCGGCGGAACAGCAGCAAATTCTGCGCCTGCACATTGGCCAGGAACTGCCGGCACCCCTGGGCATGGGCGGTGGACACCGCGAGGCGGATGAGCGACGCGCCGAGCGCGCCGACCTTGCGATAATCGGCCGCCACCGCGAGCCGCGAGCCCCACCACACGCCGGGCGTCTCTTCGTGGATGCGCACCGTGCCCACCACGTCATGCGCCGCGACGCCGAGGAAGGAGACCGCGACGATGGGGGTCGCCTTTTCGTCGATGGCATCGCGATCATCGGTGCCGAACAGGCCCTGTTCCTTGCAGAACACGGTGCGGCGCAAGCGGGCGGCGCCGGCGCGCTCCCAGGCTTCGGTCGCGTGCTTCACCTGGAATTCGCTGGCGAGGAACGGCTTGAACGGCTCGAACATCACGCGCAGCCTCCCCGCTCATAGGTGGAGAGCGCCGAGCACGCCCCGCACTTGCCGCAGCCGGCCTTGATGTCCACGGATTTCAGCCCGCTCTTCACCAGCATGCGGGCCAGTGGCTTGAGAATGGCGTGCATGAAGGCCGGGGAAGGCGTTGGGTGGCTCTCCAGCGGGGTGCCGGAGATGGGCACGAACGGCACCACGAAGGGATAGACCCCCAGCGCGACGAGCTTTTCGCACATGGCGAGGATGTCTTCGACGCTGTCGCCGAGCCCGGCGAGGATATAGGTGGAGACCTGCCCGCGCCCGAACACCGGTACGGCCGCCTCAAACGCCGAGAAATAACGCTCCAGCGAAACCTGCGCCTTGCCCGGCATGATGCGGTCGCGCACGCCCTGCGTCACCGCCTCCAGATGCATGCCGAGCGCATCGACGCCGGCATCCCGCATGCGGGCGAACCAGGCGTCGTCGTCCGGCGGCTCGCACTGGGCCTGGATCGGCAGGTTCACGGCCGCCTTCACCGCCGCCGCGCTCTCGGTGAGGATCGCAGCGCCGCGATCCTTGCCCGGCGGGGTGCCGGTGGTCATCACCATATGCTTCACGCCGTCCAGCTCCACGGCCGCCTTGGCGACCTCCGCGAGCTGGGCAGGCGTCTTGCGCTCGATGGTGCGTCCCGCCGCCAGCGACTGGCCGATGGCGCAGAATTGGCAGGTCTTGGTGCGGCTTTGAAAGCGGATGCAGCTTTGCAGCACCGTGGTGGCGAGCACGTCGCGTCCATGCAGCACGGCGATCTTGGAATAGGGGACGCCGTCGGCGGTGCTCAGATCGTAGAAGCGCGGGCGCTCCGGAAAGTTCACGTCGGCGATCGGCACGCCGTCACGGGTGATGCGGCTGTTGCCGAAGGCGTCCGGCTTTTCCACCAGATAGGGGCTCTCGAAGGCGGGCGCGGTGTGCACCGGCACCATCACGGTCATGCCGTCGAGGGTCAGCGCCTTGTGGTCGGACGGGCCCGCCCCGCCGCGCCGGCTGTCCGCGCCGGCCTTGGGATCAACGAGCCTTGCCCCCAAGGACTGCAATTCGTTGATCAATTGCGCCGTCTGAAGGGGCGCCATGGCGGCGGAATGGGGCATCGTCTGTTTCATCGCTGGCGCTCCCGAAGGCGGGGAAGGACGAAAGATCGGCGGCCGTGTGCGAAACCGTGTGCATGGGCACGGCGGGCCGGTTGTCGAGCATGAGGCTGAGCAGTTCGGGGCGGGCGTAATGGCCCACGCTATCCATCATCCGCTTGCGCTTGGTGATGAGGGCGAGGTCGAGGTCGGCGATCAGGATGCCCTCGCCCGAGGTGAGCGGAGGCACCACATGGGCGCCCTCGGGCGAGATGATCGCCGTCATGCAGCCGCCGGTGAGGCCCTTGCGGAGCCTCTCGTCGGGGGAGATGCGGGCGATCTGCTCGTCCGTCAGCCAGCCGGTGGCGTTGACCACGAAGCAGCCGCTCTCCAACGCGTGGTGGCGGATGGTGACTTCGATCTGGTCGGCAAAGATTGGCCCCACGAGCGAGCCGGGGAATTGCGCGACATGGATCTCCTCGTGCTGCGCCATCAGGGCATAGCGGGCGAGGGGGTTGTAATGCTCCCAGCAGGCGAGCGCCCCGACCCGGCCGACGGCGGTGTCGACCACCTTGAGGCCGGCACCGTCGCCCTGGCCCCAGATCATGCGCTCGTGGAAGGTCGGGGTGAGCTTGCGGCGCTTCAGCAGCAGCGCGCCGTCGGCATCGAACACGAGCTGGGCGTTGTAGAGCGAGCCATGGTCGCGCTCGTTGACGCCCAGCACCACCACGATGGCATGCCGCTTCGCTGCGGCGGCCACCGCGTGGGTCACCGGGCCGGGAACGACCACGGCGTTGTCATAGAGGCGAAGATGCTCGGCCCCCGTGAGCACCGGCGGGTGCACGAAGGAGAAATAGGGGTACCAGGGCAGGAAGGTTTCGGGAAAAACCACCAGGCCGGCGCCCTTCTCCGCCGCCTCCGCGATGGCGGCGAGGACGCGCGTGAGCGTGCCCTCCAGGGTGTCGAGGTCGGGCGCGATCTGAACCGCGGCCACGCGGACCTTGGTCGCTTTCGGCATCTTCGCCTCCATCATGCGCGGGTCGAGACCGGCCTCAGAGGGTCCAGGTGTCGAGGATGAAGGCGTTGTCGCGGCGGTGAAGCAGCACCAGGTCGAGCACGTCCAACGGGCTGATCGGGGTGATGCCGGGGATCAGCGAGGGCTCGCCATGGCCGTACAGGGCCTGGAGCGCGAACCGGCAGGCATAGACCTTGCCGCCCTCTTCCATGAATTTGGTGAGCTGGTTGTTGAAGTTCATATGGCCGGGGAAGGCCTCGTCGCCGAGCTTGGGGAAGCCGCGCTGCACGCCCAGCGTCACGCCGGGGCCATAGAGCAGGATCGAGGTCTCGAAGCCCTTGCGCTTGAGGCGGGTGGCCTGGAGCAGATTGACGAAGCCGATGGAGCCTTCGAACGCCACGGTGTGGAAGGTGACGAGCGCCTTCTCGCCGGGCAGGGCTTTGACGTCCTCGAACTTCTTGTCCTCGTAATCGACGAAGAAATCACCCTTCTGGTGGGCGGGGGCGGTCACGGCGGGCATGCGGAACTCCTCGTTGGGTGGGCCCCTTGGCGTGCGGGGCTGACGAGGAGATTTGCAATCAATGTGCCAATTTGGCTGCCTTTTGAAACAGTCAATAATATCAGCGATACGCAGTCATTTATGCAGTCAATTGAGACATCAGCGTCACGCGACGCATGATTAAGCCCTGGGCGAGCTGCGCAACAAGCGGGCGTCGCATGCACAAAAGTCTAGCAAGAACAAAGCTCGGACGTCGCGGTGAAATCCGCCCTCCCGGAATGTCCCGGAGGTGACAAGGCCGTGATGCAACACTATACAGTCAATTTCCGACGGACGCAAAATCATCGCGTCGCTGCACGAGGGATTGAAGACGCATCGCCATGGTTGACTGGACGCCGGACCTGACGCGCAGCGACAAGCCGCGCTATCTCGCCATCGCCGATATCATCGCTGAGGACATTCGCGCGGGTCGCCTCTCCGCCGGCGATCGCCTGCCGCCCCAGCGCAAGCTGGCGGATCGGCTCGCGGTGGATTTCACCACCGTGGCGCGCGGCTATGTGGAGGCGCAGAAGCGCGGCCTCGTGGAATCGCGCGTCGGCCAGGGCACGTTCGTGCGCGCCCCGAGCCGTCCGACGCCCACCCCCGCACGCCACAACCGGCCCGAGCCGGCCGACCTGTCTATGAACCTCCCGCCCGAGCCGGACGATCCGGACCTCATCGCGCGCATGCAGGAGGGCGTGGCGCAGGTGAGCCGCGATCTCGTCTCCCTGCTGCGCTACCAGGGCTTCGGCGGCGCGCCTGCCGACAAGGACGCCGCCTCCGCCTGGCTCAGCCGGCGCGGACTGGTGCCGGCGCAGGAGCGCATCTTCGTGACGCCCGGCGCCCATTCCGCCCTGATGGGCATTTTCGGACTGCTGGCAAAGCCGGGCGACACGGTGCTGTGCGAGAGCCTCACCTATCCCGGCACGCGCTCGATTGCGGCCCAGCTCGGCCTGCGACTCGCCGGCCTGCCGATGGATGGCGAGGGCATCGACCCCGATGCGTTTGCCGCCGCCTGCGCGCGGCTTGCGCCGAAGGCGCTCTATCTTAATCCCACGCTGCAGAACCCGACCACGCTGACCATCTCGGAAACCCGCCGCGGTGCCATCGCGGCGGTGGCGCGGCGCTTCAGCGTGCCGATCGTGGAGGATGATGCCTATGGCTTCATCCCGGTGCAGCGCATCGCCCCGTTCGCGGCGCTGGCGCCGGACATCACGTGGCATATCGCGGGTCTCGCCAAATGCATCGGCGCCGGCTTGCGCACGGCCTATGTGCTGGTGCCGGACGTGCGCTCCGGCTGGCCGTTCGCCGCCGCCATCCGCGCCGCCAGTGTCATGGCGTCCCCGCTCACCGTGGCGCTGGCCACCCGCTGGATCGAGGACGGCACGGCCGATTCCATCCTGCGCTTCATCCGCGCCGAAACCGCCGCCCGCCAGACGCTCGCGACCCAGATCCTGCCGGCAGGGACCTTCCGGGCCGATCCCCTGAGCTTCAATCTCTGGGTGGAATTGCCCGAACCCTGGACTCGCTCGGCCTTCGTCGGCCACATGCGCTCCACCGGCATCGGCATCGTGGCGAGCGACGCCTTCGCCGCCGACGGCAATCCCCCGGAAGCCGCGCGGGTGTGCCTCGGCGGTCCGGTGAGCCGCGAGAAGGTGCGCGGCGCGCTCGAATATATGGCCCACGCCCTGAGCCATTCGCCCGAGCATGCCTCCACCGTGCTGTGAGCGCGCTCACCCGCGCCGCTTGCAGCCCGCGCCGAGCCGGTAGAGCCGCGCGTCGGGCCGGCCTGCCACGGTGCCGACCTGCGGGCTGCTCAGCGGCCCGGTGATGGCGAAGGGATAGCCGAGGTCGTTTTCCCCGCCGTCGAGCGGGCGTGGCTCGGCATAGATGTTGATGGTGTTGCGCGGCAAATCGATGGTGCCGCGCCCGACCACGCGCACATGGTCGGTCTCGATCACCAATGCCGGCGTGGTGCGCGCCACGCCAGAACTGAAGGACAGGGGCGCGCTCACGCAGCGCAGTGCCGTGCTGTCGCTGCGCACCGCCTCGTTGAACAGACCGCCGATAATGCCGAGGCCGGCGAGATCGAGCTTTCCGGTGGCGAGCCGTCCGCCCGTCAGGCCCACCGAGAGCGTGCCGTTCAGCGTGCGCATCAGCGCGGAATCGGAGGAGGGGTCGACCGAAAGATCGAACGCGAGCTTCAGCCGGCCTTGGGTGGCGAAGCCGACGTTGGATTTATTGAGGAAGGTGGAGAGCGGCCAGCCATCCACCGATCCCTTGCCGCGCACCAACGGCGGGGTGGCGGTGAGGTGGCTCTGTAGCGCCGCGTTGATGCGCCCGCCCATGTAGGAGGCCGAGAACGGATCGAGCCGCGCCATGCCCTTGTCGAGGGTAAGACGGGCCTTGAGGCCGCTCGCGGTGTCGCCGGCGCTGTTCAGCCGGTTGGCGGAAATGTCGAGATCGAGATCGACGAGCCGCGCCAGGTCAATCTCGGGCTCGACCTGTGGGGCGGTCTGCGGGTCGATCGGGGCGCCGGTCTTTGCCTGCGCGGCGGTGCTGCTGCGGCGGGCACGCTCCGCCTCCACCGCGTCGCGCGAAGCTTCCGCCAGCGCGGCGAGTTCGTCCACATGGACCAGCGGGGAGGCAAGCTTGCCCTCGAACAGGGTGCGGCCCGGCCCGAGCGTGCTGGAAAGAACGCCGGTGATCTCGGTGCGCCCGAGGCTGGCCTTGCCCTCCGCCTTCAGGCTCTCCGCGCTGGCCGAGAGCATGCCGGAGAAGGTGACCCGCGCATTGGATCCGGAAGAGGCCCCCATCTGCGCCGCGAAGGCGCCGAAATCCGGGACCGCGAAAGTGCTTGCGAGGCGGATCTCGTGGGGCGCGCGCGGGCCGGCGGCATCGTCGCGCACCAGCGAGAGCGTGCCGCTCATGACGCTGCTGTCGGTGATCCGCCCGTCCAGCGCATCGACGCCGATGGTGCCGTCGGTGTCGGACACGTCCAGCGTGCCCACGATCCGGCCGAGCCCGGTACCGGGTGCCGACAGCAGGTCTGCCACCGGCAGGTCCACCGCGCCGGAAAGACCCACCCCGTCCAGTTCCAGCACGTCATCCACCGTGCCCTTGAGGCGGAAAACCGGGTGATCGCGCGGCCCGGCCTGGAGGGCGATGTCGCGCAGGCGCACCTGCCCCTTGGCCGTGCGCTCCACCGCCCCCACGGAGATCGGCCCCACCTCGCGGATCGACTGCTCGAAGGCGTTGGTCTGGATCAGCATGTCGCGCAGAACCAGCTTGTCGAGGTCGCCTTCCAGGAAGCCGGACAGGCCGGTGATCTCGATGTCCCGCAGGCCGTTCGCCACCGGCGGCGCGGTGCCGGGCGCCAGCAGGTCGGAGCGGAAGGAGAGCGACAGGCCGGTGCCCGCTTCCAGGTCTGCGAGGCCGCCGGCGAGGGTCAGCGTCTCGCCCGCGCTGAGGGTTGCGGCGAAAGACATGTCCTTGACCGCCAGCGCCCCGGGATCGCCGGCCAGGGTGAAATCGAGCCGCGCCGTGCCATCCTCGGCCCGCGCCAGCGCAACCAATTGCAGCAGGTCGCCGATGCTGGCGGAGCGCGCCGCCACCTGGAGCATGATGTCCCGGTCGAACGCCGCCGAGGCCGCAGAGCCGGCAAGATCGAGGCTGAGCCCGTGGGTGACCAGGGCGATCTGGGCGCCGAACCGCCCGTCCGCCGGCTTGGGCTCGCGGTCGAGCGTGCCGTTGAGCGTCACCTTCTCCCCATTATAGCTGCCGCTCGCCGAGAGGCGCTGGGCGCCGGCCACCGAATCATAGGTGCTGGAAAGGCTGTCCACCCGCAAAGCGAAGTTCCAGCCCTGGGGATCGTTCGCCTCTTCCAGCAGCAGGTCGCGGATCTCCACCGTCGGCACCGCCGTCAGCACGCCGACGATGCGGGCGCTGACCGGGTGGGAGGAGGGATCGTCGCTGTCCAGCGGGGCATCTGCGGGGGGCAGGGCGGCACGGACCGCACCGGTTCCGGAGGCGGCGCCAGCGGTGGCACCGGAGGTGGGGCGCGAGGCCATCGGCAGAAGGACGCGCACGCCCTGCACTTCCGCCGCGTCCACCGCCACGCCGCCCAGCAGCGCGGGATAATCGGCGAGGGTGAGCGCGACCGTGTTCAGATGCAGCTCCACCCCCGCTCCGGCCAGGTCGAGCACCGTGACGTCGCCGAGGCGGGCGGTGAATCGGGGAAACAGATCCACGCTCACCGCGCCGCGCACCTCGACGTCCGGGCCGAGCGTGGCGCGCAGGAAGCGTTCCGCCAGGTCCTGCCGCCGCGCCGAAAAGCCCGCCAGCTGGGTGAGGGCCACCATGCCGGCCACCGCCACAAGCAGGGCCGCCACCGCGACGGCCGCGAGCCTCACCAGCCAACGCATCCCATCCCCCTGTTCGGTGACGCCGTGCGCCATCCTCTTGCGCGATGCCCCTTGTGTCACGCTTTTGGGATCGGCGACACCTGCACGCCGGCCTTGGGGGAGGGTGCGCTTCACGCAGGTCCGTGGCACCATAAGACGCGACGCCGCGTGCGGGAGATGCTTATGAGCTGGATGCCGTCCTCCGATCCGGTGCTTGGCGATGCACCGTCCTGCGATGCGCTCGATCTTGTGATCGTGCCGCGCGTGCGCGACCTCGGCGACGGCTTCTCCGTGCGTCGCGCGCTGCCGCACGGCAAGCGGCAGATGGTCGGCCCGTTCATCTTCTTCGACCAGATGGGGCCGGTGCAGTTCGTGGCCGGGCAGGGGCTGGACGTGCGCCCCCATCCCCATATCGGGCTTGCCACCGTGACCTATCTGTTCGACGGCAAGATCATGCATCGCGACAGCGAGGGCAATGCGCTGGAAATCACCCCGGGCGCCATGAACCTCATGACCGCCGGGCGCGGCATCGCCCATTCCGAACGCTCGCCGCTGGAGGCGCGCCAGGGCACGGCCGCCGGCACCATGTACGGCATCCAGAGCTGGATCGCGCTGCCCGCCGCCCATGAGGAGACCGATCCCTCGTTCCAGCATTTCTCATCCGGCGACTTGCCGGTGATCGAGGATACCGGCGTTTGGGCACGCGTCATCGCCGGCTCGGCCTTCGGCCGCCGCTCGCCGGTGGGCATGCTCTCAGACTGGCTTTATGCGGAAGTGGCCTTGCAGCCGGGCGCGAGCGCGCCGCTGGACGCCGACACCGAGGAGCGGGCGATCTATGTGGTGTCCGGCGAGGTGGAGATTGCCGGCGATGTGTTCGAAGGCCCGCGCCTGCTGATCTTCCGTCCCGGCGACCGTATCACGGTGCGCGCCCGCACGCCGGCCCGCATGATGTTTCTTGGCGGCACGGCGCTGGAGGGGCCGCGCTATCTCTGGTGGAATTTCGTCTCCTCCCGCAAGGACCGCATCGAGCAGGCGAAAGAAGACTGGAAGACCGGCCGCTTCCCCGCCGTGCCGGGGGAGCACGAGTTCATCCCGCTGCCGGAGTGAGGCTGCGGCTTACGGAGGATCTGCTGAGATAGGGACGCCTGCGGCGGAGTTTTGCGCTGGGTCCCGGCTCTCCTTCCACTGCGCTGCGCTCCGTTTCAGTCGGCGGGGACACGAGGGCGACTCCCGCGTCCCGGACGCATGGAGCGTCAGCGCAATGCGAGCCGGGACCCAGCGCACCGACTCCCGCGCAGCGGTCCTTCTCTTCCCATATCCCTGACCTCTAAAGCCGGTCGCGCAGTGCGTAATAGCTGAGCCCCGCCACCAGCAGGGGATAGCGCAGCAGCGTGCCGCCGATGAAGGGCGGCACGGGCAAGCGTTCCAGAAGATCGAGCCGGCCCACCTGGCCGCGCACCGCTTCCGCCAGAATCTTGCCGAACAAAGGCGCCAGCACCACGCCCTGGCCGGAATAGCCGGCGGATGCCAGCACATAAGGCGAGAGGCGGCGCACGAAGGGGTTGCGCGTCATGGTGATGCCGAGCGTGCCGCCCCAGCCGTAATCGAGCTTCACGTCGGCCAGTTGCGGGAAGATGCGGGCCAGGAACGGCCGCACGAATTCCATCACCTGCGGGCGCAGCGAGCGGCGATAGCTCTCGCCTCCGCCGAACAGCAGCCGGCGGTCCGGCGTCATGCGGAAATAATTCACCACGAACCGGCTGTCCGCCACCGCCGCCTGGCCGCGAATTATGCTGTCGGCGCGCTCGCCCAGGGGCTCGGTGACGGCGATATAATTGTTGATGGGCATGACGTGGTGGTCCACCCGCCGGTCGAGCCCGTCCATGAGGCCATTGCCGCACAGCAGGAGAAGGTCCGCCGTGACGCGCCCGCCGTCGGTCTCGACGCTCACGCCGCCGCCGGCGCTTTCGCCCTCGGCGATGCGCAGGGCGCGGCTGTGCTCGAAGATGCGGGCGCCGGCCGAGAGCGCCGCCCGGGCGAGGCCGAGCGCGAAATTCAGCGGGTGAAGATGGCCCGCGCCATGGTCGATCAGCCCGCCATAATAGCCCGGCGCGCCAACCATGGCGTGCACCTGGTCGCGGCTCAGCGGTTCGGTCTTGGTATAGCCATAGGTCTCGGCGAGATGGCGGCCGTAGGCGTGGCTTTCGGCGACATAATTGGGCTTGTGGTCGGCGAGGATCAGGCCCGGCGTGAGATCGCAGGCGATGGCGTGGCGCGCGATCAGGTCGGCGGTGAGGGCCTTCGCCTCCTCGGCGAGATCCCAGAGCTTGCGGGCATCTTCAAGGCCCAGCGCCTGTTCGAGATAATCCTGGTGGCGCCGCTGGCCGCTGTGGATCTGCCCGCCGTTGCGTCCCGAGGCGCCTGAGCCCACGCGGCCGCCTTCCAGCACCACCACGTCCACGCCCGCTTCGGCCAGATGGAGCGCGGCGGAAAGCCCGGTATAGCCGCCGCCGACGATCACCACGTCCGCGCGGGTTTCACCGGACAGGGGTCGGAGGTCGGGAAACGGGGTCGCGGTTGCTGCATACCAGGATTGGGGATGGCCGCCGAACGTCATGACTGTCCCTGTGTGGTGAGGCCGGAGGTGGAGTGGTGAGCGCCGGAGCATGCTGCCCGGCACAAGCCGCCCCCTGGAGCCATGCCCCCTCCCGAATGGTTCGCGCGCGACGGAGGGAACCCATCTGTCGCCTGCGGGTCGAACCACAACTCATTGATCTCGTGGATCAACTTCGCAAAACGGGTGGGTCCCATCCGTTTCGGCTGATCCACTAGCCCTCTCCCGCATGCGGAAGAGGGGAGGCGCCGCGCCTGCGGATGGGCTTCAGTGCGAGCCCGCCCAAACTCCCTCTCCCCCGTTTGCGGGGAGAGGCGGAGAGGGAGAGGGGCCAGCCCTCACACGTTCAGCAGCAGATATTCCCGCTCCCAGGGCGAGATCACCCGCATAAAGGTCTCGAACTCCGCCTGCTTTACCGCCGCATATGTGGCGATGAAGCTCTTGCCGAGCACTTCGGCGAGATCCTCGTTTGCCTCGAAGGCGGCCACCGCCTCCAGGAGGCCGCGCGGCAGATCGAAGTCCAGGTCCTTGGCGTCGCCTTCCAGGGGCTCGGTGGGGCGCAGGCCCTTCTGGATGCCGATATAGCCGCAGGCCAGCGACGCCGCGATGACGAGATAGGGATTAGCGTCGGAGGAGGGGACGCGGTTCTCCACCCGGCGCGCGGCCGGCGGGGCAGGCGGCACGCGCAGGCCGGCGGTGCGGTTGTCATAGCCCCATTGCACATTGATGGGCGCCATGGAATCGCGCGTCAGCCGGCGGTAGGAATTCACGTACGGCGCCAGGATGCACATGACCGACGGCAGGTATTTCTGGTGCCCGGCGAGGAACGAGAAGAATTCCGGCGTCGGGTCGCCGTCGTCGTTGGAGAAGATGTTCTTCCCCGTCTCCGCCGACACCACCGATTGGTGGATGTGCATGGCGCTGCCCGGCTCGTTGGCGATCGGCTTGGCCATGAAGGTGGCGTAGATCTTGTGGGCGAGGGCCGCCTCGCGGATGGTGCGCTTGAACAGGAACACCTGGTCGGCGAGTTCCAGCGGGTCGCCGTGGCGCAAATTGATTTCCATCTGCGCCGCGCCGTCCTCGTGGATCAGCGTGTCGATCTCCAGGCCCTGGGCCTCGGAATAATCGTAGATGTCCTCGAACAGGGCGTCGAACTCGTTCACTGCCTGGATCGAATAGGACTGGCGGCCGATCTCGGGGCGGCCCGAGCGGCCGACCGGCGGCTTCAGGGGATAGTCGGGGTCCACATTGGGCTCGACCAGATAGAATTCGATCTCGGGCGCCACCACCGGCTTCCAGCCGCGCTTGGCATAGAGTGCCAGCACGTTCTTCAGCACCTGGCGCGGCGCAAGCTCCACCGGGCGACCGTCGCGATGATAGGCGTTATGGATGATCTGGGCCGTCGGGTCCTGCGCCCAGGGCACGGAGCAGAGGGTGGAGAAGTCTGGCTCCAGCACGAGGTCGGAATCCGCGATCACGGAATCCACCAGCCCCTCATAGGAGGGATACTCGCCGGAAATGGTCTGGAAGAAGACCGAGAGCGGCAGGTTCATCACCGGGGAGGAGAGGAATTTCGAGGCCGGCATGATCTTGCCCCGGGCGACGCCCGCAAGGTCCGGGACGGTGCATTCGATCTCGGTGATGCCGCGGGACACCATCCAGGCTTTCGCCTCCGCCAGGGATTTGACGCCGCGCGGCAGCGCCAGATGTTCCGATTCGCCCGCTTTGCTCCGTTTTGCCATGATGTCCTCTCGCGTGACCGAACGCACGCCCAGCCAGGGAACACCTGCCCATGGGGCGAAGTCAACGCGGGCTGCGCTGCAATACGGCAAAAGCGCAAAAGAACGAGAGTGGAACGAATCGCGGCCGAATCGAGAGTCGGGCCAGGTTCGTGTTTTGCCCCGTACTAGGGCTAGTGGGACTCGCCGCGCGGTAACCGATTCCGGCGGTGGACGCGGGCGAGGCTATTGCGGTTTGGGCGCGTTAACCGGAACCGCATTTTCCTTCACCACCGTCTCGAAGGCGGTCGCCTCCAGGATCGCGGTGCCGATCATGGTGGCGACCGTCACCTTGAACGGCGCCAGCAGGCGGGTGCCGGCCACCGGCACCAGCCACACGTACATCTCTTTGTTTTCCTGCATGTATTTGACGGTGTAGCGGGTCGGCCGATGGCCCGCGACGGGGGTATAGGCGGCGCGGCACACCACGGCCGGGCCGCTATAGCCCTTGGCCAGCTTCACCTGTTCCACCCGCAGATAGCTCAGCGAGATGTCATAGCGCTGGCGCCCGTCGAACACCGGAATCGAGCGGTCGCAGGCGGCGGCGGAGAGCATGTCCACGGTTCCGGGCACATAGACGAAGGCGCCGCTCATGGGATCGATGACGTTGGTGAGATGGGCCTCGGTGATTTCCACGCGGTCCGGCAGCGGCTTGATGGGGGGCTCGACCACCAGTTCCTTTACCGCGTTGTTGGCCACCGCAAACCGCACGCCCTCGGCCTTGCCGTCCGCCTCGGCGGCCACGGCGAACACCTGCGGCACCACCTTGCCCATGCCGATGGCGCCGCGCGCCGCGACGCTGCCCTTGCCGGAGGAAACCGCGCGCAGAACGCCGGTGATGCGGCCGGTGGCGGCGATTTCGTAGCTCGTGCCGGTGGCCTCGGCCACCAGGGTGGCGCGGCCGATCTCGACTCCGCCCACGGTAAGGGAATATTTCGCATTGAGCCGCCCGTCGGCCCGCGCGGCGCCGATCGCCGCGGGCAGGGCGGCGCCCAGGCACAGCACGGCGGCCGCGAACGGCCCCAGGCGGTGGAGGAGGCGACCCACAGGGGAAGCAACGTCGATCATCATCGGGTCCTGGAAAGGCGGCGGTTCGGCACCCGGCGGAGCGTCCGGCCCTGCTGCTGTCTCCCGAATGCCGGGCGAAGGCGGCTGAACTGTGGCTCCCGGGCGTGGCACATGGCGGCGATTCGGGCCTAAAAATGACCCGCAGCGTCGCTCGAGAGGTGTTGGTTATTGACTTCCCACCTCAGAGTCACGATCTTCTGTGTCCGCTCTTGGTCGGGGGCTTCTGGCTGCGCGCTTCCATGTGAAGGTGCGCGCCGATTCCCTAAGCCGCGCGCGATCCAATTTAATGGCAGAGGAGATTTTCGCCATTCGTCGCCCCATGAGACCCGTCGCGCCGGAAAAGGATGGACCGCGCGTCAATGAGGAAATCCGCATCCGCGAAGTGCAGCTGATCGACCAGGATGGGCAGAACCGCGGTGTGGTGGCAATCCGCGATGCCCTCCAGCTCGCGCAGGAAGCCGGCCTCGATCTCGTGGAGATCGCGCCCAATTCCGCCCCGCCCGTCTGCAAGATCCTCGATTTCGGTCGGTTCAAGTATCAGAACCAGAAGAAGGCCAGCGAGGCGCGCAAGAAGCAGAAGGTGGTCGAGGTCAAGGAAATCAAGCTGCGGCCCGGCATCGACACGCACGACTACGAAGTGAAGATGCGCTCCATGCAGCGGTTCTTCGAAGAGGGCGACAAGGTGAAGGTCACCCTGCGCTTCCGTGGCCGTGAGATGGCGCACCAGGACATCGGCTACAAGCTGTTGCAGAAGCTGCGCGACGATGTCGCCACCATCGCCAAGGTGGAGGCCGAGCCGATGCTGGAAGGCCGGCAGATGATCATGATCCTGGCGCCGCGCTGAGCGGCGACGGAAGCACGATCCGGACTTCATCAGCGCGAACCCCACCATCGACAAAAAGCCCGGATCTTTCGATCCGGGCTTTTTGTTTGCCGCCGGCCCGAGCGGGCGGCGGAATTCGCATTATGGATGGCCCAGCCGCGCTCTGGCGGATGCCCCGTCAGGGGCAGGGATGGCGCACGCCGTCATAGCCGAGATAGGTGCCGCTGGCGGGATCGAAGGATCGGTACTTCGAGGAGCAATAAGCGATCCAATTGCCCTGCCGCGGGGCGGTGTTCGCCGCATTGGCCGCGCTCGCCGCCGCCGCGCCCAGCATCAGCCCGCCGATCACGCCGGCCGCGACCGCTGGGCCATTATTGTTGTTGCAGCCACCCCAGCCGCAACTGCGATAGCCGTAGCGCGAGCCGTAGCCGGGGCCGCGGGCGTAATAGCCCGGGGCATAGCCGCGCCCGTAGCCGCCATAGCCGCCGCGCCATTGGACCTGGGTTATGGGGCTGTCTGCCGCCGCAAGATCGGGGCTCGCCGGGCGCAGGGGCTGCGCCTGCGCGCCCGGCACCATCACGCCGACCATCAGGCCCGCGGCTGCAAGCAGAGAGAGGGGTTTACGCATCGGGTGCTTCTCCTTTGGGAAGGAAACGCCCGGGAGACGGAAAAGGTCGCCGCCATCACGCGTGTGTGAAGGCGGCGTGCCGGATCGTGGTCATGACGCGCGGGCCGGCCTCACGGGCAGGGATGCCGCCGTCCGTCATAGCCGAGGAAGGTTCCGGTGCGCGGGTCGTAGGAGCGATAGCGCCGGGAGCAATAGGCCACCCAATCGGCGCCGGGCGCAGGGCCCTGGTTGGCCGCCAGCGCCGCCGCCGAGCCGATCACCACGCCGGTGGCCACGGCGCCGCCATAGCCCCAGCCGGGACCCCAGCCGCCGCCCCATCCCCAGCCGGGTCCATAGACCGGTGCATAACCCCAGCCGGGACCCCAGCCCGGACGATTCCAGCCGGGACCCCATCCCGAGCGATTCCAGCCCGGACCTGGACCCCACCCCGGCCGCCCGGCCCAGCCGGGTCCGCCGCTCCATCCGGGGCGTCCCCATCCGGGGCGTCCCGCCCAGCCGGGACCACCGCCCCAGCCCGGGCGCCCGCGCCAACCGGGACCGCCCCAGCCGGGCCGGCCGGCCCCGCCGCGACGATATTGCACCTGCTCGATGGGGAAAGCGGCCGCCCCCGTCGCTTTCGCGCTCAGGGGCTGCATCGCCCCGAGCCGCAAAGCCTGCGCGCCGGCCGGCGCCATACTGAACGCAAAGCCCGCCACCGCGAGGGCGGCGGTGAAGACTGAAACACGCAAAGGCGTCCTCATCGTCATCTCCTGCCCGGATTCCCGCCGGGCGCAAGGCACGAGGCCCTTAGCCTCAATTTGGCAACAAAGCAGAGCGAACAGGCGCAAAGATGGCGGCTTGAGCCTTGGCGGGCGCACGCGGGTGTTTTGCAGCGCACGGTTTTGCAAGGGGAGCCGGCTTGCGTTTCGCGTGACAGTCCTGTAACGAGTGCGGCCTTCGAACCGGCCGGCGACAAGGGCTGCCGTGTTGGTTCTTATCGCTCATATCAACAAAAGGCTGAATGCCCCGTGCGGCAACGTGCGGCGGATGGCGGTCACGGAGAGCAAAATGCCCAAGATGAAGACCAAGTCGGGAGCGAAGAAACGCTTCCGTCTGACGGGTACCGGGAAAGTTATCGCCTCCCAGGCCGGCAAGCGGCACGGGATGATCAAGCGGACCAATGCCCAGATCCGCAACCAGCGCGGCACCACCATCCTCTGCGAGAGCGATGGACGGGTGATCCGCAAGTCGTTCCTGCCGAACGGCTGACGCACTGCGATCTGAAGGAGATCATCCATGGCCCGCGTGAAACGTGGCGTAACTTCCCACGCCAAGCATAAGAAGGTCTTTGAAGCCGCCAAGGGCTTCTATGGCCGTCGCAAGAATACCATCCGCGCAGCGAAGTCGGCCGTCGAACGGTCGATGCAATATGCCTATCGCGATCGCAAGGTGAAGAAGCGCACGTTCCGCGCGCTCTGGATCCAGCGCATCAACGCCGGCGTGCGCGAGCTCGATGTCGGCCTCACCTATGGCGGCTTTATCAACGGTCTCGCGAAGGCGGGGATCGAAGTCGACCGCAAGGTGCTCTCGGATATCGCCATCCACGAGCCCGAGGCGTTCAAGGCCCTGGTGGAGAAGGCCAAGGCCGCTCTGGCCTGAGGCTCATCCCGGCGCGACCCGCCCGACCGAGACTGACAAGCCCCGCGCGGAGACGCGTTCGGGGCTTTTCGCTTTGCGCGCGACGCGTCTATAACCGGCGCCGAATTCTCACCCCGTCATGGCAGGGGCTCCCCCCGCCATTTGCGCGGCTCCGCACGTATCGCGTGATGGAGAGACGTGGATCTCCCGGACGCCCGGGGGATGACGGTGCAACAGATGGCTGAACCATGTCCGAGCTCGTTTTGACCGATCATCCCGGCCTCGATGCCCTGGAGCGCGAGGTCTCTGCCGGGATTCTCGCGGCAGGTGACGAAGCCGCGCTCGAAGCGGTGCGCATCGCCGCCCTCGGCAAGAAGGGCAGCGTCTCCGAGCTGCTGAAATCGCTGGGCGGCATGAGCCCGGACGAGCGCAAGACCATGGGGCCGGCCATCAACGGCCTGCGCGACCGGGTGCAGGGGCTGCTCGCCGTGCGCAAGGAAGCGCTGAAGGCCGCCGCCCTGGAAGCGCGCCTCGCCACCGAGCGGGTGGATGTGAGCCTGCCGGTGCGCGAGCCGCGCGCCGAAATCGGCCGGGTGCATCCCATCACACAGGTCACGGAAGAACTTACGGCGATTTTTGCGGACATGGGCTTCTCCGTCGCGGAAGGGCCCGATATCGAGACCGATTTCTATAATTTCACCGCCCTGAACTTCCCCGCCGGCCATCCGGCGCGGGAGATGCACGACACCTTCTTCCTGCCGCCCAATGCGGAGGGCGAACGCAAAGTGCTGCGTACCCACACCTCCCCGGTGCAGGTGCGCACCATGATGAGCAAGACCCCGCCGATCCGCGTCATCTGCCCCGGCCGCACCTATCGCTGCGACAGCGACCAGACCCACACCCCCATGTTCCACCAGGTGGAGGGGCTGGTGATCGACAAGGGCTCCCACATGGGTCACCTCAAGTGGATCCTGCAGGAATTCTGCAAGGCCTTCTTCGAGGTGGAGAATGTGACGATGCGCTTTCGTCCGTCCTTCTTCCCCTTCACCGAGCCGAGCATGGAAGTGGACATCCAGTGCGACCGCTCGCGCCCCGGCGAGATCCGGTTCGGCGAGGGCAATGACTGGCTGGAGATTTTGGGCTGCGGCATGGTGCATCCCAATGTGCTGCGCAATTGCGGGATCGATCCGGACGTCTACCAGGGCTTTGCCTGGGGCATGGGCATCGACCGCATCGCCATGCTGAAATACGGCATGAGCGACCTGCGCGCCTTCTTCGAAGCCGACGTGCGCTGGCTCTCCCACTACGGCTTCCGCCCGCTGGACTTCCCGACCTTGGCCGGTGGGTTGAGCGCGTGAACCACCTTAAATTCCCCTCCCCGCTTGCGGGGGAGGGCCGGGGTGGGGGGTATCGCGCCCTTCGCCCTGATGTTGGGAGTTACGGTACGGCTGGACCCCCCTCCCCAACCCTCCCCCATAAGGGGGGAGGGGGTCTAACCGCATGTGACGCAAGCCGCTTGGGACGAGGAACAGACCGATGAAATTCACCTTCTCCTGGCTCCAAGAGCATCTCGAGCCCACGGCCTCCTTCGACGAGATCGTCGATCGCCTGTCGCTGATCGGCCTTGAAGTGGAGGGCGTGGAGGACAAGGCGAAGGCGCTCGCGCCGTTCGTGGTGGGCGAGGTGCTGACCGCGCAGAAGCATCCCAATGCCGACAAGCTGAAGGTCTGCACCGTCTCCATCGGGAAAGGCGAGCCGATCCAGGTGGTGTGCGGCGCACCCAATGCCCGCGCCGGCCTCAAGGTGGTGTTTGCCGCTCCCGGTACGGTCATCCCGGCCACCGGCACCGAGCTGAAGATCGGCAAGATCCGCGACGTGGAAAGCCGGGGCATGCTGTGCTCGGCGCGCGAGATGGGCCTTTCGGAAGAGCATGACGGCATCATGGAATTGCCGGAGGACGCGCCGGTGGGCGCGCCATTCGCCCAGGTGCTGGGGCTGAACGATCCGGTGGTGGAAATCGCCGTCACTCCGAACCGCGCCGACTGCCTCGGCGTGTCCGGCGTCGCCCGCGACCTTGCCGCCGCAGGGCTCGGCGAATTGCTCGCCCCCCGCATCGCTCCGGTTGAGGGCAAGTTCCCCGCGCCGCTGAACGTGACGCTGGATTTCGGCGAGACCCCCGCGCTCTGCCCGGCCTTCGCCGTACGGGTGATCCGGGGCGTGAAGAATGGACCCTCGCCCGAGTGGATGCAGGAGAAGCTGCGCGCCATCGGCCTGCGGCCCATCAATGCGCTGGTGGACGTGACGAATTTCCTCACCTTCGACCGCAACCGGCCGCTGCATGTGTTCGACCTGAACAAGGTGAAGGGCGATCTGGTGGTGCGCCGCGCCAAGGCCGGGGAGACCTTGCTGGCGCTGGATGGCAAGACCTATACGCTCGACGAGACCATGTGCGTTATCGCCGATGACAAGGGCGTTGAGAGCCTTGCCGGCGTCATGGGCGGGGAGGAGAGCGGCTGCGACGAGACCACCACCGACGTGGTGATCGAGAGCGCGCTCTGGGAGCCCATCAACATCGCCCAGACTGGCCGCAAGCTGGGGCTGAATTCGGACGCCCGGTTCCGCTTCGAGCGCGGCATCGACCCCGCCTTCACCGTGCCGGGGCTTGATCTTGCCACCCATATCATCCTCGACATCTGCGGCGGCGAACCCTCCGAACTGGTGCTGGCCGGGGCGATCCCGGACACCGCGCGCACCATCGATTTCCCGCTCTCTGAGGTGAAGCGCCTGTCGGGCCTTGAGGCGAGCGAAGAAGAAATCCGCGCCGTGCTCACCCGCCTCGGCTTTGCGGTCTCCGGTGCCGCGCCGGTGGTGCAGGTGGTGCCGCCCTCCTGGCGCGCCGATATCGAGGGCAAGGCGGATCTGGTGGAAGAAGTGGTGCGCATCCTCGGCCTTGCCCGCGTGCCCGCCACCGAATTCCCCCGCGCCGATGACGCCCGCCGTCCCGTGCTGACGGCCCTTCAGCTGCGCGTGCGCAAGGCGCGCCGGGCGCTCGCCGCGCGCGGCATGGTGGAAGCGGTGACCTGGTCGTTCGTCTCCAAGGTGCAGGCGGAATTGTTCGGCGGCGGCGCGGCGGAGCTGGCGCTGTCCAATCCCATCGCTTCGGAACTGTCCGACATGCGGCCGAGCCTGCTGCCGGGCCTTATCCGCTCGGCCCAGGCCAATGCGGACCGCGGCTATGGCGATGTGGCCCTGTTCGAGGTGGGGCAGGTGTTCGCCGGCGATCAGCCAAAGGACCAGCGCATGTCCGCGACCGGCATTCGCCGGGCCACCGCCAAGCCCGAGGGCGCGGGGCGCCATTGGGCCGGCGCGGCGAAGAGCGTGGACGCCTTCGACGCCAAGGCCGATGCCCTGGCCGCGCTCGCGGCCGTTGGCGCGCCGGTGGCCAATCTTCAGGTCACGACCGATGCGCCCGCCTGGTATCATCCCGGCCGCTCGGCGAGCCTGCGTCTCGGCTCCAACGTGCTGGCCACCTTCGGCGAACTGCATCCGCGGGTGCTGGAAGCGCTGGATGTGGGCGGCCCGCTGGTGGCGTTCGAAATCATCCTCGATCGCATCGCGGAACCCAAGGCCAAGCCCACGAAGGTGAAGCCGCCGCTCGATCTGTCCGCCTTCCAGCCGGTACGGCGCGACTTCGCCTTCCTGGTGGATCGCACCGTGGCGGCCGGCGACATCCTGCGGGCGGCCCAGGGCGTGGACAAGAAGCTGATTACCGATGCTTCGGTGTTCGACGTCTATGAGGGCGTGGGCATCGAGGATGGCAAGAAGTCGGTCGCCATCGAGATCACGCTCCAACCGCGTGAGCGCACGCTGACCGACGCGGAGATCGAGGCCGTGGCGGGGAAGATCGTCGCGGACGTTGCGAAGAAGACCGGCGCCAGCCTGCGCGGCTGAGGGGCGCGCTGACCGCTCCCCTGCGTCCCGCTGCGCATTCCCCCGCCCCAACCCTCCCCCGCACGCGGGAGAGGGGGCGCGAATGGGCAAGTGCATTCCACCTCAACCTTCAGGCCGACGAAGCGCGATAAAGCCGCGGGCCGCACCGGGATGGGCGCGACCGGTGCGGCCGCCTATTGGGATATGCTTGCGGCGCCGGTCACGCCCAGCACCCGCAGGGCCTGGGTTGCCGCGCGCTCGCCGGACAGCCAGGCGCCGTTCACTGTACCCCACAGGGTCTCGTGGGCATGTTCGCCGGCGAACATCAGCCGGCCGTTGACCACCTCGGTGAAGGCGCGGCGCAGATTGCCGCTGCCGGGCAGGGCGCAGGAGAAGGCGCCGAGCGCCAGCGGCTCCTTGGTCCAGCGGGTCTGGTGCACCTTGCCCACGCGCGCGGCGATATCGGCGCCGAATTCGCGCGTCAGCGCTTCCTTCAGGAAGGCGGCGCCGGAATCGGCGGGGCCGTTGGCCAGTTCCTGGGCGAATTTTCCGCCCACATCCAGCATGTGCAGGTCGCTGCCGCCCATGCGGGCGATGAGCGCGAAGGTGCGCGGGCCGTCGGCCTTCACATGCACCGTCTCGTCCGGCGAGAGGCGCAATGGATTGCCGGGCAATTCGAAGGCGATATGGTCGTAGGCGCCGAGCGTGATGCGCTCCACCGCGCTGCGATAGCGCAGCGGCAGGCCGGGATTGACGCGGATTTTCCCCGCCAGCAGCAGGCTGGGCGGCACGGCGAGGATCACGGCCCGGCCGGAGAGCGTGCCCTTGTTGGTGGAGACCTGCACCTGCCGTCCGCCCATGTCGACGCTGGTGGCATTGGTCTCGAATCGCACCGAGAGGCCGTCGGCCATCTTGGCCACCAGCGCGCCATAGCCCTGGCGGCAGAACAGATCCTCGCCGCGCTCCTCGGAGCGGGAGAAATCCACGCTCGACACCTGGTCGAGGTCCTTGGCGCAGCTGAACGGCCCGGCCACGAAGGCGGCGCTTGGTCCCCAGATGCCGAGGTCGGGCAGCACGCGTGAGGCCGCCAGGTCCCGCCCGGCGTCTCCGGCGGCGCCGATGGCGCGCTCGCCGCGGCGCACCGCCGAGACAAAATCCTCATAATCATTCTGCGAGGCTTCGCGGCCCTTGATGTAGAGCCGGGCCCCCTCGGGCGCTGCATAAAGGTCGAAGCCCGCCTGCTGGCCGAGCTCGGCGAGCGGATTGTTATCGGGGGCGTGCAGCCAGTGGGCGCCGCGATCGAACGGCACGCCGAACAGGCTGGTATCGGTGAACGCCCGCCCGCCGACGCGCTTGCTCGCCTCGATCAGCGCATAGCTGCGCCCTGCGGCGGCGATCTTGCGGGCGGCGGAAATGCCGGCCGCCCCGGCGCCGACGATGACCACATCCACCTGCCCGGACGCCGGCACCTGCCCGAGCGCGCGGGCGGCGCCAAGGGGCGCTGCAGCCAAGGCGGAGGCTCCGGCGATGAAAGCCCGGCGGGACATGGGGGAGAGGGGTGGTCTGCGTGTCACGATGCGGCGGACGCTAGCATGGCCGGGCCTCGCGCGCGACCGGGCCGGGCAGCCGCGTGCTCCCTCCGCCGATCACATCTCGTGCGCAAATCCCGCCCGCCCGCGCGCTCCCGCCCGCTCAATTCTTGCGCTCGGCGACAAAGCGCGCCGCCTCCGAAAGGATCGCGCCGCGCGCGCCGAAGGGGGCGAGCGCGCCTTGCGCCTCGGCCACCAGCTCGGCCAGGAGCGCGCGTGCCGCCTCGACGCCGAGGCTCGCGACCAGGGTCGCCTTGCCGGCGGTCACATCCTTGCCGGCGGTCTTGCCGAGATCGGCGGTGCTGCCCTCGATGTCGAGAATGTCGTCGGCGATCTGGAACGCCGCGCCGAGCGCCCGGCCATAAGCGGCGAGCGCGGCGCGCTCCGCGGCCGTTGCGCCGCCGAGCAGCGCGCCCGCATCCACCGAAACCGCGAGCAAGGCGCCGGTTTTCATGGCCTGGAGATCGCGAATCTCGTCCATGGACAAAGCGAGCGGCGCGCCGTCGGCGAACCGGCCCTCGGCGGCGAGGTCGAGCATCTGCCCGCCCACCATGCCGCCCATGCCCGCCGCCCGCGCCAGGGCGGACACGAGCGCGATGCGCACGGCAGGATCAGGATGGGTGTCCTCTCCCGCCAGCAGGTCGAAGGCGAGGGTCAGCAGCGCATCGCCGGCGAGGATCGCGGTCGCCTCGCCAAAGGCGATGTGGACCGTCGGCCGCCCGCGCCGCAGCACGTCATTGTCCATGGCGGGCAGATCGTCATGGACCAGGGAATAGCAATGCACGCATTCCACTGCCGCCGCCGCCGTCACCGCGGCATCCGGGGAAAGGCCGAACAAAGCGGCGGTTTCCAGGACCAGGAACGGGCGCAGGCGCTTGCCGCCGTCGAGGCTGCCGTGGCGGATCGCCTCCATCAGGCGCTTCGGGCGCAGCCGCTCGCCGGGAAGCGGCGAATCGGCGAGGGCGCGGTCCAGCCGCGCCTGGGCGAGGGCGGCGGCGGCTTCGAGGCGGGCGGGGAGGGGCAGGGACACCGGGCGGGCCTTCGGGCTGGAGCGCGTCGGGGGAAGCGCGCGGTTGACGCGCCCCTCCCGGTGCCCCAACCAGGGCGGGCGGTCAAGCCGCCGGCGGAACCGAAGCTCGACCTTCGCACTTCCCATATGATCTTCCCTTGCCCCGCGGAGCGGCCATGTCCCTGTTCAGGCGGTTCGTGATCCTCGTCCTGGTGCTGGCCCTCGTCCCGTTCGTGCTGTCGGTGCTCTATAGTGTGATCAATCCGGTCTCCACCTTGATGCTGGGCCGCTGGCTCACCGGGCAGAGAGTGGAACGCATCTGGACCCCGATCGCGGATATGGCGCCGATCCTGCCGCGCACGGTCATCGCCTCGGAGGATGCGCGTTTCTGCCAGCATTGGGGCGTGGACATCACGGAAATCCAGGCCGCCATCGCCCGCGCCGACGACGAGATCGAGGATGCGCGCGGCGCTTCTACCATTTCGATGCAGGTGGCGAAAAACCTGTTTCTGTGGCCCGGCCGCTGGTTCGTGCGGAAGGCGATGGAACTGCCGCTCGCGCTGTGGCTCGACCTGGTGCTGAGCAAAAGGCGGCTGATGGAGATTTATCTCAACATCGCCGAATGGGGGCCGGACGGGGAGTTCGGCGTCGAGGCCGGCGCGCGGCGCGCGTTCGGCAAGGGCACGGCCAATCTGACCTCGGAGCAGGCCGCCTTGCTGGCGGTGATGCTGCCCAATCCGCACCGGCGCGATGCCGGCAAGCCCTCCACGGGGGTTCGGCGGCTCGCGGCACGGCTCCAGGGGCGCGTGGTGTCGGAGGGGCCGGAGATCGTCTCCTGTCTCGGCTTGCGCGGCTGAGCTGGTGCGCCAAATCCGCCGCCGGCCTTGATTGCGCCGCGCAGGCTCTGCAAAAGGGGGGCGGAAACGAGGATCAGATGACCGAAAGCGCCGCAGCCGAAACCGCCGTTCGCCCCAAGATGAAGCCGGGCCTCAAGCTCGCCCTGGAACTCGGTCCGCTGGTGCTGTTCTTCATCGGCAATGCCTATGGCGGCATCTATGTGGCCACCGGCGTGTTCATGGTGGCAACGCTCGGCGCGCTCGCGACCATGTGGGTGCTGGCGCGCCGCATCGCGGTGATGCCGTTGGTGTCGGCGGTGGTGGTGATGGTGTTCGGCACCCTGACCCTGGTGTTGCAGGACGACCATTTCATCAAGATGAAGCCGACCATGGTGAATGCGCTGTTCGGCATCCTCCTCCTGGGCGGCCTGTTGTTCCGCAAGCCGCTGCTGCCCTATGTGCTGGACGGAATGGTGCGCCTTACCGACCAGGGCTGGCGCATTCTCACCCTGCGCTGGGGCCTGTTCTTCCTCGTCATGGCGGTGTTGAACGAGGTGGTGTGGCGCAGCTTTTCCACGGACACCTGGGTGAATTTCAAGACCTTCGGCTATCTCCCGCTGACCTTCGTGTTCGCCTTCGCCCAGGCGCCGCTGATGGCGCGGTTCGAGGATAAAAGCGAGCCGAAGGACTGAGTTCAGCTCTCAGTTCGGCTTGCCGGAGAGCTTCGCCACCAGCGGCAGCAAGGTGGAGCGCACCGTCCCATCGCTGAGCGGGCCGACGAATTTGTGGGCGATGGCGCCGTCCGGTCCCACTAGGAAGGTTTCAGGCACGCCGTACACCCCCCATTCGATGGCGGCGCGCCCCTTGGGGTCGACCCCCACCGCCGCGAACGGCAGGCCATATTGGCCGAGGAACCGGCGCGCATTGTCCGGCGCGTCCTTATAATTGATGCCGATGAGGCGCAGGCGGGGATCCTTGGCGAGCCCCATCAGGATCGGATGCTCCTCCCGGCAGGGCGCGCACCACGATGCCCATACGTTCACCAGCGTGACCTTGCCTTTGAAGTCCGTGCCGTCGAGCCCCGGGACCGGCGTGCCAGCGTCCAGCAGGCCCGTCAGCGGGGGCAGGGCGAGGGTGGGCGCCGGCCGGCCCACCAAAGCGGAGGGGATCTGCGAGGGATCGCCCGCGAACAGGCGCACCAGGAACAAGGCGGCGAGCAGGCCGAAGGCCACCACCGGCAACAGCACCAGCAGCGGGCGCCGGCGCTTCGGGGCCGGCGCGGTCGCGGCGGGCGGCGGGGGAGGTCTATCGCTCATGGCCGGCCTCGCTCCGAGCGGCGGCGCACGCCGCGCGCTTCGAGGTCCGCCAGGGCCTTGGCTTGGGCGCGATAGTCGAGCATCAGCCACAGCGTCAGCACGCCGAGGCCGAGTGCGGCGGCGCCATAAGAGGCATAGATGAACAGCGCGTGCTCCATCAGGCCGTGGCCTCCGCCGCCGCGCGCGCTTCCAGCACCTGGACGCGCCGACGCAGGATTTCGGTGCGCATGGCGATCATGTGCAGGGTCAGGAACAGCAAGGTGAAGCCGAGGGCGCAGATGAGCAACGGCCAGAGCAGGCTGGCGTCGATGGTGGAGCCGCCCATGCGGAACACCGAGGCCGGCTGGTGCAGGGTGTTCCACCAATCCACCGAGAATTTGACGATCGGCACATTGATGAAACCAACCAGGGTGAGCACCGCCGCCGCCCGTCCGGCGCGGTTGGGCTCGTCGATGGCGGCGCGGAGGGCCATCAGGCCGAGATAGAGCAGGAACAGCACCAGCACCGACGTCAGCCGCGCATCCCAGACCCAATAGGTGCCCCACATGGGCCGCCCCCACAGGGCGCCGGTGAGCAGGCACAGGAAGGTGAAGGTGGCGCCGATGGGCGCCGCGGCCTTGTGCGCCACGTCCGCGAGGGGATGGCGCCAGACCAATATGCCGAGCGATGAGGCCGCCAGCATGGAATAGCCGAACATGGAGAGCCATGCGAACGGCACGTGGATATACATGATCCGCACCGTCTCGCCCTGCTGGTAGTCCGGCGGGGCGAGGAAGGCGAGGGTGAAGCCAAGTGCCAGGGCGAGCGCCGCCACCCCCGCCGTCCAGGGAATGAGCCGGGCGGAGAGGGACAGGAAGCGAGTCGGATTGGCGAAGTCGAGAAGCGCCATGGCTGGCGTTCTAGACCATCTCGCGACGGCAGGGGAGCGCCTCCGGTGCGCGTTTATGTGAAACGGGGTGCGGCGGAATGAGCCGCCTGCACCGCGTGAGGCTTCACCCCCGCGCCGCGCGCAGCGCCGCGGCCGCCGCCACCGGGCCCAGCACCAAGGCGAACAAGGTGAGGCCCATGAGGATGCGGAACGGCGTTCCGAACGGCACCGGCCCGGTCACCGCCGCGCTGGTGGCGGAGACCGCGAAGATCAGCACCGGGATCGCGAGCGGCAGGACCAGGACCGCGATCAGTAGCCCGCCCCTGCGGAAGGCTCCGGCGAAGGCTGCGCCGATCAGGCCGAGGGAGGTGACGGCCGGCGTGCCCACCAGCAAGGTCAGGACCACCGCGCCGATGGCCGCCGGCTCCAGATTGAGCATGAGCGCCAACACCGGCGCTGCCACCACAAGAGGCAGGCCGGTGGCGATCCAGTGGGCGAGCCCCTTGGCCGCCGCCACAAGTTCCAGCGGCAGGGAGGAATGGGCGAGAGCATCCAGCGAGCCGTCCTCCACATCGGCCGCGAACAGGCGCTCGAGGCCGATGAGGCTGGCGAGCAGGGCGCCGATCCACAGGATCGCCGGGCCGATGCGCGCCAGCAGCACCATGTCCGGCCCGACCGCGAATGGCACGATGGTCACGACGGAGAGAAAGAAAACGACGCCGAGCCCGGCCCCGCCCCCCGAGCGCAGGGCCAGCGCCATGTCGCGGCGCAGCAGCGCCCAGAACGCCGCCATCATGCGAGCACCTCGCGCTTCGCCCCCAGCTGGAGGGTGCCGACGCGCGGCCCGAAATCCAGCGGAGCATGGGTCGCGGCTAGAATCGCACCACCCGAATCAAGATGCGCCCGGCCGAGCTCGGCAAAGCGGGCCTGGGCATTCACGTCGAGCGCCGTGGTGGGCTCGTCCAGGATCCAGATGCGCCGGCGCGAGACCAACAGGCGCGCGATGGCGAGCCGGCGCTTCTGGCCGGCGGAGAGAACCGCGACCGGAAGCCGTTCGAGACCGCCGAGACCGACCTCGTCCAGGGCGTCCGCGACCGGCACGCCGGTGGCGCCGAGCATGGCGCGCCAGAAGGACAGATTTTCGGCGACGCTCAAGGCCCCCTTCAGCGCATCGTCATGGCCCAGATAGTGCATCTCTTCCGTGTGCGGCCGTTCCGTTGCGCCCTCGCACAGGCAGACGCGGCCCGATGTCGCGGCCAGCAGCCCGGCGACGATGCGCAGAAGGGAGGATTTTCCGGCGCCATTGCGTCCCACCACGACCAGGGCGTGGCCTGCCCTTAGCTCAAAGTCGAGCTTGTCGAACAGCAGCCGCACGCCTCTCTGGCAGGACAGGCCCTTGACCTTCAGGACCGCCGCAGGGGTTTCCCCAGCGTGCGGGGACGGACCTTGCGGGTGAATTTTAGATGCATCGCACATTGAACGTTCTTATCGCATGACCGCCGTTTGAAATCGCTCTATAAAGCGGCTGAACCGCACCCCTAGGTGGCCCGGCACCTCCTTAGCCCGGTCTTCTGGGCGTGTCGCGTCGGTCGATCATCGAACCGGAGAAAACGCGCCGTGACTTCTTCTTCCCTCGACAGCTTCCAGTGCCGCACCACCTTGACGGTGGATGACAAGGAATACACCTACTACAGCCTTGAAGCGGCCGAGAAGAACGGGCTCCCCGGCATCTCCCGCCTGCCTTTCTCCATGAAGGTGCTGCTGGAAAACCTGCTGCGCTATGAAGACGGCCGCTCGGTCACCAAGGAAGACGTGATCTCGATCGCCGACTGGCTGACCCTGCGCGGCAAGGCCGAGAAGGAAATCGCCTATCGCCCTGCCCGGGTCCTCATGCAGGACTTCACCGGCGTGCCCGCCGTGGTGGACCTCGCCGCCATGCGCGACGCCATGGTGACGCTGGGCGGCGACCCGGCCAAGATCAACCCCCTCGTTCCCGTGGACCTGGTCATCGACCATTCGGTGATCGTCAATTTCTTCGGCACCGACAACGCCCTGAAGAAGAACGTGGATGAGGAATACAAGCAGAACCAGGAGCGCTACCGCTTCCTGAAATGGGGCCAGAGCGCGTTCGACAATTTCCGCGTCGTTCCCCCCGGCACCGGCATCTGCCACCAGGTGAACCTGGAATATCTCGCCCAGACCGTGTGGACCCGCAAGGAAGAGCTGAACGGCAAGACCGTCACGGTCGCCTATCCCGACACGCTGGTGGGCACCGACAGCCACACCACCATGGTGAACGGCCTCGGCGTGCTGGGCTGGGGCGTGGGCGGCATCGAGGCGGAAGCCGCCATGCTCGGCCAGCCGATCTCCATGCTGATCCCCGAAGTCATCGGCTTCAAGCTGGACGGCAAGCTCAAGGAAGGCATCACCGCCACCGACCTGGTGCTGACCGTCACCCAGATGCTCCGCAAGAAGGGCGTCGTCGGCAAGTTCGTGGAATTCTTCGGCCCCGGCCTGGAGCATCTCTCGCTCGCCGACCGCGCCACCATCGCCAACATGGCGCCGGAATATGGCGCCACCTGCGGCTTCTTCCCGGTGGATCGCGAGACCATCGATTATCTGGAAGAGACCGGCCGCAAGGAAAGCC
This sequence comes from Rhizobiales bacterium 32-66-11, assembly GCA_002304505.1. Classification (GTDB taxonomy): domain Bacteria; phylum Pseudomonadota; class Alphaproteobacteria; order Rhizobiales; family Xanthobacteraceae; genus NCEH01. The sequence continues at coordinate 16,667 of NCEH01000006.1, read as the reverse complement.
GCGTGGAACTGGTGGAAGCCTATTCCAAGGCCCAGGGCATGTGGCGCAACAAGAACACGCTTGATCCCGTGTTCACCGACACGCTGGAACTCGACCTCGACACCGTGCTGCCCTCCATCGCCGGCCCCAAGCGCCCGCAGGACCGCGTGCTGCTGAGCGATGCGAAGGCCGGCTTCATCACCGCCCTCGAAGGCGAATTCAAGAAGCCCGGCGAGGCCGCCAAGCGCGTCGACGTTGAAGGCGCCAATTTCACGGTCGGCCACGGCGACGTGGTGATCGCCGCCATCACCTCCTGCACCAACACCTCCAACCCGAGCGTGCTCATCGGCGCCGGCCTGCTGGCCCGCAACGCGGTGAAGAAGGGCCTGAAGTCCAAGCCGTGGGTGAAGACCTCACTCGCACCGGGCTCGCAGGTGGTCGCGGAATATCTCGACAAAAGCGGCCTCCAGGAAGACCTGGACAAGCTCGGCTTCAATCTGGTCGGCTTCGGCTGTACCACCTGCATCGGCAATTCCGGCCCGCTGCCGGAGGCGATCTCCGCCGCACATCTGGCCCTCCAACAAGGAGATCGCCCAGTACATCCGCGAGAACGTCACCAAGAAGATGTTCAAGGAAAAATATTCCGACGTCTTCAAGGGCGACGCGCACTGGCAGAAGATCGCCATTCCCACCGGCCAGACCTATGCCTGGGAAGATGGTTCCACCTATGTGCAGAACCCGCCTTACTTCGTCGGCATCTCCTCGACGCCCGACCCGGTCACCGATATCGTCGATGCCCGTATCCTCGGCCTGTTCCTGGACAGCATCACCACCGACCACATCTCGCCGGCGGGCTCGATCAAGGCCTCCAGCCCGGCAGGCGTGTATCTGGTGGAACACCAGGTGCGCCCGGTGGACTTCAACCAGTACGGCACCCGCCGCGGCAATCACGAAGTGATGATGCGCGGCACCTTCGCCAACATCCGCATCAAGAACCAGATGGTGCCCGGCGTCGAAGGCGGCGTGACCCTGCACCAGCCGGACGGCGCGCAGCTGCCGATCTATGACGCGGCCATGCAGTATAAGGCCGAGGGCGTGCCGCTGGTGGTGTTCGCCGGCAAGGAATACGGCACCGGCTCGTCGCGCGACTGGGCTGCCAAGGGCACCAAGCTGCTCGGCATCCGCGCCGTGATCGCCCAGTCCTTCGAGCGTATCCATCGCTCGAACCTGGTGGGTATGGGCATCGTGCCGCTGGTGTTCGAAGAGGGCACCTCCTGGCAGACGCTGGGCCTGAAGGGCGATGAACTCATCACCCTGCGCGGCCTGGAAGGGGATCTGAAGCCCCGCCAGAAGATGACCCTGAACATCGCCTATGCCGACGGCCGGGTCACCCAGGTCGAACTGATCTGCCGCATCGATACGCTGGACGAGCTGGATTATTTCCGCTCGGGCGGCATCCTGCCCTACGTGCTGCGCCACCTCGCGGCGTGAGACGTGGCGGCCCTGCCGCCACCCGCATTCGACGTCAATTCAGCCGCCCGCGCCCGTCCGCGGGCGGCTGTCTCGTTTTCCGGCCCGCTTGCGCGTCTCACCGCGAATTGACTGGCATCAAGGACGGGGCGCGCCTAAGCGTGTGCCAATCACTCTTCGCCATTCGCAGGTCCCGGTGCATTGAAGAGCCGTCTCCCGTTCCGCCTTATGTTCCTCGGCATGATCGCGCTCACCTGCGCGTTCGCGGCAGGGGGTGCGGGTGCGCAGGAGCCGGCGCCGGCCGCCACGACCCCGCCGGCGGCGGCGCCCAAGGCGGTGCTGGAATTATTCACCAGCCAGGGCTGTGCGTCCTGTCCCCCCGCCGATGCGCTGCTGACGGACCTGGCGGCCGATCCGCAGATGATCGCGCTGACGCTCGCGGTGGACTATTGGGATTATGTCGGCTGGAAGGATACGCTCGCCAAGCACGGCCATTCGGTGCGCCAGCGGGCCTATGCCGAACAGCGCGGCGACCGGATGATCTACACCCCGCAGATGGTGGTGGACGGGATCGCCCCCGCCAAGGGCAGCGACAAGATGGCGGTCGAGAAGGCCGTTCTGCGCGCCCATGATGCGGGCTCGACCTTGCTGGTACCGGTGACCCTGCGTCGCTCCGGCGAGAATCTGGTGGTGGATGTCGCTGCGGGGGTCGACGCTGGCAAACCCGGCCATGTGCCGAATGCCGCCGAAATCTGGCTCTGCCCCATTCTGAGCACCCATACGGTAGCCATCGGCCGGGGCGAGAATCAGGGCAAGAACGTTACCTATACGAATGTGGTGCGCGCCTGGGTGAAGCTGGGCGATTGGACCGGCGGGCCGGCGCACTTCCAGGTGCCGCTGAGCGAATTCCAGAACGATGGCGTGGACGGCGCGGCGGTCCTGGTGCAGCGCGGCTCGTTCCAGGCCCCTGGCCCGATCCTCGGCGCCGCCAAGATCGACCTGAAATAATCCGGATTTACGCAGCTGAATCCACGCGTGAGAACGTCGTGGATCGCTCTACATTGCCGGCTGTCCTGCGCGCGGGCAATAAAAAAGGCCGCTTTCGCGGCCCTTAAAAGTTGGAAACTTGAAGGATGCGTAGCAGTGGCCGGTTCGCCTGTCACCCCGGGGGGCTGGGGGGCTGGGATAGACCGGAGCAACTGCGAACCGGCCCTGCTACGTTTTTGAATTTGCTCCCGCCGCTTGTCGAGGGAAGGGCCGAATTCCGGCGAGACTGTGATGGTCGTTGACGAGCCCGTGATCGTGTTTCCGCTCTCGTCCAGCCGGCTATGCAATCCCCTTGAACCCGGCGGCGATGACGGCGATCATGGGGCGTTCGCACCTTGGAGGTCCGATGGGAATCGTTGAACCCATACGCCCTGCCCGCGCGCCCGCGCCGACGCCTCATGTCCCTCCCGCCCTCGTCACGTTCGACCGGCGGGAACTGGACCGCATTCTCGATCTTTACGGCCGCATGGTCGCCGCCGGCGAATGGCGTGACTATGCGATCGACTTTCTGAAGGACAAGGCGGTGTTCTCGGTCTTCCGCCGCTCGCTCGACGTGCCGCTGTACCGCATCGAGAAGGACCCCAAGCTGGCGCGCAAGCAGGGCGCTTATTGCGTGGTGTCCCAGACCGGACTGATCCTGAAGCGCGGGCATGAGCTGCCGCGCGTGCTGGCGGTTCTGGAAAAGCCGCTTGCTGCGATCTGAGTTGGAAGGGACGGCCGCGCTGAGGGTTGTCGACGGGGAGGCGCTCGGGCATCGTGCGCGCCTTGCCATTGGATGCCCGGATGTCACACGCTCCCAGCCCGCTTAAGCCCGGCGATCACGTCTTCCTGGTGGATGGATCGTCCTTCGTCTTCCGGGCGTATTTTCAGTCGATCAATCAGGACCGGAAGTATAATTTCCGCTCCGACCGGCTGCCGACGGGAGCGGTGCGTCTGTTCTGCACCAAGCTGTTCCAGTTTATCCGCGAGGGCGCCATGGGCATCAAGCCCACGCATCTCGCCATCATCTTCGACAAGAGCGAAGACTCGTTCCGACGCGAGATTTATCCCGCCTACAAAGCCAACCGCTCCGAGCCGCCGCCGGAACTGATTCCCCAGTTTCCCCTCATGCGCGAGGCGGTGCGGGCGTTCGGGCTTATTCCGGTCGAAATGGCACGCTTCGAGGCGGACGATCTGATCGCCACCTATGCCAAACAGGCCGCCGCCGCCGGCGCCGACGTGCTGATCGTCTCCGCCGACAAGGATTTGATGCAGGTGGTGGGCGATCGCATCGGCATGTACGACCCGGCCTCGGGCGAGGCGGGCGGGCGCGGCGCGCGGCCGGAGCGGCGCATCGGCCTTGGCGAGGTGATCGAATATTTCGGCGTGCCGCCGGAGAAGGTTACGGACGTTCAGGCCCTTGCCGGCGATTCCACCGACAATGTGCCCGGCGTGCCCGGCATCGGCATCAAGACCGCCGCGACCCTGATCCAGGACTATGGCGACCTTGAAACCCTGCTGGCGCGGGCCGGCGAGATCAAGCAGGTGAAGCGCCGCGAATCGCTGCTGAACCCGGAGAATGTGGAAAAGGCCCGCATTTCCAAGCAATTGGTGACGCTGGATTGCGCCGTGCCGGTGGAGGTGCCGCTGTCCGACCTGGTGCTGGAGCAGCCGGACGGCAAGCGCCTCATCGCCTTCCTGAAGGCCATGGAATTCACCACCATCACCCGCCGCGCCGCCGAGGCGTTCGGGGTCGATGCAGGCGCGATCGATGCCGATCCGGCTTTGGCGCCCAGCACCACCGGCGGGCTGTTCGGCGCGGAGGAGGATGGCGCCGCGAGCCCCGTGCTCGCGCCTTCGCCGGCCTCCGATGCGGCGATCGGCGCCATCAACGGGCGGCCGAACGTGCTCAATCCGGCCGATCTGGTCGCGGCGCGGGTGCAGGAGGCGCGCTCGCTGAAGGTGGACCGCAGCCGCTACCGCATGTTGACGGATCTGGCCGAACTCCAGGCCTGGTGCGCCCGCGCCATCGATCTGGGCGCTGTTGCTTTCGACACCGAGACGACGTCTGTGGATCCGCAGGCGGCGGACCTGGTGGGCGTGTCGCTCGCGCTTTCGCCCAATGAGGCTTGCTATATCCCGCTTACCCATCGCGGGGCGGGCGACGGCCTGTTCGAGGAAGGGCTCTTGCCGGGCCAGATCCCGTTCCAGGAGGCGCTCGCCGCCCTGAAGCCGATGCTGGAAAACCGCGGCACGCTGAAGATCGCCCACAATGCCAAATATGACGTGGCCGTGTTGGCGCGTCACGGCATCGAAGTGGCCCCGTTCGACTGCACCATGTGCATGTCCTATGCCCTCGATGCCGGCAAGGGCAACCACGGCATGGACGACCTTTCGGTGCGCCATCTCGGCCACACCCCCATCGCGTTTACGGAAGTTGCCGGCAAGGGCAAGGGGCAGGTGACGTTTGACCGGGTCGCGCTCGAACCCGCCACCACCTACGCGGCGGAAGATGCCGACGTCACGCTGCGCCTGTGGCGCGTGTTCAAGCCGCGCCTCGTGGCGGATGGCATGAGCACGGTCTATGAGACGCTGGAGCGGCCGCTGATTTCCGTATTGGTGCGCATGGAAGGGCGCGGCATCGCCATCGACCGGACGATTCTCTCCCGCCTCTCCAGCGAGTTCGCCCAGGGCGCGGCGCGGATCGAGGATGAGATTGCGGAGATCCTCGGCGGCGAGCGGCTGAACATCGGTTCGCCCAAGCAGATCGGCGACGTCTTGTTCGGCCGCCTCGGCCTGCCCGGCGCCACCAAGACGCCGACCGGCGCCTGGTCCACCAAGGCCAATGTGCTGGAGGAACTGGCGGAGGCCGGCCACACCCTGCCGCAGAAGATCCTGGACTGGCGCCAACTCGCGAAGCTGCGCTCCACCTATACCGACGCCTTGCCCAATTATGTGAACGCGCGCACGAAGCGCGTCCACACCTCCTATGCGCTGGCGGCGACCACCACCGGGCGGCTCTCCTCCTCCGAGCCGAACCTGCAGAACATCCCGATTCGCACCGAGGAAGGCCGCCGCATCCGCCGCGCCTTCGTCGCCGAGCCGGGCCGGCTGCTGGTTTCGGCCGATTATTCGCAGATCGAGCTGCGGCTGCTGGCCGAGATCGCGGATATTCCGCGCCTGCGTGAAGCGTTCCAGGAGGGGTTGGACATCCACGCCATGACGGCGTCGGAAATGTTCGGCGTGCCGGTGGAAGGCATGCCGGCCGAAGTGCGGCGCCGCGCCAAGGCGATCAATTTCGGCATCATCTACGGCATTTCGGCGTTCGGCCTCGCCAACCAGCTCGGAATCGGGCGCGAGGAGGCGGGGCTCTATATCCGCCGCTATTTCGAGCGCTTCCCCGGCATCCGCGCCTATATGGACGAGACCAAGACCTTCTGCCGCGAGCATGGGTATGTGGAAACCCTGTTCGGCCGGCGCTGCCATTATCCGGATATTGCGGCGTCCAACCCCTCGATCCGCGCTTTTAACGAGCGCGCCGCCATCAATGCTCGCCTGCAGGGCACGGCGGCCGACATCATCCGCCGCGCCATGGTGCGCATGGAGCCGGCGCTGAAGCAGGCGGGTCTTTCGGCGCAGATGCTGCTTCAGGTGCACGACGAACTGGTGTTCGAGGTGCCGGAAGCTGAAGCGCAGGCGACCTTGCCGGTTGTGAAGCATGTGATGGAACAGGCCGCGCTGCCGGCGGTCGCGCTCGCCGTGCCGTTGAAGGTCGAGGCCCATGCCGCCGCCAATTGGGAAGAGGCGCACTGACTTTCAACGTTATTTGAATGTTGAAATGATAAAACCACATTTCCGACGTTGAATGCGATAAGAGCTTGCGTCATAACTGGCGCGAAGCCCCGCGCTTGGAAAAACCGGGCGATGGGCACAGACTGATAGCCTCCGGACGCGGGCCCACGCGCAGCGCCGGAGGTTTTCAACGCGACGGAGTTCCAAACCCATGGCCTCTGGGCCTGTCGACAAGCCGTCCCTTTCCGGCCGTGCACCCCGCGAGCGCGGTGGCGCGCGTATGGACAAGCTGGCCCGGCTGCCGGTGTTCTTCGCCCTCGCCGGCAAGCGCGTCGTGGTGGCCGGCGGCACCGAGCCCGCGGTGTGGAAGGCGGAGCTGCTCTCCGCCGCCGGTGCCGAGGTGGAGGTGATCGCCGAAGCGCCGTGCGAGGAGATGCGGGCGCTGGTCCAGTCCGCGCCCGATGGCCCCATTATCCTCGTCGAGCGCCGCTGGACCGAGGCGGATCTTGTCGGTGCCGCCCTCGCCATCGCGGACGCTGAGGATGAGGCGGAGGCCGCCCGCTTCGCCGCCGCCGCCCGTGCGGCGGGCGTGCCGGTGAACGTGGTGGACAAGCCAGCCTTTTGCGATTTCGCGTTCGGCGCGATTGTCAATCGCTCGCCCTTGGTGGTGGGAATCTCCACCGATGGCGCGGCGCCCGTGTTCGGACAGGCGGTGCGGGCCAAGATCGAGGCGCTTTTGCCGCCGGGCTTCAAGGCCTGGGCGCAGGCGGCGCAATCCTGGCGCGGCGCGGTTTCCGCCCTCGGCTTGAGCTTCCACGGCCGCCGCCGCTTCTGGGAACAGTTTTCCGCCCGCGCCATGTTCGCGCCCGACCAGCCGCCGGGCGAGGAGGATCGCGCGGCGCTACTCGCCGACGCCGAAAACACGCGCGCCGCGCCTGAGAGCGGGTCGGTGGTTCTGGTGGGCGCGGGGCCGGGCGATCCCGAATTGCTCACCTTGAAGGCGGTGCGGGTGCTGCAATCCGCCGAAGTGGTGCTCTATGACGATCTGGTCTCGCCGCAGGTGCTGGATTTCGCCCGGCGCGAGGCGAAGAAGATGCTGGTGGGAAAGACCGGCTATCGCCCCTCCTGCAAGCAGGACGACATTAACGCGCTGATGGTGCAACTGGCGAAGGAAGGCCGCCGGGTGGTACGCCTGAAGGGTGGCGACCCGATGATCTTCGGCCGCGCGGGCGAGGAGATCGCCGCCTGCCATCTCGCCGGCATTCCGGTGGAAGTGGTGCCCGGCATCTCCTCCGCCCAGGGGGTGGCGAGCCGGCTGACCACTTCGCTCACCCATCGCGACCATGCCCGGCGGCTGCAATTCGTCACCGCCCATGCGCGCGACGGCAAGCTGCCGAAGGATCTCGACTTTCACGCCCTGTCGGACAAGGCGGCGACGACGGTGGTCTATATGCCGCGCCGGACCTTGCCGGAACTGGTGGAAAAGCTCGCCGCCGCCGGCACGGATCTCGCGGTTCCCGCCCTGGCGGTTTTTTCCGCGACGCGGCCCGAGGAGCGGGTGGTCCATGCCCCGCTTGGCGCGCTTTCGGCGGCGGTCGATGCCGCCATCGAGGCCGGCGCCCAGGGGCCGTGCCTCGTGCTCTATGGCTATGCGCTGAGCGAAGGCATGTCAGCCGCCGAAGCGCCGCGGGCGGCCGCGGCGCGCTGAACGGCCTGCCCCCGCATTGGGCAGGCACGCCCGGACCCCTATCTATGGGTGAGGCCGGCCGGACGAAGGACAGGGTGAATGGCGTTTTCCGCGGACGAGATCGAGCGCTATGCCCGCCACATCGTGCTGCACGACGTGGGCGGGCCGGGCCAGCAGAAGCTGAAGGCGGCGCGGGTTCTGGTGGTGGGCGCGGGCGGGCTCGGCGCGCCGGTGCTGCTGTATCTTGCGGCCGCAGGCGTGGGCACGCTGGTGCTGGTGGATGACGACGAGGTCTCGCTTTCCAACCTCCAGCGGCAGGTGATCCACCGCACGCAGGACATCGGCCGCCCAAAGGTCGAAAGCGCGCGCGATGCCGTGGCCGCCCTCAACCCCCATGTGGAGATGGTGCTGCACCCGAGCCGGCTCGACGCCGCCAATGCGCTCGCTCTGATTCGCGATGTGGACGTGGTGGTGGACGGCTCGGACAATTTCGCCACCCGCTATCTGGTCTCGGACGCCTGCGTATTGGCGCGCAAGACGCTGGTGACGGCGGCGCTCGGCACCTTCGATGCGACCATCACCACCCTGCGCGCCCATGAGCGTGGGCCGGACGGCACGCCCAACCCGACTTATCGCTGCCTGTTCCCCGAGCCGCCGCCGGCCGGCACGGTCGCGCCCTGCGCGGAAGCCGGCGTGCTCGGTGCGCTGGCGGGGCTCGCCGGTTCGCTCGCGGCCTTGGAAGTAATCCGCGCCATCGTCGGCTTCGGCGAGGGGCTGGTGGGCAAGCTGCTGATGATCGACGCGAGATCCATGCGCTTCGAGACCCTGAGCTATGCCTATGATCCGGAAAACCCGCTGACTGGCGAAGGTCAGCGCATCACCGATCTGTCGGAGCATGTGAAGGCCGCGTGAGGGGGGCCGATCCGGCCCCACCACCCTCACAGCATGGAGGGCAGCACGCGGTCCGGCGGACGGTGGCCGTCCATGAAGGTCTTGATGTTGACGATGACCTTCTCGCCCATGTCGATGCGGCCTTCCAGCGTCGCCGAGCCCATGTGGGGCAGCAGCACCACCTTGCCCTGGCGGGCGAGCTTGACGAGCTTGGGGTTCACAGCCGGCTCATGCTCGAACACGTCGAGGCCCGCGCCCGCGATCTCGCCGGCTTCCAGCATGCGGGTCAGGGCGTTCTCGTCGATCACTTCGCCGCGCGCCGTGTTCACCACATAGGCGTCGGGCTTCAGCAGCTTGAGGCGGCGGGCCGAGAGCAGGTGATAGGTGGCCGGCGTGTGCGGGCAATTGACGGAGACGATGTCCATGCGGGCCAGCATCTGGTCGAGGCTGTCCCAATAGGTCGCTTCCAGCGCCTCTTCCGTGGCGGCGGGCAGGTGGCGGCGGTTGTGATAGTGAATCTGCAGGCCGAACGCCTTGGCGCGACGCGCCACCGCCTGGCCGATGCGACCCATGCCGACGATGCCGAGGCGCTTGCCCCAGATCCGCCGGCCGAGCATCCAGGTAGGCGCCCAGCCGTTCCATTCCTCCGGATCGGAGGTGATGATCTGCGCGCCCTCGGCCAGCCGGCGCGGCACGGCGAGAATCAGCGCCATGGTCATGTCGGCGGTGTCCTCGGTGAGGACGCCGGGGGTATTGGTGACGGTGATGCCCCGCGCCAGCGCGCTGGCCACGTCGATGTGATCGACGCCGTTGGAGAAGCTGGCGATGAGGCGCAGATTCTCACCCGCCTGCGACATCACGGCCGAATCGATCTTGTCGGTCACGGTGGGCACGAGCACGTCCGCGGTGCGCACGGCCTCCACCAGAGCGGCGTGGTCCATGGGCACGTCATCGACGTTCAGACGCGCGTCAAACAGTTCGCGCATCCGCGTCTCGACCGTGTCAGGCAGCTTCCGCGTGACGACAACGAGGGGTTTGCGACGCGCCATAATCTTCCCCGTTCCCGGTTTTTTAACCCTTCTCGTCCCGTCTAGCAGACAGACGAGGAAACACAAAGGGTATGCGCATGGCGACCCTTGACGATGTGCGGGTGCAGGCGCACTTCAGGCACGCGATTTCACTGAGCGGAGAGGATCAGCGGATGATGCAGGCGAGCAAACGTCAGTCCCTTTCGGCACGCGCGATGGCTCTCCTGCTGGTGTTGGCCGCCACTTCCCTCACTGGTGCGGCCCGTGCGGCGGACGATTCCGGAAGCGGCCTGCCGGTGCCGCGCTTCGTCTCGCTGAAGGCCGACAAGGTGAATGTGCGCACCGGGCCCAACAAGGATCAGGACGTCTCCTGGATCTTCTCGCGCGCCGGCCTGCCGGTGGAGGTCACCGCCGAGTTCGAGACCTGGCGCCGCATCCGCGACGTGGATGGCTCGGAGGGCTGGGTCTATCATTCCATGCTCTCGGGCCGCCGCACGGCGCTGGTGTCGCCTTGGCTGAAGAGCGGCACGGCGGTGCTGCGCGCGAGCGCGGATGCCAGCGCACGGGCCACCGCGCAGCTGGAGCCCAGGGTCCTTGCGTCCGTGAAATCCTGCGATGGAAAATGGTGCCGCATCACCGGCCCCGGCTTCGACGGCTTTATCGAACAGGGCGATCTGTGGGGGGTCTATCCCGGCGAAAAGGTGGAGTGAGGCGGCCCTGGCGCTGTTTGCGCCGGCCTGCGGGGCGCGTCGGCCTGCCGGGCGCGTCGTCTCAAACGAAAAAGCCCCCGCTGTGCGGGGGCCTTGAATTGTGGTGGGCGAGAGGGCTCGGGGCGCTCAGCCCTTGCCGATCGCCTTGCGGCGCAGGCGCACGACCACGTCCACGCGCGCAACCTCGAAACCTTCCGGCGGCTCGGGCAGGCGGTCGACGCCCACATGGGCGGTCGGAATATCCACCAGCTCGTTATGGCCTTCCACATAGAAGTGGTGATGGTCCGACGCGTTGGTGTCGAAATAGGTCTTGGAGCCGTCCACCGCCACCTCGCGCAGCAGGTCCACTTCGGTGAACTGGTGCAAGGTGTTGTAGACGGTGGCGAGCGAGACCGGGAAGCGGGCGCGGATGGCCTCTTCATGCAGCATTTCCGCCGTCACGTGGCGGTCGCCCTTGGCGAACAACAGCCAGCCGAGGGCGAGCCGCTGGCGGGTCGGCCGCAGGCCCACTTCGCGCAGCATCTCGCGCACGTCATGGAACGGGCAGCCGGTGCGACGCGTGGATGAGATATCGCGCAGCTGGGCCACCGGCAGCACCGCGTCACCGTCCTCCGCCGTGCCGCGAGGGGCGACGGCAGGGCTCGTGAGGCTGGCTCTGAAGCGGGACATGTCGGACATCGGCGGTTCTGCACTCTTCAATGAAACACATGGCCTTAGCGGCAGCGGTACAAGGCTCCGGAAGGCGCTGATCAATCTCAATAGCGGATCGCGCCGCGAATTGCCACTATTATAGATTGTAGCTGTACTAATGTAAGTCAATGACACCAATGCCTTGCTTGTGACTTGCGCCCCTGGCGCGCGCCATTGCAAGGCTTCGCAACGGCGGTCTCGGCGACCGCATGCTGACATGAGGACCACGCATTTGATCGATCTGCGCGCGCCGATCACGGCTTGCCTGGTGGTGTCCGCCGGCGCGGCGGCGGCCCTTGCCGCGGCTTGGTATTTCCAGCTGGTGGTGGGACTTGCCCCGTGTCCCCTGTGCCTCGACCAGCGTCTTCCCTATTATGCGGCAATTCCCATCGGCCTGCTTTCGGCCTATGCCGCCCATCGCGGCTGGGCCCGGCTTGCGCGGGCAGGGCTCGCGGTGCTGGCGCTGCTGATGCTGGTGGATGCGGGGATTGCGATCTTTCATGCCGGGGTGGAATGGCGATTCTGGCAGGGGCCGACCGCCTGCACCTCGGGCACGCCGCTGGTGGTCAGCGACATTATGTCCGCCCTCAAGACCGCCCATGTGCCCCGCTGCGACGAAGCGGCCTGGCGCCTGATGGGGATTTCCATGGCCGGCTGGAACGCGCTGATCGCCCTCGGCCTTGCGGGGGTCGCGCTGATCGGCCTGCGCGGCCGGGGTGCGGTGCGCCGCGTGATGGCGGCCTGAGACCGGACCCTACGGCTCCAGTTCGGTATCCCAATAGAGATAATCGAGCCAGCTCTCGTGCAGATAATTGGGCGGGAAGTGGCGGCCGTTCTGGTGCAGATCGTGCACGGTGGGCTGGAACGGCACCTGGTGGGGCCACATGCCCGAATGCGCCGGCATGTCGCTGCCCTTGCGCAAATTACACGGCGAGCACGCCGTCACCACATTATCCCAGGTTGTCTGGCCGCCGCGGGAGCGCGGAATGAGGTGATCGAAGGTGAGATCGTCGCGCGAGCCGCAATATTGGCAGGTGAAGCGATCGCGCAGGAAAACGTTGAAGCGGGTGAAAGCGGGGTGCCGGGCGGGCTTTACGAAAGTGCGTAACGACAGCACGCTCGGAAGCCGGATTTCTATGCCCGGACTTCGCACCGCCTTGTCGTAATATTCGACGATGTTCACGCGGTCGAGGAACACCGCCTTGATGGCATCCTGCCAGCACCAGACAGACAGCGGATAGTAGCTCAGCGGACGGTAGTCCGCATTGAGCACCAGCGCCGGCCAAGCCCCAGATGGTAACGCAGCGGTCAAGGATCGAACTCCTCGCCCTCCATGGCACCGAATCAAACCAAGCCTGCCCGGTGCGCCGCGATACTCTATATTCTCCGTGTCATTCTTGTGAAGCCATCTGGTGAACCGGCCTCAAGCGGCGGCGAGCCGCTGGGCGAGGAACAGGCCGCCGTGGGCAAGGCCGGTGTCGTCGATCCCGTGGCCGAGGCCGTGGCTGAGATGCCACTCGACGGGAATGCCGGCGCCCGCGAGCCCGAACCCCGATTGGAACAAGGCCTGGACGGGAATCAGCGTGTCGTCGGTGCCGTGCACCAGCAGGATCGGCGGCGCGGTGGCGCCCGCTGCGGCATTGGGCTCGGGAACCCATAGCCCCGAATAGCCCACCACGGCGGCGGGCGGCTGCGGCATGGCCAGCGCCACCGACAGCGCCATCATGCAGCCCTGGCTGAAGCCCACCAGCGCGAGGCGGCTCGCGGGCAGGCGGGCCCGCTGCAATTCGCTCTGGATCAGGCGATGAAGGGCGGGGGCTGCGCTCGCCACGCCGCGCACCATGTCGTGCGGGTCCATGTCGCCGAGCGGAAACCATTGCCGCCCCATGGGCGCGCCCTCGCACGGGTCCGGCGCGTGGGGCGAGACGAAGGCGGTGTCCGGCAGCAGCTCCGCCCAGGCGCTGCCGAGATCGATCAGGTCCCGCCCGTCGGCGCCATAGCCGTGCAGCAGGATGACCAGCGAATCGGGCGCGCCGCCCGAACGGGGCGGCAGGCGGGGGCTATCCAGGACGGGCATGAGCGGGAAGCCTTAGGTGGGAAGGTCTCAGGTGGGAACGCCGGTGCGGGCGCGCCGCGCGCCATAATAGGCCCACAGCACCTGCGCCGCCACGCCGCGATAGGGCCGCCAGTCCTCGGCGATCGCCCATAGCCCCACCGCCGAGGCGCGGCCCGGCAGTTCGAACGCTTCGCCGGCGGCGACCTGCAACGCCAGATCGCCATGCGGGAAGGCGTCCGCACGGCCGAGGCAGAACAGGAGATAAATGTCGGCGCTCCACAGGCCGATGCCGGGAAGCTTGGTGAGATAGGCCGCCGCCGCGTCCGCCTCCATATGCGCCACCGCGTCGAGATCCACCGCGCCGGACACGAGGTCGCGGGCGATGCCGGTGAGGGTGCGGATCTTCGGCGCGGAAAGGCCGGCGGCGCGCAGGCTTTCCGCCGAAGCCGCCAGGAGCGCCTCGGGGGTTGCCGGCCCGCCGAACAGGAGATCAAGGCGCGCGGAGATGGAGCGGGCGGCGGCGACCGACAATTGCTGCGCGACCACGATCGCCACCATCCCCGCGAATCCTGGCGCGCGGCGCCGCAGGGCCGGGCGGCCGGCGAAATCCACCAGCGGACCGAGGCGCGGGTCGAGGGCCAGAAGCCGGTCGAGGGCGTGGTCGAAATCCGCCTGACACTCCAGTCGCGGTTCGTTTTCGGGTGCCGTGAGCGGGCCGAGGGGGGCAGGGTCGGTCATGGCGCCTTGGTCCTCAAGCCATCCGCCCGCGGCGGGTCGGGCGGGATGAAATCATCGCTTCGCGGGATTGGCCAGGGTGTCCTTGGCCAGCGCCTGCGCCGGATGGCATCGCCCGTCAGCATTCACGGTGCGCGACAGGTCGTAAATCCTGCGCCATAAATCCTGCGCCCTAAATCCTGCCCCATCCGTTTCCTGCCCCTCCGTTTCCTGCCCACCGTTTCACGTGTCCCATGCGCTTCGTCTGCCGCTTCGCCCCCAGTCCCAATGGCCGCCTGCATCTGGGCCATGCCTTGTCCGCCTTCCTCAATGCCGATGCGGCGGCGGAGGCGGGCGGCGACTTTCTGTTGCGCATCGAGGACATCGACGCCACCCGATCCCGCCCCGCTTTCGAACAGGCGATCCGTGAGGATCTGGACTGGCTCGGCATTCTTCCCGCCGCCGCGCCCCGCCGGCAATCGGAGCATCTCGCCTTCTATGCCGAGGCGCTGGACCGGCTGGCGCGGGAAGGCTTGCTCTATCCCGCGTTCGAAAGCCGGGCGCAGATCGCCCATGCGGTCGCGCAAAAGGAAGCAGAAGCGCCCTGGCCGCGTGATCCCGACGGGGCGCCGCTCTATCCGTTCGCGCGGCACACCATGACGCAGGCCGAACGCAACCGCCTGCGCTCCGAAGGCGCCCCGTTCGTGCTGCGGCTGGACATGGCCGCCGCCCTGGCGCGGATCGGCGCGCCGCTCGCCTGGAGCGAAGCCCGCGAAACCCCGCTCGGCGCTGCTTTTCTCCAAGCGGCGGATCCGGCCGCCTGGGGCGATGTGGTGGTGGCGCGCAAGGATGTGCCGGCGAGCTACCATCTCGCCGTGGTGCTGGACGATGCGGCGCAGGCCATCAGCCATGTGATCCGCGGGCGGGACCTGTTCGCGGCGACTTCGGTACACCGGGTGTTGCAGGAGCTGCTGGGGCTTGCGGCGCCGGTCTATCACCATCATCGCCTGGTGCTGGGGGCGGATGGGCGCAAGCTCTCGAAAAGCGAGGGGGCGGCGAGCCTGGACTATCTGCGGCAGGCGGGCGAGGGAGCGGCCGATATCCGGCGGCGGCTCGGCCTTTCCGCTTAGCGGGTTCTGCGAAAAACCGCCCGAGGCCCCGCGCTTTCCCAAAAATGTTTCACGTGAAACAATGGCTTAGCGCGGACGAAGAGCGGTTTCCTGGCGCTTCGCCGTGCCCTCTCCGTGGACCAAACCGCCATTTCGGGCGAACGTTTCGCGCGAACTTCGCCGACAGAGCCAGGCGCCCAACCGCACCCCAAAACCCCGCACCCCGGCGACCGCGTCCTCAGCCGACGCCGAGCACGTAGAGCCACAGGGCGATGGTGAACAGGCCGAGCACGGTGGACAGCGAGACCGCGCTCGCGCTGGTATGCACCCCGACCCCGTAGCGCTGGGCCAGCAGATAGGCATTGATGCCGCACGGCATCGCCGCGAACAGCACCGCCACCCCGGCCCAGACCGGCGGCATGGGCAGCACCAAAGTGAGCAGATAGACCAGCAGGGGATGGATCATCAGCTTCATGAAGGAGATGAAGGTGCTCGGCCCGAGATCGCCGGAAATGCCGTAGCGGTTCAGCGCCAGCCCGAGTGAGACCAGGGCGCAGGGCGAGGCGGAGGCGGCCATGAGATCGAGGATCTGCTTGATGACGCCGGTGGTCTGGATGTCCAGCACCCGCCCGAGCCCGCCGGCATAGATGCCGATCAGGATGGGATTGAAGGCGAGCGTGCGCACGAGCCGCTTGCCGGTGACCCAGGTCAGGCCGGAGCCGCCCTCGGCCAGCACGGTCGCCGCCACCAGCATGATCGGCAGGTGGATGGCGATCAAAAGGAACAGCGGCACCGCGCCTTCCTCGCCATAGGCTTTCAGGATCAGCGGCACGCCGAGAAAGACCGTATTGGCCTGCCCGGCCGAGAAGCCGTGGATCACCGCCTCGGTATGGCTGCGGTGGAACACATAGCGCGCCACCCCCATGGCGATGCCGAACACGACGAAGGCGCCGGTGAAATAGGCGATCCAATAGCCCCAGGGCTGAGCATCCGGCATCTTGGATTCGCTCAGGGTCTTGAAGATCAGGATCGGCACGGCGAGGCCGAACACATATTCGGCCAGGCCGTCGGACGCCTTGTCCGAGATCAGCCGGGTCTTCGCGGCCGCAAACCCCATCGCCACGATGCCGAACACCGGCAGGATGACGATGGCGATATCGGCGATGATGCTGCCCATGCCGGGTCCGTCAGGCCGCGACGCCGGCGGCGCGGCGCTGGGCCAGGGGGGGCTGGGCAAGGAGGGGCTGGGCGGGAGGGCGCTTGGCAGGGGAGCGCTGGGAAAGCGGCACGACGCGTTCGCACAGCGCGTCGCGCACGCCCACCATGGCCTGCATGCGGGCCTCGAGCCGTTCCGCGATCGCCTGCGGCGCGCGGAACACCAGTTCCACGCTGATGCAATCCTCCAGGCGTGCCACGTCGAGATGATCGGGCAGCACGTTATGGATGACGAAGGGTTCGAGGAGGCGCAGGAGCACGTTGGACTCGGGTTCGGCCTCGAGAACGAGGCGATACGTC